>DATKMS010000455.1:0-4498 GCA_035541735.1 Candidatus Margulisiibacteriota bacterium
CCGGTGAGGGCGATGTCACGGTCAGCGATCTCATCCAGATGGTGAACATCGTGCTCGGGAGGGCGCCGCTGTCATCCTGCTCGGCGGGAGATGGCACGGGTAGCAGGAAGCTCACCGTCGCCGACATCGTCGCAGCGGTGAATGCTTTGTTGAACGGCTGCCCGTAGGGCTCAGACCACACGCCGTCGAGCGAGGTATACGCCGCAACCGGCGAGCAGCACCCCCAACGCGAACAGCAGCCGGTGAGAGGCTGCAGGGGCAGGTGACGGTGTGCACTCGCCAGCGTGGAGATCGCAGCTGCCATCGAGCACCTCGACAAATTGACAGCCTTTCAACTCGCAGCGCCCGGCACACGCGGCTGCCTCGCTTCCAATTTCTACAACAGTCTCACAGACGCGTGATTGTGCTAGGACCGGACACGGACCGCACACGCAGCAATACTGCTCCAGCTGGGCTTGGGACAGCCGCGGCACGTGCAGCACGGTTATCGCCACGGCGAGGAATAAGAGAGAGCGCATGGTGGTCATCAACGTGTCACTCCTCGTCGGACCAGCCACGCGCCACTGCCGAGCAGGAACAGCCCAACGAGCGTCAGGGCAGTGTGAGAGAGAGTGGGAGCCTTCACCCTGCACGCCGGATCGCTAAAGCACGCAGAGTCGGCGCAGTCGGTCACGTCGTTCTGGTAGCCGTCGTTGTTGATCCCATCAGTGCAATGTCCCGTCTCCGACGTTGGGCACCGTGTAGCAGCGATGTCCGCGCACGTAGTGTCGAAAGTGTATCTTGAGCTGTTGCCTGCGCCACACACGGCGTCACACTCCAGAATCGAAAAGGGATCGGAGAACCGGCACGCCGCAGCGAAGTCTTGCCCCGTGCAGATGCAGGCATAACACACCGCCGCCCGTGCGGGAGCTGCCAACACGATGCTGGCGAGTACTGTGCCCAGCACCCAGCCTACGCAGCGCTGTGCCATGCGCGCCCATGTATCAGCTCGGCTGGCAAACGGCAAATCCACCCAGCCTGGCCCGATCATCACGACCGGAGCCTTCATTCGCCGAGGTCTGTTCCATTCGCGTCGTCGTCGAGCCAGAGCGCAACAAAGTCGGACGTCGACGAGCGATGCAGCGCCGCTTCTGGTAGGTTGCACGCCCGTGACAACACGAGCAACGAGATTGGCGACAGCCTGGTCGGCAGTCATCCTTCTTCTCGTCGGAACCAGGCCAAACACAACGAGTGCCGCCGACTGCAGGACCTGCTGTGTGTGCGCAACGGGTGGCGGAGGATTTCAAGTTTGCTCAGCCTGCAACGGCGGGATTGGGCCGGTCACTGTCGACGATGCGGTGGCAGCCTGCAGCAGCTTGCCCGCCGATAAGCAGTGTAGCCAGTGCCCGCAATTCTTTCACTGCACACCGTCGCCGACACGGACCAGGACACCGACAGCTACCCCGGTGGCAACCGATACACCCACTCAAGCGGATACGCCGAGCCCGACGCCGACGTGGACGGCCACCGAAACCGCGAGCGCCACGCCGACTCAGCTGCCGACGAGCACGGCAACCGTGACGCAAACGGAACTACGAACAGCGACACCTACCGGAACCGCGACGCCAGCAGCGGCAGCCACGGCTACGCTGACCGCAAGCGCGTCGGCGGCCTTGTCACCCAGCCCAACTCCCACGCCGCAGTGCATCGGCGACTGCAGCGGCACGCACAGCGTGACGGTAAATGATGTGATCACGCTGGTGAACATCGTCCTTGGGACTGCGCAATCCTCGTCGTGTCCGCACGGCATCCCGAGTGGCGCCGAGGTCGACATCGCCTTCATCCTGCGGGTGGTCAGCAACGCGCTGCGCGGCTGCGCATCTCGGGGCTCTGCGGGTTGACACCCAGACCGAAGACCCACATCCTCTGTCGCGCCATGGACTCGTACATGTACGATTACTTTTACGAGATTGAGCGAACCCATTGGTGGTCCGTGAGCATGCGGAGCGTGTTTCACATGCTGCTCGTTGGCGCTTTGCGCGGCGCAGGAAGGCCGCGCATGGTCGACGTGGGTTGTGGCACGGGCATCACACTTGAGGAGTTTAGTCGACATGGTCTGGTCTTCGGTGTCGACGCTGCCTGGCAGGCGGTGTCCTTCAGCAAGCGGCGCAATCCCACTCGGGGCGTCTGTCAGGCGAATGTCCTCTCTCTGCCAATTGCGGCTGAAACGCTCGATGTTGTGCTCGCCTTCGATGTAATCGAGCACATCGAGGACGACGCCGCCGCGCTGCGTGAGATGCATCGTGTTCTACGCCCCGAGGGCGTTGCCGTGATCAACGTGCCGGCGTTTGCGTCGCTCTGGAGTGAGAAGGACGTGGCCGCGCACCACCAGCGGCGGTACACCCGCCCCATGCTCAACCGACTCCTGCAAACCACTGGGTTTCGAGTCGACCGGATCACGTACACGAATGCCATTCTCTTCCCGGCTGTCTGGTGCGTGCGCGCCATACAGCGACTGGCGAAGCGGCCTTGGAACCCTGAAGGCGAATACCGGCCGCGCCCCTGGGTCAATGGCGGCCTCGCTTGGCTCCTACGTTTTGAGCTCAGCGCCTTGCGTTACTTCAACCTCCCCTGCGGCACTTCGGTAACCTGCGTTGCGCGTAAAGTCTCCTGAGCGGCGCCGAGGGAATGCCGGACGTGGCATCGCCTTGCGGTTTCCATTCGAAAGGCCAAGTCAGCTGGAGGCTGCCGTCGTCGTCTGTCCTTCGGTGGTCGACGGTGACGCTTCGTACGCCTTGCGCACTTCACTCGCCGGGACCAGATACACCCATACGGAACCGTTCGGGTAGCAGAGCTCTTCAATCGCGGCTCCGGGGTACACGGTGGCGATGGCCTCTCGGCGCGTACTGCTGCCTGGCAGGATGACGAATGCCGCGCCGACGGCGGGGTCCACCGGCGGAACTGGAAGCACTTCGGCGAGGTCGGTGGTGATATCCGACATGTCGGTGTGCGCCGCGAAGAACAAGAGCAGCGGCTGCGCTGTAGCCCCTTCCGTGCGTCCGCGAACCATATAATATCGGTAATCCGGGTGCTCACTGACAAAGCGAGCCACCAGCACAATGGGGATGGTGTGGTAGACGGTTTGGCCGTCGCGACCCGGGGCCGGGCGACGAACTACCTGCCAGAAGCCATCGAGTTGGCTCGTGCTGATCAGCGCCAGCAGCGCGACAGCGCCAATCGCCGGGACGGCCCGCCACACGAGACGCCACCGATCCGTGAGCGCCAGCAGGCGATCGAGCGCGACGGCGGTCGTGACCATGATCGGAACGATTGCAACCAGATAGTGATACAGGGTTGGGGGATTGGGCAAAGCCGCACACCCCAGGAAGATGCTGACGACCATCCATACCATGAGGACAAACATCGCGGGCGTGTGCCGTGACGTGAGCAGGTAGACCAAGCCGATACCGAAGAGACCCGCTTCGTACCGCAGGCAGATTGGTTTACCGGTGGACACCCCCCAGGGACCGCTGTCGCGGTAGTACAGAATGGAGCCAAACGAGTGGAGCAACTGCTTTGCCCATAGAGCGCCATCCCAGCGCAGCGAACCATCGGGATTCAGGAGCACGACGGCACCCCTGGCTTGTGTCCGCAGCACGATGTCCCCCAGCATGTGCGGGAGCATGGGCGCGTAGGCCGCCGCAACTCCCCACGCAAACCACAGCAGGCCCGAGCGCTGCCGCCACAGCCCGCGCGGATAGAGGCACGCCAGACAGAGCAACATCGCTCCGCCGATGAATGGGTACATGGTGAACTGGCGCACGGTGAGCATCGCCCAGCCGCTCAGAAGACCGGCCAGGGTCCAATGCAAGCGGGAACCGCGCTTGAGGGCGACGACGGCACAGTGCACGGCGAAAACCAGAGGCCATGCGGAATCCATCACGTACGGCAGCCGCGAATATAGGAGCAGGCCGTTGTTCACGGTGACGAGCACCGCCGCGATCAGACCGACGCGGCGATTGAAGAGGGAGGTCCCCAGCAAGTAGGTGCCCCACACGACCAGAACTCCGGAGATCGCTCCTGTCAATCGGAGTACCCAGTAGTGGTGTCCGAAGAGCTTCAGCGCCGCGATACAGGGGACGAGCCAGACGCGCGCCATCGTCTCGGAGGTCCATGGATCCATGATGAAGAATGGCTTCCAATTTCCGTCGAGCATGTGCAGAGCGGCATCGCCGTACAAGCTGTGATCGTGATGGACAGCATCGGGATAGTAACCGATCTGCCAGAAGCGCGTTACGATGGCGGCCAGCAACAGCAGCCCCAGCAGAGGCCAGTAGCGCCGCCGGGCGTCCCGCTCCGCTGCGTCCGGCACGACAGCAGGCAGGGCTGCGGCGACGAGCCAAATCTGCGCGGCCAGCCACAGCGCAATAGCAAGCGCCTGTTCCGCCGCAAAGACCCGCAGCACCAAGAGGCAGACACTGAGGCTGCCGACGGAGAGGGCGCCGAGGGTGATCGTGCG
>DATKMS010000456.1:0-3817 GCA_035541735.1 Candidatus Margulisiibacteriota bacterium
ACTAGTGGGCGTGAATGCAGGAACTCGTTGTGAATGAGTCAAGTTTTCGAGAAGCCCCGTACATGGGTTCCTCTCCCTTTGGGAGAGGTCAGGTGAGGGGAAGTGATGGTTCTTCATCCTTGCTTCCTCGCGGAATGTTCATGCATTCGGGACCACTCAGAACCATTGGTTGCAGAATCATCTCATCCCCTCACCCCAACCCTCTCCCGGAGGAAGAGGGAGCCGTTCGCATGTCTGGTCGGTCTGAGGCTACGCCTCGTTAGAATTAGAAGGAGTCCACATGGCTCGTATCACGATTGATCCCGTCACGCGTATCGAGGGACACTTGCGCATCGACGCCGTCGTCGATGGCGGCCAAGTACAGAAGGCCTGGGCCTCGTGCACCATGTGGCGCGGCATCGAGACCATCCTGCGCGGGCGCGACCCGCGTGAAGCGTGGTTCTTCACGCAACGCTTCTGCGGTGTCTGTACCACCGTGCACGCCATCGCCTCGGTACGCGCCGTCGAGGATGCCCTCGGCTTGGAGGTGCCGCTGAACGCGCAGTACATCCGCAATCTCATTCTGATCGCGCATGCCCTGCACGACCACATCGTCCACTTCTACCACCTGTCGGCGCTCGACTGGGTCGACGTGACCACGATCCCGCAGGCGGATCCCACCAAGACCGCCGCCGTCGGCGAAAGCCTCTCGGACTGGCCCGGCAACTCCGACAAGCAGATGAAGGCGGTGCAGGCAAAGGTGAACGGCTTGCTGGAGAGTGGCCAGCTCGGCATCTTCGCCAACGGCTACTGGGGCCATCCGGCGATGAAGCTCAGCCCGGAGGTCAACCTGCTGGCGCTGTCGCATTACCTCCAGGCGCTCGAGTTCCAGCGCAAGGCGAATCAGATCGTCGGCATCCTCGGCGGCAAGACGCCGCACATCCAGAACGTCGCCGTCGGCGGCGTGATGAACGCCATCAACCTCAACAGCCTGGCGACCCTCAACATGGACCGCCTCTACATGATGAAGGACCTGTTCGACGAGGTGATCCCGTTCGTGCAGCAGGTCTACTTCCCCGATGCATGCGCGATCGCCGGCTTTTATCCGGAGTGGTTCGAGATCGGTAAGGGTGTGCAGAACTATCTGGCGGTGCCGGATCTGCCGACCGATATCGCCTCGACGGCCTTCGATCTTCCCGGCGGCACGATCTTCGACGGTAAGCTCGCCGGCGTGCGGCGCATTAGCGGCCAGCGCGACGAATACTTCCGCAAGGGTGTGGTCGAGGACGTCACCCACGCCTATTACAAAGGCCGCGGACCGCAGCCGCCGTGGCAAGGCGAGACCATTCCCGACTTCACGGATTTTCAGGACGATGGGAAATACAGCTGGGTCAAGGCGCCGCGCTTCGGAGGCAAGCCGATGCAGGTCGGGCCGCTGTCGAGCATCCTCGTCGGCTATGCCCTGGAGCACGAGCTGACGCGCAAGTGGACCGACCTGGCCCTGACGCGGGTCTCGGCCATCGCCAAGCGCCCGATCACCGTCGATCAGATGCAGTCGACGATGGGCCGCTACCTGGCGCGAGCCATCCGTGCCGCCGTCCTCTCGGAGCTCGCGGTCCGGCATTGGGGGCTGCTGGTGAGCAACGTTCAGAAGGGTGACGCCACCGTTTTCAACCCGCCATCCTTTCCCAAGGACGCGGTCGAGGGTGTGGGTTTCCACGAAGCGCCACGCGGCACGCTGTCGCACTGGGTGGTGGCGAAGGACGGCGTCATCGCGAACTACCAGGCCGTAGTGCCGACGACGTGGAACGCGAGTCCGCGCGACGAGCAGGGGACACCGGGCCCATACGAGGCCGCGTTGCTCAAGAACCCGGTGGCCAATCCGGAGAAGCCGCTCGAGCTGCTGCGCACGGTGCACTCGTTCGATCCGTGCATGGCGTGCGCCTGTCACACCCTCGACGTGGAAGGCCGGACGATCGCCACGGTGAAGGTGCTGTGACGCCGCTGCGCATCGCCGTCTTCGGCCTCGGCAACGTGCTGCTCGGCGACGACGCGGTTGGTCCGTTCATCGTCGAGTTGCTGCGCGCCGGCTACGAGTTGCCGGCGAACGTTTCGGTAGCCGATCTCGGCACGCCTGGACTCGGCCTGCCGGCATATCTGAGCGAGGCCGATGCCGTGGTCCTCGTGGATGCTGTCGCTGCCCGCGGCGAACCGGGTGAGGTGCGGCTGTACCGGCGTGCAGACCTCCACCGGGTACCGCCGAAGCCGCGTGTCAGCCCGCACGACCCGGCGGTGCAGGAGGCGCTCGCGCTCGTCGAGTTTGCCGGCGGCGGGCCGCGCGACCTGTTGCTGGTCGGCATCATCCCGGAGCACGCGACGCTCGGCGCCGGTCTGAGTGAACGCGTGCGTGGTGCCTGCCAGCCCGCGATCGAGGCGGTGCTGCGGGAGTTGACGCGCCTCGGCGCGCCGGCCACGCCGCGCGCGGTGGCGCAGGCGCCGAACATCTGGTGGGCAGGGCAGTGATCGGTAGCGGGTCAGTTTGCCCGCGCGTCTGAGCCTGGAATGTGGCGGCGTCGACCACCGGGGGCTCGAAGCCCCCGGCTCAGACAGCAAAGCCCGGTGTAACCGGGCTGAACCCGGACGCGCTAGCCAGGCTTCGAGCCGGCTCTGTTGTGTGAGCCGGGGGATTCATTCCCCGGTGCCCGCTTGCTCTCCCACGCCGAATCTGTTCAGGGAGAAACAAATGAGCGAAACCAACATCTCGGACCGCAAGCGCCACGCGCTCGATCTCTGCCAGCGCTACTGGATGCCGGGGCGCGTCGAGTCGTTCCGGCAGCTGGGCATCCCGCTGGTCATCGGCCGCCGCGAGGGTTATCGCATGTGGGACGTGGACGGCCACGAGCTGATCGACGTGCATCTCAATGGCGGTACGTTCAACCTCGGCCATCGCCATCCCGACATCGTCCGCACCCTGGTCGAGGCGACCGCCGAGGTCGACATCGGCAACCATCACTTTCCGAGCGAAGCGCGCGGCGAGCTGGCAGAAATGCTGGCCCGCCTGACTCCCGGCGACCTGCGCTACTCGGTGTTCGGGGCAACCGGTAGCGAGGTCGTGGATGTGGCGATCCGCACCGCACGCAAGGCGACCGGGCGGCGCAAGATCGTGGCGATCGATCAGGGCTATCACGGCCGCGTCGGCCTGGCCGGCCAAGCCGGCGACGACGCCACGGCACGCTCCTTCCTGAGCGACGCGCCGCAGGAGTTCGCCAAGGTGCCGTTCGGTGAGCTGAGCGCAGTGGAGCAAGAGCTGGCGGCAGGCGACGTTGCTGCGGTGATTCTTGAGACCGTGCCTGCGACGTACGGCTTTCCTGTTCCACCCGACGGTTATCTCCCAGGCATCAAGGCAGCCTGTGAGAAGTGTGGCGCACTGTACATCGCTGACGAGGTGCAGACGGGTCTTGGGCGCACCGGACAGATGTGGGGCGTCGAGACCTTCGGCGTCACACCGGACATCCTCGTCACCGCCAAGGGACTGGGCGGTGGTGTCTATCCGATCGGCGCCGCCGTGCTCTCCGAGCGCGTCGCCGGCTGGCTGTTCGAAAACGCGTGGGGGCACGTTTCGACGAGCGGCGGCGCCGAGATCGGCTGCCGCGTCGCCATGAAGGTGCTCGAGCTGTGCGCCGCGCCGGAAACGCTCGCCAACGTCCGGCGCCAGTCGGAACACCTGTATGCCGGCCTCGCGGCCATCCAACGGCGCAATCCATTTCTCGTCGAGATTCGCCGTGTCGGCCTCGTGATGGGACTCAAGGTCGACCACCCGCAGGGTGCCTTGCATCTG
>DATKMS010000457.1:0-2997 GCA_035541735.1 Candidatus Margulisiibacteriota bacterium
GCTCGACGCGATCGTCCGCACGGTCAACCCGCGCGCCCGCTGTCGGTCATTTGATGTCAGCGGCGCACGCGCCGCCTGGTGCGTCGAGGTCGACCCGAACGCCGAGCCTGCGCAGGAGCCGGCCGCTGTCAGCCTCGCGAAGCTGAGCAAGGGGGCGACCTTCCGCTTCGTCCCGCGGCGCCAGGCGCCGGCGTAGAGCGACTATGAATGCGAAGGCTTTGGTGCGGTGTCCCGCGGCAAGTTGCGGAACCGTTCGACGTCGCTCGGCTGCCCAACGACCACGAGGATGTCGCCGCCTCTGAGGGGCACATCGGGCTCCGGGAGGTGGTCCTCGCCTTTGCCGGCGCGTTGCACCGCCACCGCTGTCAGGCTGTACTGCGCCCGCAGGTTCGCGTCACGCAACGAACGGCCCACCAGCCAGTGTGGTATCCCAACGCGCGCCAGAGTCATACCGGGTGCCAGACGCACCGCATGCCGTAACGCATCGCTGCGCTCATCAGTAGTGACGCCGAGATACTCGTGGCGTAGCAATTCCGTGTTGTAGACGCGCAATACATCACGCCGCGAGACGACCCCAAGCAGGCGGTTCTCGGCGTCGACGACGGGCAATTCGTCGTGCTCGCTGAGCACGAGTTGGTCCATGCATTCCGCCAGCGTATCGTCGGGTGCAACCGTCGGGACATTCGTCTCCACCCCATCACGGGCGATCGCCAGCGGGCCCAACTCGGCAACCTCCGGGTCTTTGATATCGTGGATCGAAATCGTCCCGACCAGTCGCCCCTGCGCGTCGGTGACGTAGGCGGTGAACACCTCGTGGTGCAGAAAGTACTGCACCGTCTCACTGATGGCGGTGCGGTCGCCGATGACCGCGCCCGCTGGCCGCATCACTTCGCCGACGCTGTGGCTGCGCATGATCAAGTCTTCACGGCGGTGCAGCGCAATTCCCTGGCGGCTGAGCTTCAAGGTGTACAGCGAGTCCTGCTTCAGCGCCCGTCCAACCATGCTGGCCAGCGTCACGACGATCATGACCGGCAGGATGATCTTGTAATCGCCGCTCACCTCGAACAGGAGGAGCATTGCAGTGATCGGCGAATGGGTAGCGGCCGCCAGCAGCCCGGCCATCCCGACCAAGGCGTAGGCCCCCGACCCGGCGGCCTGCGCGCCGAGAACGTGATGGACGGCGATTCCATAGAGCCCGCCCGCAACCGAACCGATGTAGAGGGAGGGGAGGAACACTCCGCCTGACCCACCTGAGGCCAGCGTCAGGCTGGTCGCGACGATCTTGATCGGCACGAGCACTGCCAGCAGCTGCCACGACAATCGTCCGCTCAGGGCCGCATCCATTGTGCCGTAGCCGACTCCGTACAGGTAGGGCAGGGGGACGATCATCGCCCCGAGCACCAAGCCGCCGGCTGCTGGGCGCCACATCTTCGGGATGGGCGCGCGCGGCGCCAGCGTTTCGAGCTTGTCGATTGTCCACACGAACGCCGCCGCCACGACGCCGCAAAACAGGCCCAGGCCGAGATAGGCGACGAACTCAACCGGGCTCTCCAGTTGATAGGGCTGCACGATGAACGCTGGGTGGTCGCCGAAGTAGGCGCGCGACACGACGGTCGCCATGACCGACGACAAGATCACCGGACTGAAGGACGGCATCGCGAAGTTGCCGGTGATGACTTCGAGAGCAAAGAACGCCCCTGCGATCGGTGCATTGAAAACGGCGGCGATGCCACCCGCGGCACCACATGCCGCCAGAGTCTTGAGCTGCTCGGGGGGGAGCCGGAGCAGTTGACCTAACGTCGACCCGAGCGCAGCACCGACCTGCACGACCGGCCCCTCGCGTCCCACAGATCCACCGGTGCCGATGGTCAACGCCGACGCCAGCGACTTGACCGTCGCCACGCGCTTGCGAATGCGCCCGCCGCGTATGGTGACCGCCTCGATGACTTCCGGCACGCCGTGCCCTTCCGCTTCAGGGGCCAGGAAGTGCACCAGCGGCCCGACAATCAATCCACCGACCATGGGTGCCAGCAGGCGGTGGTACCACGGGAGGTGCGCCAGGACCCGCAACGGCCAGTCCGTCGAGCCGAGCACCAGCCGCTGGACCAGATCGATCAGTTGTACGAAGGCGATGGTGCCGGCCCCGGTGAGCACGCCCGCGGCGATCGGCAAGACGATGAGCCGCGTTGCCTGTATGCGGCGCGCTGACTCCCGCCAGCCTTGCACGACTCCGACCAGTCGATGCATCGCACCCACGGACTACCAAATCAACCGCATGCGCTCCATGCGTTCCGGCACGGAGTGCATGCAACTGCTCACGCTGCGGGCGCTGTTGCGTGGTATGGAGGGCACAGGGCCGCCCAGGCCGCTCAGAACTCTTCCTTGGGAGCTACGCTTCAACGATGTCGCCCCGGGTGCCGCCGATGAAGGCAACGACTTCGCTGCGTTCTGTTGGCGGCACGCTGAACGCGTCCAAGGTTGCATTGACGTGCTTCATGAACGCGTCCCAGTCAGCGCTGCTGATGCCCATGCCTTTGTGGGACAGTTTCATATCGCGCCCGGTGTAGTAGACGGGGCCGCCGGCAGCGTGGCACAAGAAGTCGATCAGCAGCTGCTTCTCACGTGCGACACCGTCGGCGCCGCGGTGCGCCCAGAAGCGTCCCAGCAATGGGTCTGAAGACAGACGCGGGAGCAGGTCGTTGGCCACCGCGGTGATGGCGTCGTACCCGCCAAGGCGTTCGTAGAGTGACTTGGCCATGTCTCCTCCTAGCGGCGCCGATCATGGCGCTTCCAGTTGCATGGCGTCAACAACGCGTGCACGACGTGCTCTCAGGCGGGGCTCTCGGCTGGAGCCCGGCCCGTCACATCCCTTGAACCGTGGCAGCGCGGCCTGCTAGCCGTCTGCGGTGATGCCTGCACTCAGACTCGGAACGCTCGAACTGGACACGCCGGTGCTCTCCGCACCGATCGCAGGGTTCACCGACGCCATCTACCGCC
>DATKMS010000458.1:0-3636 GCA_035541735.1 Candidatus Margulisiibacteriota bacterium
TCGACCCCTATGCGGACATCGAAACTATGCGGAGTTACGGGAGGTCTTCATCGAGAAGCCAGTGAAGAGCTCCGCATAGTTTCGGTCCCGGCGGTGCAAAGTGTGGTCCCCATTCCAAGGAGACCACCATGCAGAGCACAAGCCAGGAGTCCTGTCGTTCCTCTGATCCGTGTGCGTCGTACGTCGAGATCTTTGACCGCCGGTTGACCGAGAGCGGTTACGCCCAGCACACGATTGACGGCGATCTCGCCCGTCTCAAACATTTCGCGCTATGGCTGCATCGCCGACAGTTGCAGCTCCGACAGCTCAGCGAAGCGTTGATCGGCGAATTCGTCGACGGCCATCTGCGCCATTGCGACTGCCCCGAGCCGGTTCGGAGCGGCCGAGGCGCGATGCGCGCCACGCTACATCGGCTGCTCACCGCTTTGCGGACTGTGGGCATCGTTCCGCGACCGCCCAAGCCCGCCTCTTCGTTTGACGACGAGCTGCAACGCTACGACAAGTACATGGACCGTGTGCGCGGCCTAGCACCGCAAACCCGCCTGCAGGGCCTGGGCATCGTGCGCCGCTTTCTGCAGTCGCGCTTCCGCAATGGCCCCGTCGTCTTCTCCGAGGTCACGCCCGAGCAGGTGCGCCGATTCTTCGCACGGCAGTGCGAGCGCTACAGTTCACCCCAAGGTGCGCAGAGCCTGATCGCTGCCTTGCGCTGCTATTTCCGCTACCGCGCGACATGTGGGGATGCGGTGTACCGCCTGATTGGCGCCGTCCCGTATCCCGCCAACTGGCAGCAGAGCACGCTACCCAAGGGCCTGAGTGCGGAAGAAGTCGAGCAACTCGTGCATTCGTTCGGCCAATCCGGTCGTGGCCGGCGTCGGGCCGATGCGATTGTGCGCTGCGCCTTGGATCTCGGACTGCGTGCCGGTGAGATTGCTCGGCTGCAGCTGGACGACATCGACTGGCAGGCCGGCACGATCACGCTGCGGCGGACCAAAGGGCGCCGGCACGATGTCATGCCGCTGCCAGCGGCGACCGGTGAAGCAATTGCCGCCTATTTGCAGCGCGAGCGGCCGAAGACCTCGCAGCGGACGGTGTTCGTGCGCCGTGTGCCGCCGTGCGATCTACCCCTCACGCGCGACAGTGTCAGCCATGTGATCAAGTACGCCTACGCGCGCGCCGGCTTGCCCCACACCCGCTCCCATCTGCTGCGCCACACGGTGGCCAGCCGAATTCTGGAGGGCGGTGGCTCCCTCAAGGAAGTCGCCGATGTCCTACGACACCGTTCGCTCAATACCACGCTCGTTTACGCCAAGCTCGATAGCACCCGGCTGCGCGAGGTGGCGCTGCCTTGGCCGGGAGTCGTGTCATGAGCGCGCCGGCATCGTTGCAAACGCTGATCGGGCGCTACGTGGTCGAGCGCCGACGGCTGGGCTTCGAGACAACAGACGCGCTCTATCTCATCAGCTTGGCACGCCATCTGCGCTCCGTGAAGCACAAAGGGCCGCTGACGCTGGAAGTGATGGCCGATTGGGCCCGACGCGATAGCCACGGCAGCCAGAATCCCAAGACCTGGGCGCGGCGCTTGAAGCGCTTGTGCACCTTCACGCGCTGGCTTCAGCAATTCGAGCCCCGGACCGAGGTCCCGGACGATCGGGTCTTCGGCTCGGTCGGCGAGCGGCTGGCCCCGCACATCTATACCGAGGCCGAGATCGGCGACTTGCTCGGGGCCGCCGGTAAATTGCGGCCAAAGCTACGCGGGGCTGTCCATCGGACACTGTTCGGCTTGATGGCCTCCACGGGCCTGCGTATATCGGAAGCCATCGGGCTTACTATCGCCGATGTCGATCTGAAGTCGGGGATGCTGACGATCCGGCAGAGCAAGTTCGGCAAATCGCGCCAGGTGCCGGTGCATTCGACGACCCTGGAGGCGCTACGCCGGTATCGGCGTCAGCGCGATCTATATGCCGGGGCGAATCCGGAATCTCCCTTCTTCATCGGCACGCGTGGACGAAGGCTCGGCCAAGGCCTCAGCGACCGGCAGGTCCATCGGGTCTTCGCCGAGATCCGCAGGCAGCTCCGCTGGCCTAATCGCGGTGCCCACCATGCGCCGCGCATTCATGACTTGCGGCACAGCTTTGTCGTGCACCGCATCCTGCGCTGGCAGGACGAAGGCGTGGATATCGATCAGGCGATGCTGCAGCTGTCCACCTACGTGGGCCACACGATGGTGACCAATACGTACTGGTATCTGTCGGCGGTGCCGGAGCTGGTAGCGAAGGCTGCGAAGAAGTTCAAGCCGCCATTCGGCACGGAGGTGGCCCATGCCTGAGAGCACGCCACCTTCGTTTCCCAGCCTGGTGCAGCGCTTCTTCACCGAGTATTTGACCGCGCAGCGCGCCGTGAGCCTGCGCACCGTTGCCTGCTATCGCGATGGGCTGACGCTGTTTCTGAGTTTCGCCCAGCGGCATTTGGGCAAACCAGCCACAGCGCTGGCGCTGGTCGATCTGACTCCGGAGCTGATTCTGGCTTTCTTGGACTACCTGGAGACCAAGCGGCATAACTGCGTGCGGAGCCGAAATCTACGGCTCACGGCGCTGCGAGCGTTTCTGAACTACGCCGGCCGGCGGGATGTGTCCTCTCTCCACGTTGTGGAGAAGGCGCTATCCGTGCCGATGAAGCGCTTCGACCGGCCAATGCTCGGTTACCTCACGCGCAAGGAGATGGTCGCCGTGCTCGGACGGCCCGATGCGAGCTGGACGTCGCGGCGCGACCATCTTCTCTTCACCATGCTCTATAACACCGGCGCGCGAGTCTCGGAGATCATCGGCGTGCGTGTCACTGACGTGGTCCTCGACCGCGTCAGCATCGTGCATCTGATGGGCAAAGGGCGCAAAGAGCGCTCGGTGCCGCTGTGGCCGAGCACGGCCAGGGAAATCAGGGCCTGGCTGCGCGCGAATCCTGCTTTGCGCGATCAGGTGCCATTACTCCCGAATCGCGACGGGCACGCGATGACGCGCTCCAATGTCGAAAAGCGCCTCTCGCTCGCCGTGCGCCGCGCCACCGCTCAGTATCCCGAGCTCAAGAAAAAGCGGGTTTCACCGCACATCATCCGCCACACCACGGCGATGCACCTACTCCAGGACGGCGTGAAGTTTCCGGAGATCGCACTGCTGTTCGGTCACGAGACCTTGAACACGACGCACCGCTACGTGCAGGCGAATCTCGAAATGAAGGAAAAAGCCCTCACGCGGCTGGAGGCCCCGGGGATCAGGATGAAGCGCTACCGTCCGCCGGACAAACTGCTGGCCTTCCTCCAATCGCTATAACTATGCGGATCAAGCGCCGGCTCGCCACGCTACTCTTCAAGGGCCGGTTCTCCCTTCACATCAAAGCTCCGCATAGTTTCGATGTCCGCATAGGGGTCGCAACCAGCCGACCGAACTCCTCACTCACGTACATGGCGACGGCGCAGCCGTCGACTGAATTATCCAGGCTAGTGAAATGCTCGATGTGCGCCACCACATGCAGAAAACTGTTCCCGCTGGAAGGCGACCCCATCGCGCGCGGTCACGCCGCGGCGCCGGATTGCCCAGCTCAACGTAGCACTCACCATAAGAGCAGTTTTAGGATGTCTCGGTA
>DATKMS010000459.1:0-27147 GCA_035541735.1 Candidatus Margulisiibacteriota bacterium
GGCCTCGTAGGCCCATGAAAGGATAACGACGATGGCGAGCGCGTCCGCCAACTGCTCCCACAGCGACCGCTGCCAATCGATGGCCACCACATGCACGCCGCGGACATACAGCACGGCGGCGCGTGCCACCCCGAGGCCGACTAGGCAGGCAAGGGCGCACAGCTGGAAGCAGTCGAAGAAGCGCGGCGCGTTCATCGGGCGTCGCGCTACCGCAGGGCCGCAAACAGTTGCACCGCAACAAAGAGCATGATCCCGCAGAGACAGAGCATGTGATCCCGGCAGATGGCACGCGCCAGACGGGTTTGCTCCGCAGCCGGATCGACCCGCGATCCGAGGCGGACGGCGTTGGGAACGACTCGTAGGGCGGCCAAGAGGACCGGCCCGCCGCACAGCGCGAGCGAGAGCAGACCGATGGCGCGCTGCTCAGGCGCACGCGTGATCTGCGCCAGGAGCGCCAGTAGCGCAAGGACCATCGCGAGACCCACCGCGTGCCCCATGGGCCGCGCCAACGTCGTGACTCGACGATAGTACGCAGCGATCGAGCTCAGGACTTCTTCCGGCAGCTCGCCCGTGGTGCCTCGATAGCGCAGCACCTGTACGTCGAACATCAGGTCCATCCAGAGGACCGCCGAGAGGAACCCGCCGCATAGGATCAGAATCGGTGACACCTTGCACACGGGGACTCGGGTGTCGCACAGTTTCCGGCGGGTTCAGCGGAACGCCGGAATCACGTGCTCGCCGAACAGCTCGATCGAGCGCATCACTTTGTCCGGAGGGATGCTGTGCGGGTTCATCAGGCAGAGGAGCTGATCGCAACCGGCTTGTCGGTAGCGCTTGGCTTTTTGGATGCACTTCTCTGGATCGCCGACGATGATGGCGTCCATCTCGTCGAGCAGGTCGAAGTTGAAGCCTTCCAGATTGAGGTCCTTGAGCGCGCGGGTGTACTCGTAGGTGCCGAGTTCTTTGCCTTCTTGCCATGCGGCCAGCGAACCGATCAGCTCGATGCTGCGCTTGAAGTACCACAGCACCGATTCCTCGGCGTTGTGACGTGCCTCGGCGTTAGTCTCGGCGCAGTGGACCATGGTGAATGCCGCGGCGCGGGGGTTGGCGAACTTGGCCATCGGCTTCGCCTCCTTCAGCGCGTTGCGATAGAGGCCGATGCGGAATGCCAGCTCATCCGGCGGCACGCCGATGGTAAACGACAGCAATCCCAGACCGGCTCGGCCGCACACCTCGTGCCCCTGTGGGCTGCTGGTGGCCATCCAGATCGGCGGGTGCGGCTGCTGCAGCGGCTTCGGGTGCACGCGTCGTGGTGGAACCTTGAAGTACTTCCCCTGCCATTCGAACACGTCGGTGGTCCAGGCGCCGATGACGACTTCGAGCGCCTCCTGCCACAGCTCACGGGTTTCCATGGGATCGATGCCGAAACCTTCGAGCTCGTCACGTGTCGCCGAGCGGCCGGTGCCGAACTCCATGCGGCCATCGCAAATGATGTCGAGTGCCGCACCCATCTCGGCGGCACGGATCGGATGATTGTAGGGGAACGGCAACAGGCGTACGCCGTGGCCGATCTTGATGCGCTTGGTCTTGGCGGCCACTGCGCCGTACAGCACCTCGGGGGCCGAGCAGTGCGAGAATTCGCTCAGGAAATGGTGCTCCACCGTCCAGAAATGTGAGAACCCCAGCTCGTCGCCGCGCACTGCTTGCGCGACAACGTTGTGGTACGCCTCATACTCGCTGCGCGCATGCCACGGCCGCGCGACTGGAATCTCGTAGAACAAGCCGAACTCGAATCCCATCCTCTGCCTCCAACTCGATCGCGGTCGCCGGAGCCGGCGCTCTAGCGGGAATTACAAACAATCGTTCGTTACACCAGGCGTTGATCGGCATGCAAGCCGAGGGATGTCACCCCCCGGCTGGCACCGGCCACCAGGGCGCGCTTGGTGCGCCAGCCAAATCGATCACCGTGCGCGTCCGGCGAACTGCTCCTTGAGCTTGGTGCGCAGGATCTTGCCGCTGTCGGTGCGTGGAAAGTCGGCGACCACTTCGAGTTGTTCCGGCCATTTCTGCTTGGCCAGGCCGCGCGCGCTGAGAAAGGCACGCAGCGACCCCAGATCGACCGACTGGCCCGCGCGCGGACGCACGATCGCGCACGCGCGCTCGCCACACTCCGGGTCGGGGCATGGGATCACCACCACCTCCGCGACCGCTGCATGCGCCGCGATCGCGTCCTCGACCTCCTTCACACTGATCTTCTCGCCCTTGCGGATGATGATGTCTTTCAGCCGGCCGGTGATGCGTAAGTAGCCGGCGGCGTCGAGCACTCCCAGGTCCCCGGTGCGGAACCAGCCGTCGGGCGTGAACGCCTCGGCGTTGAGCGGCGCGTCGAGGTAGCCGACGAAGCATTCCGGACCACGCCCATGCACCTCCCCCTCGGCGCCGGCAGGCAGGGACATGCCGGACGCGTCGGCGATACGGACCTCCGCCGGTGCGATGGCGCGCCCTTCCGTGTCGATGCCGTAGGTGACTGCATCGGCGGCGTCCGTCGTGGTCAGCGTCGGAAACTCTGTGGAGCCGTACACGCGCTTGGCGACGCAGTTGGGAAAGCGTTCACGTGCGCGCTGCATGAGCGCAGGCGACACGCCCGCCCCACCGCACGAGAAGAGACGCAGCGAGCTGGCATCATGTTGCAACGGTTGAGCCAAGAGATCTTGGAGAAATGTGGGTGCACCGACCATGTACGTGACCTGCTCGCGGTCAATGAGGTCGGCTGCTCGGGCCGGTTCCCAGCGCTCCATCAACACGGCACTGGTGCCCAGCAACGCGGGGGTGAGGATGCCGTGGATGACCCCGGAAATATGCGTGAGCGGCGACGGCATCAACGTCCGATCGGCGGCGGTGAGCTGATGCACGCGCGCCAAGCTCAGCACCTCAGCGGCGAGAGTATTGTGGGTGTGCAGGACGCCCTTTGGCTCGGCGGTGGTACCCGAGGTGTACATCAGGAGAGCGATGCTATCCGGGTTGACCGGCGGCGTGGGCGGTGGCGGCGCATCGTACGAAGGTGCGAAGCGCTGCGTCCCCGCAGCCGGCTCGCCGCGCACCACCAAAACCTCGCGCAGTGCGGGAAGTTCGGGGCGCACCGCGGCGATCAGCTCGCGATGGTCGCAGCCGCGGAACACGCCAGGGATCACCAGCACCCGCGCCCCTGACTGCCGCAACGTGAACCGCAGCTCTGCTTCACGGAAGATCGGCAGCAACGGATTGACGGTCGCGCCGATGCGCAACGCCGCGAGAAAGACCACCGCTGCCTCCCACCAGTTCGGAAGCTGGTAGGCGATCACGTCGCCGGCTGCGAGTCCGAGCCCGCAAAACGTGACCGCCACTTGTTGCGACAGACGGTCGAGATCGTCGAAGGTCAGGCGGTGCGCGCCATCGACGAGCGCGTCCCGCCGCGCATGGGACTGCACCGTGCGCGCGAAGAGTGTCGCCAGCGATTGCTGCGGCCAGTGCCCGCGCGCACGGAACTGCGCCGCCTGTGGACTGGGGTGGGTCGGAGAGAGGGGCACGGTTGCACGTCTCGGCGACCGGCGCGGGCCGGTGCCACCGCTCCCAGTGCAAACCAGCCCGCGGCGGCACCGCCCGCCGGCGGGTGCCGTCGCTACTCCCTCTTCACCGGCGCGGCCGTCTCGACCAGGGTCGAACGCGAGATCAGCACCTTCTCACCGCGTTGGTTCGTGTAGATGGTCTCCATAACCCCGAAGGTCATTGTGCCCCCGCGCGACCCCTGCTTCTCGTAGACGTCGGCCACGCGCGCAACGCCGGTGAGCACGTCGCCTGCATACACCGGTGCGAGGTACTCGAATTCCTGTTCCCCGTGCAACAGCCGGCGCACGTCGTACTTGAGCAGCGGCTTGCGCGGCCCGTCTTCCCAAAACGCTTGCGTCATTGAGAAGGTCGGTGGCGCCATGATGCCCCCAACGGTTTGCTTGGCATAGGCTTCGTCGAAGTAGATGGGATTGTCGTCCTTGATTGCACGGGCGAACTCGCGAATCTTGCCGCGCTCGATGTGCATGGTGCTGGGGCTGCCGGTGTTGCCGATCTCGCTCTTGTCCATGTGCGCTCCCTGTTGTGGGTTGCGTTCCGCTTAGCTGGAAACGCGCGTCGGCGTCAAGGCGCTGGACTGGGGTGCTTGACTGGGGCCCCAATGCAGCCACTTTTTTTTCTTGAGCAATGTCCGACCGCGGCTGTATGATCCGCTTCCACAACGACCGATTGACATGAATCAAACGCTTGACCTATAAGGCGCCTGTTTCTTCGCGAGTTCTAACCGGTGCTGGCAGAATGTGTCCACGTAGGTCGCGCGACCCGGTGGGTCGTGTGCTCCGCAACGCTCGTCGCGTTGTGCTCAGTGGTGCTATCGCCGGCCGCCGTGGCGATCTCACTCGGTGGCGTGCGCATCACCGACAACCTGTACGGTACGAAGTTCGTGAATGCCGAGGACGGCTGGGCCGTCGGTGCGTTTGGGACGATCGTCCGCACCAAGGACGGCGCCAAGTCGTGGTACCCGCAAGTTTCGCATACGGCCGAGCACCTCTATAGCGTCGACTTCGTCGACATCCGCAACGGCTGGGTGTGCGGCCGGTCCGGGCTCATTCTGCACACCACCGACGCGGGCGAGACCTGGGAGAGCCAGCGCAGCGATAGCGACAGGCACTTTTTCAAAGTGCAAGCCATCGACAAGCAGCGCGCCTGGGTCGTCGGGGATTGGGGTGCGATCTTCGCGACCCATGACGGCGGCAAGACCTGGGAGAACCATTCATTGACGCGGGACGTCATCCTCAACTCTCAGTCGTGGCCCGACGCAACGCATGGCTGGATTGTCGGCGAAGCCGGCACCATCATCGCCACCCAAGACGGTGGCGCGACGTGGACCGACCAGGCCAGCGGCGTCCAGAAGACGCTCTTCGGTGTGGCCTTCGCCGACGCACAACGCGGCTGGGCGGTCGGTTTGGATGGCCTCATCCTGCGCACCACCGACGGTGGTCAGAGCTGGCAGGCACAGCATGGTGATACCGAAGTCGGGGCGCTCGAGCAGGTCGGCTTCGCCGAAGCGCTCGATAACCCGAGCCTCTACGACGTCGCGATGGCGGGGCAACTCGGCTACGCAGTCGGCGATATCGGCTGCGTGTACACCACCGAAGACGGCGGGAACACGTGGCAGAGAAAAGGGGGCTCCGGTGACTGGAGCCTGCATTGGATGCGCGCCGTGTCGATGGTGAACGGCACGCACGGCGGTGTGGTCGGCGCCGATGGTCTGGTCCTCCGGATTGAGGGGACGCGGATCGTCGCGCCCCAGAAGGAAGGACATGCTGCCGAAACGGTACATTGAAGGCTACCTGCGCTTCCTGCTGCGCAACCGCTGGCCGGTGTCCTTGGTCATCGCGGTTGGCACGATCTGCTTCATTTGGCTGACGGCGACACGGTTGACGATCCTCCCCAACTTCATCGACCTCTATCCGCCCGGCCACCCGTACATTCAGACGTACTTCAAGTACCGCAATATGTTCGGCACATCGAACACGCTCGTGATGGTACTCGAAGTACAGCACGGTACCATCTTCGACAGCGTCGAAACCATCGAGAAGGTCAATCGCATCACGCTCGATTTGTTACACAACGTTCCCGGCGTCAACGGCGAGCAGGTGATCTCGCTGACGCATCCAAAGCTGAAGACCACGCTGACGTCCGGCTCGGGGATCAAGGTCGTCCCGATCATCTATCCGCGCCTGCCGCGCGACAAGGACGAACTCGAGTTCCTGCGGAAGAAGGTGTACACCACCGAAGGCGTGCACGGCCTCGTGGTGTCGCGCGACGACACGGCGACGCTGATCTCCGCCGGCTTCTGGGAGGAGTACCAGGACCTGAACGCCATGTGGGACAAGATCCAGGAGATCGTCAAGCGCGAAGAGGCGGACGGCACCGTGAAGATCTACGTCTCCGGCCCGCCGATCCTGTTCGCGTACTTCGTGCAGGCGCTGGGCACCATGGGCTATGTGTTTATGGCGACCGCGATCGCCATGACCGGCTTGCTGTGGTTCTACTTCCGCAGCCTGCAGGGCGTCGTCATTCCCACGTTCTCCGGACTGATGAGCGCGGTGTGGGGCCTGGGCTTCGCGGGGCTCTGCGGCTTCACGATCGACCCGCTCGTGCTGGTGGTCTTCGTGCTGATCACGGCGCGGGCGCTGAGCCACTCGGTGCAGTCGATGGAGCGCTACCACGAGGAATACCACCTGTGTCACGACAAGAACACGGCGATCATGCGCTCCTATATCAGCCTGTACAGCCCGGCCATGGTGTCGATCGCCTCGGATACCGCGGCGACCTTGACGATCGCAGTGGCGAGCATCCCCTTGATGCAGAAGCTCGCCTACGTCGCCGCCTTCTGGATCCTGTCCATCTTCCTGAGTGTGGTGACGCTGCACCCGATCATCCTGTCGTTCGTCAAGCCGCCTTCGCACGAGCTCAAGCCCGGCCGCGTCTCCGACGCGTTCTACAACGCCATCACGCGCGGCCTCATTACCCTCGGCACCGGCATCTGGCGCTGGGCCGTCGTGGTGCTGTTTGCGGCGGTCATGGTCTTCGGCATCTACTTCGCGCACCATTTGAAGACCGGCGACGCGGAGCCCGGCAACGCGCTCCTCTACCAGAACCACCCCTACAACGTGGCCTTCCGCAAGCTGAACGAAAAGTTCGTCGGCGTCGCCAGCCAGATGGTCATCATCGCCGAGGGGAAGATCGA
Organism: Candidatus Margulisiibacteriota bacterium; assembly: GCA_035541735.1. GTDB lineage: Bacteria > Desulfobacterota > Binatia > HRBIN30 > HRBIN30 > DATKMS01. Next base: position 6,800 of record DATKMS010000459.1, read on the forward strand.
AGGCGCCATCAAGAACGCGCACACGCTCAACCAACTCGACCTGTTCCAACGCTACATGGAGCAAGGCGACGGCGCCGAAGGCTCGCTGACCGCCACCACGCTGCTCAAGAAGATCTTTCGCACCTTCCGCGAGGGCGATCCGAAATGGGAGATGCTGCCGACGCGCGACGACCATGTCGGCCAGCTGTTCTACCTCATCACCGCCGGCACCAGCCGCGGTGAGATGGACCGCTTCTTCAGCCCCGACTACACCAACGCCACCATCGCCATCTTCTACCGCAACTACAACAACGACATCATCCGCGGCGCCCTCGACCGGGCGAAGCAGTACATCGCCGAGCACAGCCGTCCGCAGGACACCGTGCGCTACCAACTCGCCGGCGGGCTCATCGGCATCCTCGCGGCCACCAACGAGGAGGTCGACTGGTCCTATCGGGTGAACGTGCCACTCATCTTCTTCGTCGTCTTCATCCTCAGCTTCCTCACCTACCGCTCCGTGGTTGGTGCGTTGATCGTCATGATCCCGTCGGCAGTCGCCCAGCCGTTGTCGGAGGCGGTGATGTATCTCCTCGGCATCGACTTCAACATCAACTCGCTGCCGGTGGCGGCGATCGGTATCGGCATCGGTATCGACTACGGCTATTACGTCTTGAGCCGGATTGTGGAAGAGTACGAGGAGGTGAACGACTTCGACGAAGCCAATCGGCGCGCCATCGCGACCACCGGCAAGGCCATCATTTTCACCGGCACGACGTTGGTCGTCAGCGTGGTGTTCTGGCTCTTCTTCCCGCTCAAGTTCCAGGCCGAGATGGCCTTCCTCCTCATGATGCTGATGATCTTCCACGCCATCGGCGCGCTGGTATTCATTCCCGCGATGGTGTCCTTGTTCCGTCCGCGCTTCGCGGTGGAGCGCGCGGCGGCGCGCGTGCAAATGGCGGCACGGGCCGGAGCGCGCGGCTGACGCTGCTGTTCGGCATGCACGCGCCGCGGGAGGGCAGGATGATGCGCACACCACGGTGGTTCGTTCTCGTCATCGGGCTGGCAGTCTGCCGGATCGGCACGGCCTGGGCACAAGCAGCCCCCCCGCCCGACAAAGAGATGCTGGCGAAACAGGCCAAGGAAGCCGGCCTCAAAGCCGGGGACGTGCTCGGCAAGGGTAACTGGGAGCTGGCGAAGGATCTGTTGCCGCCGGAAATCCTCCGCCACTACAAAGACGGCGAGTACACCAACAAGATCGTCGACTGGCCGCTGGGGATCTACAAATGGGGCCCCGAGTTCAAAGCGGCCAGTGATGCTAACGCGGGCAAGTATGTAATCAGCCCTGAAGGATCCGTCGTCGACAAGTCGTCCAGCCAGCAGCCACCGTTCATCTTCGGCCTGCCGTTTCCGCAGGTCGATCCGAAGAGCCCAACTGCCGCGCTGCAGGTCTTGTGGAACTTCCAGTACGCGTACTGGAACGAGGGCAACAGCCACAACGTCACCCTGCTCAACTGGGTGAGCCCGAGCAAGGTCGATCGCGAGTCGATACAGGACGTTTACTTCCTCTACTACGACGGCCAGGAGGCACCATACCGGCTGCCCAATCCCAATAATTTCTCCGGGCAGTTCATCGCGGTCGCCACAACCCCGGCGGATCTGAACGGCACGGCGGCGTTGACCTGGCGCTATCGTGATCCCAACAAGCGCGATTCCAACTGGGCCTACGTGCCGGCGCTGCGGCGCGTGCGCGCCGTCAGCCCGGCGAACCGTTCCGACGGCTTCCTGGGCTCCGACATGAGTCAGGACGATGGGCCGTTCTTCGACGGCAAGCCCGAAGACTTCACATGGACGTTCGTTGGCGAAACCGAGGTCTTCCGCATCGTCGACCCGAAGAGCTTCACTCCCGAAACTGCCAAGCAGGTATGGATGCCCAGCGGCGGGTGGCGTTCGGTGTGGGACGATGCTCCGGTCGTCGGCTACCAGGACCCCAACTGGAAGGGAATTGCGTGGGCCCCCTTGCGCGCCGCCTTGGCGCGCCGCCCGTGCTGGATCATCGAAGGGGTGCCGAAGGACAAGTACTACCTGTACGGTAAGATCCAGTTGTACATCGACAAGGAGACATATCAAGGAGCCTGGAACCGCAAGTTCGCGTGGACCGGCGAGCTCTTGAATACGCTGCAAGTGACTGCCTACCAACGGCAAGAACTGACACGCCCGGACGGCAGGAAGGAGTCGCTGTGGGCGTCCAACTTCGCCTTCCAATGTGCCGAAAACATCAAGATGAATCGCGCCACGGCCAGCGGCCTCGTACCGAAGGGCAAGGACGTACCGAACGATCGCCGCGTGAGCTACGACCCCAGCTTCTTCGACTTCAATTCGCTGCAACGGTTTGGAAAGTAGGAGCGTAGGTTTCTAGTCGTAGTCCCTGGTCCCTGGTTCTGGTTGGTTGTTCAAACCAGAACCAGGGACCAGGGACCCAAGAACAGGGACGAGAGACGACGATGCCAGACTTCAAAGCCATCCTGTACAACCTCGAGAACGACGTCGCCTGGGTCACCATGAATCGCCCGGAGCAGCGCAACGCGGTGAATGCCGAGCTGCGCGACGAGCTGGTCAGCGTGTTCACCGACGCGCGCACCAACGCCGGTGTCCGCGCCGTGGTGCTCACCGGCGCCGGCAAGGGATTCTGTACCGGTGCGGACCTGTCGGGTCCGCGTGGACAAGGACCGACCGGGCCCGGTGCAGGGCGCGAGCTGATGAAGGGCAGCTCGCAGCGTCTCATCCGCGCCCTGTGGGACTTGGAGAAGCCCGTCGTGGCGGCGGTCAACGGCGTCGCCGCAGGCTTGGGCTCGCATCTCGCCTTCGGCAGCGACTTCGTCATCGCCAGCAGCGAGGCGCGCTTCATCGAGGTGTTCGTGCGCCGCGGCATCGCCGTCGACGCCGGCGGCGCGTTCCTGCTGCCGCGCCTGGTCGGCTTGCAGAAGGCCAAGCAGATGGTCTTCTTCGGCGACGACATGAGCGCCGAGGACGCCGAGCGCTGGGGGTTGGTGAGTAAGGTGGTGGCGCCTGATCAACTGGAGGCGACGGCGCGCGAGTGGGCCGACCGTCTCGCCAAGGGCCCGACCTTCGCCATCGGCATGTCCAAGCGCCTGCTCAATCGCTCGCTCGAGTCGTCACTGGAAACCGCGCTGGAGGAAGAGGCCATGGCGCAGATGCTGGTGACGCAATCCGAAGACACGCGTGAGGGCATGCTGGCCTTCATGGAGCGGCGCCAGCCGCAATTCAAGGGACGGTGAAGACGTGTCCGTGCTCGTGAATCGTGCTCGTCAAGGAGTGGAGTGATCACGAGCACGAACACGAGCACGATTCACGAGGGCAGCGCCATGGAATCACGGCTCGGATTCTCTCGGCGCGGGTTCTTGCGGCTAATCGGCAGCGCTGCGGCGACCGTTGGCATCGGCCAGTCTCTTCCCTTGCCGCCCTACGCCCTGGCGACTGCGGCCGATGAACCGCTCACCATTCTCGCCTACAACGAGAACCCGTTCGGCCTCTTCCCAGCAGCTCGCGACGCGGTGATGGCGGCCGCCGCGAATGGCAACCGCTACCCAAAGCAGACGGCTGACGCGCTGCGCGACGACATCGCACGCATGCTCGGCGTCGACGCCGAGATGGTCGTGCTCGGCGCCGGCTCGATCGAGCCGTTGAAGATCGTCACCGAGCTGTTCTCCACGCCGGGGCACGGACCGGTCGTTGCCGAACCCACCTTCGAAGCGGTCGTGATGTATGCAGGACTCAACAACGTCCAGCCGATCAAAGTGCCGCTGACCGCCGACCATCGTATCGATCTCGATCGCACACTCGATGCGGCCAAGGGCGGCGGCCTCGTCTACGTGTGCAACCCGAACAACCCGACGGCAGCGATCGTTGACAAGGACAGCATGCGCGCCTTCCTCGATCGTCTCGCGCCCACCGTGCCGGTGATGGTCGATGAGGCGTATCACGAGTGGGTGGACAATCCGCGCTACGAGAGCTGCGTCAAGTACGTGAAGGAAGGCCGCAACGTCATCGTGCTGCGCACTTTCTCAAAGGTCTACGCGCTCGCCGGCCTGCGCATCGGCTATGCCGTGGCCTCCAAGGCAACCGCCGAGCGCATGGTACCGCATCGCCTGCAGAACTCGCTCAATACCGTCGGACTGGCCGCGGCACGCGCCAGTTTGGCAGACCAGGCCAGCGCCGCAGCAGTGCGCCGCCGCAACGCCAGCATCCGCACCGCCTTCCTCAGTTGGTTGGAACAGCACGGCTTCAAGGCGATCCCATCGGATACGAACTTCGTCATGGTGGAGATCGGCCGCCCGGTGCCGCCGGTCATCGATGCGCTCAAACGCCGTGGCTTCCTCGTCGGCCGCCTGTTCCCGTCGATGCCGACGCATCTGCGCATCTCGCTCGGCACCGAGGAACAGATGGCGCGTTTCCAGCCGGTGTTAGGTGAGGTGTTGCAGGCGTAGTTTGACCGGCCACCCTGGCTCGAACCCTGCGCCTGCCCTCCGGAAACACGCTGCCCTCAGCTCAGCCCGCTGCCTCCCCCGGCGCGCCGGCGGGGCGCCTCCACACAGCGCCTTGCGCATGGGGTAGCTCGCGCATGAGACCTGGAAGCAGCGGCAAGAGATGTCGGGCCGCCGCCACGAGCACGCGGACGCTGGTGTTGGCGGTCGTTCCCCAAGAGAGTTGATACCGCTGGCGCTCAGCGCGGCTCCTCATAGCGCCCGCCACCACCGCTGCCACCGCTCCCCCCACCGCCGCCCTGCTCGGTGCGCATGCCTTCATCCGGCGCGACCACGATCTCGACACGGCGGTTTTGCGCGCGGCCTTCGGGAGTGTCGTTGGTGGCGATGGGCACCGACGCGCCGACGCCACGGGTGGTGATGCGGCTGGCGCTGACGCCGTCGGCGATCAGCTCGTCCGCCACGGCCTGCGCACGCTGGCGCGACAGCTCCATATTGGACTGCTCGCTGCCGCGACTGTCCGTGTTGCCGGTGATCTGTATGGTCGTGCGCGGATAGCGGTTGAGCACGCCGGCGAACTGCCGCAGCTTGTCACGCCCGCCCGGATACAGGGCGGCGCTGCCCGACGTAAAGAGGATGTCGCTCGACAGGGTGACGTCCAACCTTTCTTGCTCGCGCCGCAGCCGGTCCTGCTCCGCGAGAATCCCCTGCATCTCTTTGGCCTGGTTGTCCATGTAGTTGCCGATCAACCCGCCGCCGAGCAAGCCAACCACCGCGCCGATGGCCGCGCCCTCTCCCGCGCCTTTGCCCCCACCAACGATAGCGCCGATGGCGGCGCCGGTTCCCGCACCGGCTGCAGCACCGATCCCGGCGCCCTGTACAGTCCGTGGATTGCTCTCGTACACGCTACAGCTGGTCAGCGACACCAACAGCCCCAGCGCCACTCCACCGCTCACAAAACTCTTGAACATCATGGTCCTCCCGGTCTCAGTCTAGGTGTGCAGTTGTGCGCGTCAATACAACCCATAACGTTGAAGGCCGCCGCGGGTTGCGCCGGCGCGCCTGTTCTTCCTAGCGGTTGGTCACAGCGGAACACGCGGTCTCTTTCGCCCACCGGTAGTCAGGTTTCCCCGTCGGTGTGCGCTGCACTGCGTCGACGAAGACGAACGCGCGCGGCAGCTTGTAGCGCGCCAGCTCAGTGGCCGCCGCGTCGCGCAACTCTTCTTCATCAGCGCTGGCACCCGGCCGTAACGCCACCACCGCTGTGACCTGCTCGCCCCAGCGCTCGCTCGGTGTGCCGGTGACGAGGACATCGTATACCGCTGGGTGACGTTTGAGGGCGCGCTCTACCTCTTCGGCGAAGACCTTCTCTCCCCCGGTATTGATGCACGCCGAGTCGCGACCGAGGATGCGGATGCTGCCGTCGGCGGTGATCTGTGCACGGTCGCCGGGAACCGAGTAGCGGATACCATCGATCACGCGGTACGTCTGCCGCGTCTTGGCTGCGTCGCCCAGATAGCCCAGCGGCACGTGTCCGCTGCGCGCCAACCAACCGGTTTCGGGGTCGCCGGGTTGCAGGCGGCGCGTCAGTGCCGCATCGAGCACCACCGTGTGCTCGTCCATGCGGAAGGCCGTCGGTGCCTCCGCGCCTGCTGCCGTCGCCGACGCGCCTTGCGCGCCGGTTTCCGACGAGCCGAAACCGTCGACGATCACCACATCCGGGAGCAACTCCAGCAGCGCTCGCTTCAACGGCGGTGACAGAATGGCACCGCCGGAACCCAGGACGCGCAGGCTAGAGAGGTCGTAACGGCGATTGCGCAGCCGATCCACCAGCGGACGTGCGAAGGCATCGCCGACGATCGACAGCGTGAAGATGCGTTCGCGCTCCACCGTGCGCCAGATGTCGTCGGGATCGAGGTGGCGCGGGTTGCCCTGCACGACGATGGTCCCGCCCTGGTGGAGCGCGATGAACGCCGACCAGTGCCCGGCGTTGTGCATGAACGGTGCGGCCGGCAGCATGCGCATCATTTCGCCGTACGGCACGCGCGCGACGATCTCCTCGACGCTCTTGACGGCGTCGCCGCCGGGGACGCGTCCGCCGAGAGCGGCGAAGAAGATATCGACCTGGCGCCACAGCACGCCCTTGGGCATGCCGGTCGTACCGCCGGTGTAGATGATGTAGAGGTCCTCTTCACTCGACTGCACGTCGGGCAGCGCGTCGCTGGCCGCCGCGAGCGCACTTTCGTAGTCGATTGCATCGGGCAGCAGCGGCGTGCCGCTGCCGTCGTCGACTTGCAGCAGCAACGCCAGCGGCGGCAGCTCTCGTGCGAGCTGCGGCAACACGCGGGCGAGCCGCGGCGCGAAGCTGGCGTGGTAGACGATGGCGCGCGTGCGCGCGTCGCGCAGCAGGTACAACAGCTCGTCGTCGACGTAGCGGTAGTTGACGTTGAACGGCGCGACCCGGGCACGAAAGGCGCCGACCATGCCCTCGAGGTATTCATGGCCGTTGTACAGATAAAGCGCCAAGTGGTCCTGCCCGGACTCCCACGGTGCCAGCGCGTCGCGTTCACGGTGGCACCCGAGTCCGGCATCGATCAGCACGTGCGCCAGCCGCCGCGTACGCTGTTGCAGCTCGCGCCACGTCAGCCGCCGCGTCGCGGTGACGATCGCCTCACGGTCGGGAATGGCCGCGGCGATTGCTTCATTGATGTCAGGCAGCGTGAACGGCATTTCAATGCTCTTGCGCCGGCGGCTATGCGCGCCGCCGTCGGTGGTTGGCAAGCCGGCTCAGGACGCCGGCGCGTGACGCTTCAACCACTCGCGATACGAGCCAGTGTACCCCACGGCCAGCTGGCGGCTGCGTACGCGGCGCAGAATGGCTTCGATTTGCGCGTTGTCCAGCGGCGGCCGCGAGCCCATCCAGTCGGCGATCTTGTGCGCCGAGTCGTCCACCGGAGTGGTGATCGACTCCAGCAGCTGTTCCTCCCCTTCATGGGCGCCTTGGCCGAGGCCGAGGAACTCCTCGATCAGGCGGGTCGCGACTTCGATGCTGTGCCGGCGCGACGCGGCGATGTTGCCCTTGCCGGTGATGGCGTTGCCGGCGCCGAAGACGGTTTCGTAGCCGGCAATGCGGCCCAACTCGCGGTCGCTGAACTCGTACAGCTCGCCGCGCGCGGCGACGCCCGGCATGGGTTCGGGAATGCTGCCGATGGAGCTGATGACCAGCGGCGCCCGGACGTCTTCCGCAGCGCCTGCGACAGGCACGACCTGTCCTGCGTCCACCGTGGTGTGTTGGAACCGCAACCCTACCAGCCGCCCGTCTTCCTCCAGGAGCCCCACGGGCAAGCGCAGCGGCTGCACACGGAACAAATACTTCTGCATCGCCTTCTCAATGATGCGGCGCCGTATCGCCTCGAACTTCTGGCGGCGCGCCGCATCGGCGTCTTCCGGAATTTCGGTGAGGGGCATGTCCTCGAGTCGCCGCCGGTAGAAGAGCGTCGCGCCCGTGAGTCCGAGGGCTCCCCACGTCAGCCCGTGCGCCGCCAACGCATCGGCAACGCCCGCGTGCTCCAGGTGCAGCGTGTCTTCCTGGATGCCGCGTCGTTCGAGGGCGCGTCGCACCGTCTCGATCTGCAGGACCTTCATGACGTCGATCGATGCCAAGCCGCCACCCACCACGATCGCTCCGTCCACCGGCTCGTAGTGCGGGCCACCGTAATCGGGATCCGTGAAATGGTTGAACCAGTGGATGAATGGATTCTGGTAGAGGAGACCCTGGCCCACGAAGCGGTCCGCGCCCTCGAGCGGCAACGGCCGATCGCGCCAGGCGCCGAGCGCCAGGATCACCGCCGTGAATCCCCAGTCGCGCGCGAGTGTTTGGAAGTCGATATCACGGCCGATCTTGGTGAGCGGCACGAAGTGCACTGCGGGCTGGTCGAGGCGCGCGTTGACCTCTTCATACTCCTTCTGGCGCAGCTTGACGTGCCAGCGCGGCAGACCGTCCTCGATCTTGCCGTACGGCCGCGCGTTCTGCTCGAACACGACGACCAGGGCGCCGCGCGCGGCCAGCAAACCGGCCGTCTCTGCACCCGCCGTCGCCCCGCCGATGATCCCTATGGCATATCGTGGAGGGCTCACGGCGGCGCACCATAACAGGAGAGGAGGCCCCAAAAAAGGGGCGCTTTGATTAGCCCAAGAGCGGCTTCGTCGCGCCGTGCTCGGCGCGCAACTTGTATTTTTCCACCCGCTGCGACGGTGTTTTCGGCAGTGAGTCGCGGAACTCCCAGAGACGCGGCACCTGGAACTTCGCCAGGCGCGCGGCGGCAAATGCCCGCAACTCATCTGCGGACACCGGCGCCTTCGCGACGATGAACGCCTTGACCTCCTGGCCGAGCACCGCATCGGGGACGCCGATGACTGCAGCCTCAGCCACGCTCGGATGCTCGCGCAGCGTCTTCTCGATCAGCACCGACGAGATGTTCTCACCGCCACGGCGGATGACGTCGCGCTTGCGGTCGACGAAATAGAGCCAGCCGTCTTCGTCGAGGTAGCCGAGGTCGCCGGTGAAGAACCAGCCGTCGCGCAACGCCTGCGCCGTCTGCTCGGGATCGCGGAAGTAGGCGGCCATGTGTGCCGGCGAGCGGACGCAGATCTCGCCCACCTCGCGCGGTCCCAATGCACGGCCGTCATCGGCGGTGATGCGCAACTGCACGCCGGGCACCGCCGGCCCGCACGAGCCCGCACGCGGCGTAGCGCCGAGCGGTGTGATGGTGACGACACCGGCGTCGGTCGAGCCGAAACATTCGGCAACGTCGATCACGCCGAAGCGTTTGATGATCTGGTCGCGAATCGGTGCGCTGCCGAGACCGAGGATGACGCGCAAGGAGTTGTGGCGTTCGAGGTCCGAGGGCTCGCGGGTGAGCAGCATCGCCAGGACGGTGCCCAATGTGTAGAGGACAGTGGCTTTCACCTCGTGAACCAGCGGCCAGAACTCTGAGGCATGGAACGCCTTCGGGAAGACGACGGTGCTGCCGGCGTGCAGCGCCGTGACCACGGCGCCCCAGGCGTTGCCGTGGAAGAGCGGCGTGACTGCGAGAATGATATCGTCGGGCGTCAGGTGGAGCGCCTCGATGAACTGCGGGCCGCTGGTACCGGTGCGGCCGTGAGTGAACAGGACGCCCTTGGGGTTGCCGGTGGTACCCGACGTGTAGAGCAGCGTCGACGGGTCATTGGTTTGAAGGTCGACCGCCGGCGGGTCGTCCCGGCTGACGTCGATGAGTTCGTCCATCATTGCAACAGCTGCGGAAGAGTGGGGCTGAAGCGCGCCGCTGGGGTCGGCACCGAAGACGGCGACCGTACAGCCGCGCGGCAGTGTGAGTTTCGCGGAAAGCACGTTCGGCGCGCTGGCGCCGTCGGTGACGACGACGCGCGGCTCGGCGTGGCCGAGGATGTAGCTCAGCTCCTGGGCACCGAGTCCGGGGTTGACCGGGTTGAGTACGCCACCGGCCTTGAGGACACCGAAGGCGGCGACGACGTACTCGATGGAATTGCCCAGCGCCAGGGTGACGCGGTTTCCCTTGTCGACACCCAGGCGCTGCAACGCGTGGGCAGCGCGATTGGTCAGCCGGTCGAACTGGCCGTACGTCACCCGCCGGCCGGCGTGGTGGATGAACGTGCGGTCACCGCGCTCCGCAACATTCCGACCCAAAACATCCAGGATGAGCATGCTATGCCAACGTGCCGAAATCGGCCACCAACGCGGCGCCGTTTATCATGCGCGCATCGTCCGACGCCAGGAACGCGATGGTCTTGGCCACGTCCTCGGGCATGCCCATCATGTGCGGCGCCGGCGGCAGATAGTAGCCGACCAGGCGCTTCTCGTAATCCGGCTGTGGAACGAAGTGCCGGATCAACGGCGTGTTGACGCCGCCGGGGCAGACGCAGTTGGCGCGCAGGCCGCGCGCGGCGAACTCCAACGCAACGCACCGCGTGAGGTTCAACAGACCGGCCTTCGACGCACAATAGTGCGCGTTGTACGCCTGGCCGCGCAGACCGGCGATCGAGGCGATGTTGACGATGTTGCCCCCGGGGGCTTGCAGCAAGTGCGCGACCGCGACGCGCATCGTGTGAAACGCACCGGTGAGGTTGACGCCGATGACCCGTTGCCACTCCGCCTCATCGATCTCCTCGAAGCGCGCCGCCCGCCCGACGCCGGCGGCATTGACCAGGATGTGCAATCCGCCGAAGCGTTCCACGGCGCTGCCGATCGAGCCGCGCACCGCCGCCATGCTGGCGACGTCGCACACGCCACCATCGACCACGCCGCCGGCGGCGCGGATGGAGTCAATCGTTTCGCCCAACCCTTCTTCGCTGACGTCGGCGACGAAGACCCGTGCGCCTTCCGCGGCGAACAGCACGGCCGTCGCGCGCCCGAGGCCCGACGCGGCGCCGGTGATATAGACGCTACGGTCCTGAAAGCGTGAGTCTGGCATGCGGGTGAAACCCGTCGTACGCGAAGGCCGGCGGCTTCACCGCCACGCCTGCACCAGATCCTCGACCGTCGTGATCGTCGCCAGCAAGCGCAGCGTGTGTTCGAACATGCTGTCGACGTGGGCATCGGGTGTGCCGGCCACCGCCTCGCGCGGAATGACGACCTGGTAGCCGCAGTTGACCGCCTCGATGGTCAGGCCGGTGATGCCGACGTTGACCGATACCCCCGTCGCCACGATCGTGCGCACGCCGAGGTTGCGCAGCAGCTGGTCGAGCTCGGTGGCGTGAAACGGCGTGACGCCGTGGAAGCGATTCACCACGTGATCACCCTCGCGGGGCGCCAGCGCCTGCACGACTGCTTGCTGCGGAGAACCTGGGAGCAACGGTGTCCCTTTGCGGCCGAGCGCCAGCAACAGGCAGTTGGCCGTGGCACCGCCGCTGTCCGCGCGGCGCGCGACGGTGCAGTAGAAGACCGGGACCTGTGCCGTCCGCGCCGCGGCGAGCACACGGCCGATGTGTTCGATGGTGCCGTGCCGGGCCACGGCTTCACCCAACGCCCCCATGCGCGCGCCGCTGCCGATGATGCCCTCCTGGCATTCCATCAGCAGCAGCGCACTGTGCGCCGGCGCGAGCAGTTCTTTCAGATCAATGGGCATGCTGCCTTGATGAAGGGTAGGGGTGGGGTCGCACCGCACACCCTCCCCCCGCTCCTTCACTGCAGCGCGTACAGCCGCGCCGGGTTCGTGTGGAAGATGTGCTCCTTGCTCGTGGCCGACAGGTCGTTGCGCCCTTCGATGATCTTCACCGTGTCGGGAAAACTGCAGTCCCAGTGGCAGTAGTCGGAGGCGTAGACGACGACGTTTTCACCGAGCGTGTCGACGACGTGCGGGATCTGCCGCTCGTCCGGGTCGCAGCCGATGAAGCAGCGGCCGGAGAGGAAGTACTCGCTCGGCTTGCGATCGATGTGCGGGGCCTGCTCGGGCGTGAGCTCCCAGTGCTCATCCAGACGATCGAGCCAGAACGGCAGCCAACCCACGTTGGCTTCGAGGAAGGCGACGCGCAACTTCGGAAAGCGATGCAGGATGCCGCCAACGGTGAACGACATGACGGCGAGCATCTGGCCGACGGGATGGGTGAAGGCGTGGGTTTCGAGGCGCGTCTTGAAGCGGTCGACACCGATCGGCACCTGATCGATGGCCTGACCGCCGCCGTGCACGCACACGGCGACGTTGAGCCGCTCGGCCTCGCGCCAGACGACGTCGAAGCTGGGGTGATCGAGGTTCTTGTCGCGCACGTGCTGTGGCGTCACCATACCGACCATGCCGAGTTCGGTCACTGTGCGCCGCAGCTCGGCGGCCGCCGCCTCGGGATCGATCATCGGCAGCTTGGCGACCGACATCAGCCGCTTGGGGTTGTAGCGCGTGTACTCGGCGCGGCAGTCGTTCAGCGTGCGGCAGAGGGCGATCGCAAAGTCACGATCGAGTCCGGCCCATTCCTCGCCCGCACCGCCGGGAAACATGATCGTCTGGTCGATGCCTTCGAGGTCCATGTCCTCGATGCGCGCCTTCGGGTCGGTCATCCCTGGGCGTTCGAGGCTATCGAGCTTCGCCTTGCCCTGTGTCGCCTTGACGCCGACGCCGGGAAGGTTGGCGAATTGCTTCTTGATCTTCTCGCGGCGCTCCTCCCACCTCGGCTGGAACTGCGCTGGAATGCGCCCCTGCCAGTTCGGCAGATCACCGCCGTGCCCGTCTGCATCGATGACGTGGTGACCAAATCGACCCATGATCCCCTCCTGTTTATGTGCGGGCGTCGATACGGAAGACGCCGCGTGCCAAGTTTCCTTGTCTGAGATCCTCCAAGGCTGTGTCGAACTCGTCGAGCGTGTAGTGCCGTGTGATCAACTCGTCGATCTTCAGCCGGCCGCCGAGGTACAGGTCGGCCAGCATGGGAAAGTCGACGCGCGGCCGCGCGGTCCCGTAGCGGCAGCCGAGGATGGCTTTGTTCTGGTACAGCGCGTGCACGACGAAGTCCAAGCTCGACCCCATCTTCGGCACACCCACGATGGTGAGTGCACCGCCCGGCCCCAGGGCCTCCAACGCCTGCTTCATGACCGCAAGGTTGCCGACCGCCTCGAAGGTGTAGTCCGCGCCGCCGCCGGTGAGGTCCTTGATGGCCGCGACCGGATCATCCTTCGAGCTGTCGATGGTATGGGTCGCGCCGAAGCGCCGCGCCCACTCGAGCTTCTGCGGCATGACGTCGACGGCGATGATCTTCGCCGCGCCGGCGAGTACACCGCCTTGTACGCAGTTCAAGCCGATGCCGCCGACACCGAACACCGCCATGCTGGCGCCGGTTTCGACGCGCGCACGATTGATCACCGCGCCGAAGCCGGTCATGATGCCGCAGCCGATGAGGCAGGCGCGATCGAACGGCACGCGCGCATCGATCGGGATGGCCCCCTGCTCGCGCACGACGGTGCGTTCGGTGAACACCGAGGCGTTGGCGAACTGAAAGGCCGGCGTGCCGCCCACGGTGAATGGCCGCGCATCCTTCGGGCTCGGCGCATTCTTGCACTGCGTCGGTTTGCCCACCTCGCAGGCCGGACAGCGGCCGCAGTGCGACAGCGTCGACACGATCACCGTATCGCCTTCCTTCACGCTGGTGACGCCGGCACCGACCGCGTCGATGACGCCAGCGCCCTCATGGCCGAGGACCACGGGCGTTGGGTACGGGATCGTGCCGTCGATGACGCTCAAATCGGAATGACAGAGCCCCGCCGCTTTGAGTGCGACGCGCACTTCGCCGGGTTCGGGGTCCTTGACCTGAACCTCTTCGACCGCGACCGGCTTGTCGACAGCGTAGAAGACGGCGGCTTTCATGAGAGAGTTGACAGTCGAGAGTTCACAGTTGAGAGTCCCCGCCCCTGTCAGTTCGTTGGGTTCCCCACGCGCAGGATGCGGCCCGCGCGCGTGCCGGTGAGCTTGTTATTCTCGACGATCACCTCGCCGTTGACGAGGACGCGCACCACGCCTTCGCAGCCCACCTGCCAGCGCTCTTCGCCGCCGGGCATGTCGCGCACCAGGGTCTTCTTGCCGAGCCCGATGCGCGCCGGGTCGAACATCGTGATGTCGGCGTGATAGCCGCGCGCCAGCAGACCACGGCCCTTGAGGCCGGTGATCATCGCCGGGATATGGGTGATGCGCCGGATGCCGTCTTCGAGCGAGAACTGTTTGCGCTCGAGCAGCCACGTGCGAATGAAATACGTCGACCACTCGGCGCCGTCGTCGCGGTCGGCGTGCGCGCCGCCGTCGCCGGTGCCGATGATCATGTGCATGTTGCGTTGCGCCTCGGCGTTGGCCTCGATCCATGGCGGCGCTTCGCTGTTCCACATGAACTGGGTCTCGAGGTTGTCAGCCACCGAGAGATCGCACATGAGGTCGGCGGGGTGCACGCCGCGTTCAGTCGCGAGCTGGGCGAGGCTCTTGCCCTCTGCCTTGGGATTCGACTGGGAGCGGTCCACGAAGATGGCGGTCATCGCCGGCATCGGCAGTGTCGAGCCCTTGCTCGGGTCCTTGTTCGGGTTGTCGATCCCCCAACGCAGTTTCTCGCGGAGCGTCGGGTCACGCAGCGCGGCCAGGCGTTGCTCCGGAGTCTGGTCGGGCAGATCACGCCAGTGGAAGACGCCTTCGAACAGCGACGTGCCGCGACGCCAGTTGAACGGCCGCATGAAGGGCTGCGTGCGTAGCATCGAGTAGATCGCTGCGCCCTTGTCGCGCGCCTCGGCCAGGAACTTCGTCTGATCGTCCCACAGCGGGCGGTTGCCGGGGCGGTAGCCCATCCCCTGAATCACCACCGGCAAGCCCGAGCGGTGCGCGAGTTGAATGAGGCGTTCACGGTCGTGCGCATCGACGCCTTGCGGGGCCGACTCGGGCAAGTACGCGATGCTCCCTGCGCCGCCTTCGCCCGCCGCTTCAGCGAGGGCCAACACCTCATCGAAGGTGCCGTGGCGTGACGGCACCGGGCGCTTGAACTGATCGACGTGGGTCGGCCCGTTCGATGACGAGAAGCCGGCGGCACCCGCGGCCATCGCCTCGCGCACCAGCCGCTTCATGTGCTCGATCTCGTCCGCCGTCGCCGCACGTTCCGAAGCGGCTTCCGCCATGACGTAGCGGCGGATTGCCGAATGCCCGATATACACGGCGAGGTTGATGCCCAGCCGTTTGTCGAGCGTCTCGAGGAACGACGGAAAGCTGTCCCAGTCCCACGGCAACCCTTCGCGCAGCACGCTCGGCGTCATGCCCTCGACCTTGGCGAACAGCGCGCTGAGCCAGTCGTGGTCCTGCTTGGCGCAGGGGGCGATCGAGTAGCCGCAGTTGCCGGCGACGACGGAGGTGACACCGTGGAAGCAGGACGACGTGCCGAACGGCTCGAAGCTGAGCTGCGGATCGTAATGGGTGTGGGCGTCGATGATGCCGGGTATCACCACCAGGCCGTCGGCGTTGATCTCCCGCTTGGCACCGGAGAGCCGGCCGATGTCGGTGATCATGCCGCCCTTGATGCCGACGTCGGCAGTTCGCACCGGTAAGCCGGAGCCGTCGATGACGCGGCCGCCCTTGATGATCGTGTCAAACGCCATGCGTCCCTCTCATGCTGTCCAACCAATGTATTTGAGTTCGCTGTACGCGTTGAGCGCGTAGCGGCCGCCGTCACGGCCGATGCCGCTTTGCTTGTAGCCGCCGAAGGGCGCCTCGGGATTCATCGGGCCGCCGTTGATTTGCACCGTGCCGGTACGCAACTGGCGCGCCACGCGCAGCCCCCGCGCCGAGTCGCCGGTCCAGAGGTATCCGTACAACCCGTAGTCGGAGTCGTTGGCGATGGCGATGGCATCGGCTTCGTCGCGGAACGGAATCGCCGTGATCACCGGACCGAAGATCTCTTCGCGCGCGACGCGCATCGCATTGGTGGCGCTCGTGAACAGCGTCGGTTCCACATAGTAGCCGCGCGGCAAGTGGGCCGGGCGTTTGCCGCCGCACGCCAGGGTCGCGCCGTCTTCGACGCCCTGTGCGATGTGGCGTTCGACGCGCTCGCGTTGCGCCGCCGACACCAGCGGACCCACCACGACGCCGGGCTCGCGCGGGTCGCCGATCTTCAAGGCCGGTCCGGCGGCGGCCAGCCGCCGCGTGAACTCGTCGTAGATCGATTGCTCGATCAGCACGCGCGTGCCGGCGATGCAGATCTGGCCGCTGTGGAAGGTCCACACTTGCATGGCGCTGGCCAGCGCCTTCTCCAGGTCGGCGTCGGCGAAGATGATATTCGCCGATTTGCCGCCGAGCTCCATCAGCGTGCGTTGCATCCGCGCCGCGGCGCTTTCCTGGATCTTGCGGCCGACGGCAGTGCTGCCCGTAAACGAGACCATGTCGACGTCGAGCGACGTCGTCAGAGCTTCACCGATCTCCGGCCCCGAGCCGCAGACGAAGTTGACCACGCCCGGCGGCAATACCGAGTCGACGATGCGGCACAGTTCGACGACGCCGAGCGGGTCGACGGGCGCCGGCTTGATCACGACGGTGTTGCCGCAGGCGAGCGCCGCACCGATCTTGCCGGCGCAGTTGGTCATCGGAAAGTTGAACGGCGTGATGCCCGCGACCACCCCGATGGGCTCGCGTACGACCAGGCCCGCGGCGAGCCCGCGGGCGTTCGGCCCCTGCAGCTCGCGCGGCGGTAGCGCCTCGTCGACCGGCGTGCTGGCCAGCTCACCGTACTTCGCCAGACGCACGGCGACAGCAGCCACTTGCTGCGAGCTGGCCACCGGTCGCACGGCGCCCGTCTCGGCGATCGTCAGATCGACCAGCCCGTTCATCTGGGCCTTGAACTTCTCCGCCACCTCGCGCAACAGCGCGCCGCGCTCCGCGCCGCTCATCGCGCGCCACGGACCGCTCTCGAACGCCGCGCGCGCCGCGTGCGCCGCCGCCCGTACCTGCTCGACAGAGCACTCGGGCGCGTATCCCGCCGGTTCTTCGGTGGCGGGATTGGTGATCTGATACGTGCCGTTGGCGGCAGGGACCCATTGGCCGCCGATCAGCACCTTGTCGAAAATCGGAACGGTCACTTCCGTAGCTCGTATCTCGCGAAGCCTATCTCGTCTGAGAGACTAGGAACAGTCCTGTGCCGCTTCACGAGCCTCAGGCCGCCTGCGCCGCCAGCTGTGCTTCGCGCTGTCGCGTCGTGCTGTGCACCGGATCCTTGTCGAACTTCGGCAGCACGTGCTTTCCAAACGTTTCGATCGAGCGCAACACGTGCTTCTGCTCCAGGGTCAGTGTGAGCGGCGCGTAGATGAGCTGGTCGGCACCGATGTCCTCGTACATTTGGATGACCTTGATGATTTCCTCCGGCGAGCCGATCTGCCGTCCGCCGACCGCGAGCCCCGCTTGCAATTCGGCTGGGGTGGCCTGCGGCAGGGGGCCGATCGGTCCTTCCTTCGGCATGCCGTGCGGGCGCGGGATGGAGTCGAGCCATTTGAAGAAGTACTCGGTGAAGCGTTCGACCTTGGCGTGGGCGTACAAGTGGCGGGCTTCATCACCGTCTTCGAGGCAGAACATGTTGGTGGTGACCGCGATGTTGTTGTTGATGTACCCGCCGATGGGCTGCTTGCAGCGCTTGATGGCCTCTTTGTAGTTTAGCACGTGCTCGGCGATCTGCGCCGGCGTCCCGAAGGTGAAGCACAGGGCGCCGAGCCCCAGCTCGCCCGCCTCGATGAAGGTCGGCGGGCTCGAACAGGCCACCCAGATCGGCGGATGCGGTTTGGTGTACGGTTTCGGCAGCACGTTGCGTTGCGGCATGCGGAAATACTTGCCGCTGAACTCGTAGGGCTCGTCGCGCCACATGCGCGGGATCTGTTCGAGCGACTCGCGCCACATCGGTTTGGTCTCCGCCGCCGACGGGATGGCGAAGCCCGCCCACTCCGCCGTCGACGAGCCCCGGCCGGTGCCGAACTCGACGCGGCCCTCGGAGAGGTGGTCCATGGTGGCGACGCGCTCGGCGACGCGCGCCGGGTGATTCACCGGTGCCGTGATATTGATGATTGCGGTGCCAATGTGGATGCGCTTGGTGCGCGCCGCCACCCAGCTGAGGAAGACCTCCGGCGCCGGCTGATGCGAGTAGTGTTCGAGGAAATGATGCTCCGGCGACCAGTCATACTTGAAGCCGGCGGCCTCGACGGCCTCGGCCACCTCGAGCTCGCGCAAGTAGCGCGAGTGCTCGTCCTCCCAAGGGGGCACGTGCATCTGCGAGAAGATTCCGAACTCCATACGGCGCCTCCGTGTCTGCGAGAATTCTGGGGTTAAGCGATTCGGTTTCCCGAATTAGCATTCGGAATTATGACTTGTCAATCGTTTTTTTGAGTGATAAGCAGTTCGAATGGTCCGGGTACCGCGCAAGCCCAAGCACGAGGCCCGCAAGGCGCGCACCGACGTCTACCGCCAGCACATCTTCACGGCTGCCGAGCAGGTCTTCGCGGAGCGCGGCTTCGAAGCCGCGAAGGTGCAAGACATCGCCGCGCTGGTCGGGCTGTCGATGGGGACGATCTACGCCATCTTCCCGAGCAAGGAAGACCTGTTCCGTGCGATCTTGGAGGAGCGCGGCGGCGAGCTGCTGCAGCTGGCGCGCGACGTGGTCGACCGCAAGGCACCGCCACGCGAGACGCTGGGGGCACTGAGTGCCGCGTACATCGACTACTTCGTGGCGCATCCTGACTTCCTGCGCATGCACCTGCGCGCAGGAACCTCGTGGGTGGTGAGCCCGACGCCGGATGCGGATCAACGCGCCCAACTGTGGAAGGCCATCCACGATCTGCAGACGGGCATCTTCCGCCGCGGCATCGCCGCCGGCGTCTTTGTCGACGAGCCGCCCGGGTACCTCGCCAAGCTGTTCAGCGCTCTGGATCAGGTGCTGCTGGCAGAGTGGGTGGCTGGTGGGATGAAGGCCGAACGCACGCAGCTCGTCGCCCGCCTGCAGGCGCTGGTCGATCGTGCCTTCTGCGCCGCCGCGCCGCGCGCGCGCCGCGCGGCGGCGCGCGGCTGACTCGGGTCCGGAGAAGTGATAAGCCCTCCGTCCATTCAACGAAGGAGACGGAGATGCTGTTTCGCGAACTGAACCGCAGCCATTGCAAGACCTATCTGCTGGCCTGCGAGCAGACGCGTGAGGCGGTCCTGATTGATCCGGTGAAGGAAGAGGTCAATCGCTACCTTGCCGTGCTGGCGTACTACGGGCACCGGCTCGCATATGTGATCGACACGCACACGCATGCCGATCACCACACCGGGGCGTGGGACCTGCGCGACCTGGTCGGCGCGCAGGTCGTCATGCAGCAGCGCGCCCCGGCACCGCACATCGACGTCCACGTCGAGGATGGGCAACGGATCGCCGCCGGCAGCGTGCAGCTGCAGATCCTGCACACGCCCGGCCACACGCCCGACAGCATCAGCCTGTACGCCGGCGATCGGGTCTTCACCGGCGACACGTTGCTCATTCATGGGACCGGCCGCGCCGACTTCGCCGGCGGCGACCCCGGGGCGCAGTACGACAGCATCACGCAGAAGCTGTTCACGCTTCCCGACGAAACGCTGGTGTTCCCGGCACACGACTACCGCGGCCATACGCACTCCACCATCGCCGACGAGAAGGCGCACAACCCGCGGCTCGCCGGACACTCGCGCGCCGCATACGTGGAGCTGATGAACAATCTGGGCTTGCCGCTGCCGGAGAAGATTCAGGAAGCGCTACAAGCCAATCTGTCGGCCATCGAGGATGGCTCGGTGCACTTCCCGCCGCTGTCGAAGCTCAATGAGGTGCGCCAGCTGACGGCGCAAGAAGTGCACGCGCGGCTCGCCGGCGCCACGCCGCCGCTGCTGCTCGACGTGCGTGAGCCGGAGGAGTTCACGGGCGAGCTTGGGCACATTCCGGGCAGCGTACTCGTGCCACTCAAGGACCTACCCGAGCGCGCTGCGGAGTTCGCCGAGAGCAAGCACCGTGACGTCGTCGTCATCTGCCGCGCCGGCGTACGCAGCACGACAGCAGCGGCGCTGCTCACCGGGCTGGGGTTCGACCGCGTCAGCAACCTCAAGGGTGGGATGCTCGACTGGGATGCTGCACAGCTGCCGGTCGAACGCTGAGTCGCAAAACCGCCCACGCCCTACTTGACCGCCAGCGGATTCAGCGGCGAGCCGACACCGCCGGTGACCTTGAGGGGCGGCGCGCTGAAAAAGAATTCCCATATTCCATCGTTGGCACAATCCGCCGCCAGCTCGTCGAGATCGAACATCTCACCGAGGGTGAGGCCCATGTCGCGGATGCATAGCAGGTGCACCGGCAGCGGCGTGG
>DATKMS010000460.1:0-24341 GCA_035541735.1 Candidatus Margulisiibacteriota bacterium
TAGTTGCACATCGACACCTTGTCGGTGACCTCCATGCGGTGCTGCTGGTCGAGCAGCCACGCGGTCTTGTAGACGAGGTTGCGCACCATCTCGCATTCGGTCTGGAGCTCGGCGAGCGGGAACTGGATGGCTTGGTTGAGCCACAGCGGCTTGCCGAAGACGAGGCGCTCCTTGGCGTAGGCAACGCTCTCGTTGACGCAGTATTGCGCGGCACCGACGCCGGAGGCGGCCTGGCGGATGCGGTTTTCGTGCACGAAGTGCTGCGCCAGCGCCAGGCCCTTACCCTCTTCTCCGAAGATGGCCCGGTGTGGAACGCGCACGTTCTCGAGCGTCACCTCGGCGTGGTCGCTCGGCATGTTGAAGGTCCACCACATGAAGTCGACGCTGAGCCCGGGGGTGTCGGCGGGGACGAGGAAGCAGGTAATGCCTTCGGCGGCGCCTGGCGCGCCCGCGGTGCGGGCGAAGACCATGTCGTAGTTGGCGTGGTGCATGCCGGAGTTGAACCGTTTCTTGCCATTGATGACCCAGTCGCCGCCGTCGCGCACCGCGGTCGTCTCCAACCAGGTCGCATCGCTGCCATGGTCGGGCTCGGTCAGGCCGAACGCCACGCGGTGCGTCCCGGTGATCATGCCGGGCAGGAACTCCTTCTTCTGTTCGGGCGTGCCGAACTCGAGCATCATGTGCACGGTCGGGAAGTTGCCGACGACCGACGATTCGTTCTGCAGATCGTTGTGCAACCCGAGGCCCTTCGCGGCGAGGTGCTCGCGCACGATCGCCATCGCCAGGTTCGATGCCCCCTGCCCGCCCAGCTCGCGCGGCAGCGCATACCGCAGGTGGCCGGCGGCGTCGGCGCGCCGGCGCATCTCATGGAGCAGCTCCTCCCACTCGCGGCGTGGCCGGCCGCCGTTGTCCCAATCGGTGCGGGCATGCTCGCGGCGATGATCGAAGAACTGCATGTGCTCGCGCTCGAGCGGCTGGATCTCCTTTTCGATGAACGCATCCAGCTCGGCGAGCTTGCTGCGGATGTCTGCGGGAATGGTGAAATCCATGCTGTCTCCTTTCACAGCGGTGTCTTGCGCGTTTCGTTCTCGTCGTCGGTGCACTCCGCGTTGCGTGCTTCCGCCGCAAGGAACTCGGCGATCTGTGCCTTGGTCGGTACAGACGCCTCCGCTGTATGCTTGCGGCGCTGCGCTTCAATCGCCGCCAGGCGCGGCACTGTGCCAGCCAATTGCTCCCACGCCGCCGGGGCGTCGCGCTGCACTTGACGGATATACTCCTGGCTGGCGAACCAGTAGTTGGCCATCGGCCAATAGAATTCGTAGCACACCATCTCCTCGTCCAGCGCGCCGCGCTTCAGCAGCAAGGCGACTTGGTCGAAGAAGTCCAACACCTCGTCGACATCGTGGCTCGGTCGCCCATCCAGCAAGGCGGTGGCCGCAGCGCTGCGCGCATCCATCATGCCGTCGGAGTTCCACTGCTCGTCAAAGTGCCACAGTGAATCGAGCCCGGCGTTGAACAGCACGCGCTGTGTTTCTTGGCGCACCTGCGAGGCGGTGGTGATTGCCACGACCAGAGCAGCGACCGCGGTGACGCAGGCCGCCAGCGCCGCCAACGCACTCCAGTCGACGCTGCCTCGTTCACCGCGGTTCATGACGATCGCGTACCATGCCGGTTCGCGGTGCAGCAAGTACCCGTGTCATGCGTTGTCAGCTCTTGCTCCGTCGCCCCGGTGGCGCTAACTGAGCGGCACGGAGGGACGTGTTATGCGCAAACGGTGGGGAACCGGTTTACTTGTGGCGGTGGCCGCGTGCCTGTGGGCGCCGGCGGCGTTCGCTGGATCGACCAAATGTACGCTCAAGTTTGACCTGCATGAATGGGCCGCCTTCTACGAGAGCGCGACGGGCAGCGGCAAGATCACCTGTGACAACGGGCAGTCGGCAAACGTAACGATCCGGTCAAAGGGCGGTGGGCTGTCGGTCGGGAAGTTCAAGATCTCGGATGGCCGCGGCTCGTTCACGGACGTGTCCAGCATCGACGAGCTGTTCGGCAAGTACATGGCCGCTGACACGGAGGCGGGCGCAAGAAAGGCCGCTGACGCCTGGGTGATGTTCAAAGACAAGGACAAGAACAAGGTGTCCCTGGCGGTCGCTGGAACCGGCGAGGGCTGGGAGCTCGGCTTCTCCGTCGACGAGTTCATCATCACGAAGGCAAAGTAGACTGCACCCGCTGTGGCGGCCGCAAGGCTGCTACTTCACCTGTTTGCGAAACGTCAGGGTCGCGAGCCCGAGAATCAGGACACCGTAGACGAGCAGGATCGCCGCTTCGCCCTTCAGCGCCGACCACCCGACGCCCTTGAGGAAAATGCCGCGCACGATCGTGATGTAGTAGCGCAGCGGCACGATGTACGTCAGCTTCTGCACCACCGGCGGCATGCTGGCGATCGGGAACATGAAGCCGGAGAAGAACATGTTCGGCAGCAGCAGAAACTGCCCGGCCATCGACGCCTGCTGCTGGGTGTTGGAGATCGTCGACACCACCAGGCCCATGCCCAGGCACGTCAAGATGAACAGGCCGCTGAGCCCGAGCAGCAAAGGCAGGCTGCCGCTGATCTCGACGCCGAACCAGAAGGTACCGGCCAGCAAGACGACGGCCATGTTGGTGTAGCCCAGGCCGATGAACGGGATCGCCTTGCCGATGATCAGTTCGTAGCTGCGGATCGGCGTGACGATCAGCTGCTCCATCGTGCCGCGTTCCTTCTCGCGCACCAGCGCGACGGCGGTGAGGATCACCAGCGACTCCATCAGCAGGACGCAGATGATGCCCGGCACCATGAAGCGGACGCTGCGCAGCTCCGGGTTGAACCACACCCGCGGCTCGAGGGCGACGATCGGGTGCTGCGCCACACCCACGGCCTGGCCATGATCCGAGAACTGCACATCCACCGCCTGTGTGAAAGTGATCTGGTCGAGATAAGCGCCCGCGATGGTCGCGGTGTTGGAGTTGCTCCCGTCGATGGCCGCCATGACCTGGGCGGGCTGCTGGCGCTTCAGCTTGGCGGAGAAGTCCGGCGGGATGGTCAGCGCCACCTTGATGCGCCCGCGGTCGAGCAGCCGGTTGACGTCCTGCATGCTCCGGCACTGCGCCGCGATGCGAAAATAGCCGCTGCGCACGAACTGGTCGACGTAAGCGCGGCTCTCCGTAGATTGGTCGAAGTCGCACACCGCCAGGTCGATGTTGGTGATATCGGTGGCCACCACGTACCCGAAGATGATCAGCTCCAGCAGCGGCATGATCAGGATCATGCCAAACATGCGCCGGTCGCGGCTGATCTGGATGACCTCCTTCCAGACGACGCGGAAAATGCGGGAGAGCGAGGCGGTCATGGGCGTGCCTCCGGCGCGCGTCGACAGTCGACGGTCGAGAGTCGAGAGCTTTGGCGGATCCCACCCCTAGCAGCCTGTTGAAAAAGTCCGCCGATGCCCTGGACCGTCATTCCCGCGAACGCCGGAATGCAGATCTTCCGCATGCTTCTGGACCCCCGCTTTCGCGGGGGTGACGATGGCGACCAGTTTTTCAACGGGCTGCTAGCCCCCAACTCTCGGCTCTCAACTCTCGACCGCCTCATCCCAGCTTCTCCTGAAACCGGCTGGCGCTCAACCACACGATGCCGGCGCTGAAGCACAGCAGCAGCAGCGCCTCCGGCCACAGCACGCTGATGCCGACGCCCTTGAGATAGATGCCGCGGATCGCAGTGACGAAATAGCGGCCGGGGAAGAAGTAGGAGAGCAGCCGGATCGGCGCCGGCATGTTCTCCAACGGAAAGACGAATCCGGACAGCAGGATCGACGGCATCAAGGAGATGAAGATGGCCGCGAGCATCGCCGCCTGCATGGTATCGGCGATCGTCGACACGAAGACGCCGGTGCCCAGCGACGCCGTCAGGTAGAGCAACGCGAAGATCGCCAGCTGGAAGAGGCTGCCCTTGATGGGGACGGCGAAGATGAGGTAGCCGGCGACGACGACGATGGCCAGGTCGATGAAGGCGATAATCACGTAGGGAATGATCTTGCCGATCATCATCTCCAGTGGCCGGATGGGCGAGACCAGGATCTGTTCGATGGTGCCGCGCTCCTTCTCCTTGACGATGCTGAGCGCGGTGAGGATGGCGCCGACGATCATCATGATGACCGCGATGATGCCCGGGACGATGAAGTTGACGCTCTTCAGCTCGGGGTTGTACCAGACCCGGCTTTTCAGCTCGATCGGTGCCAGGGTAGTGCTGAGTGCTGAGTGCTGAGTGCTGAGACCAGAGGCATAGCGCGCGATCATCGCAAGCAGGTAGCCTTGCGCGATGGTAGCGGTGTTGGAGTCGGAGCCGTCGATGATCGCTTGCACCGTGGCGGGCTCGCCGGCGCGGATACGCGCCGCGAACTGCACCGGGATGATCACCGCGGCCTTGCTCTTGTCACGCGTCAGATCGCGATCGACCTCGTGCTGGTTGCGCGCCCAACGCACCAGGTTGAAATATCCGGAGCGGATCATCTGCTCGCTGAGGTCGCGGCTTTCCGGCGTTTCGTCGTAGTCGAGGATGGTGAGTGGGACGTTGTCGACGTCGTAGCGGATGCCGTAGCCGTACATGATCAGCATGCTGATCGGGTACAGGAACGTCAGGATGAGGCTGCGGCGGTCGCGGCGCACGTCGGTGAACTCGCGGCGCAGGATGGCGCGGATGGTGCGCCAGGAGAGGCCACGCCGCTGGCGCCGTGGCGGTTGCGGCGGCGCAGTCATCAGCGCGCCGCCTTGCCGTCGGCATCACCCGCAACAGTGCCCTCGATGATGGCCACGAAGGCATCTTCCAGCGACGGCTCGATTTGTTCCAGGCCGCGCACCGTGATGCCGCGCGCGGCCAGACGCGCGGCCACCGCGGTGCGTGCCGCTGCGGCATCGGCGGCGCTCAGGTGCAGCGTGGTCCCGAAGAGCGCGACGCCGGCCAGGGTGGGTTCGGCCTTCAGCGCCGCGAAGGCACCCATGACGTCGTTGCAGTCGAGCTCCAGCAGCGTGCGCGACATGTGCTCGCGCTTCAGCGCCGCCGGGCTGCCGCTGGCCACCACCCGGCCGCCATAGATGAGGGCGATCTGGTTGCAGTGCTCCGCCTCGTCCATGTAGTGCGTCGTTACGAACACCGTGATCCCGCGCGCCGACAGCTCGCCGATCATCTCCCAGAAGTTGCGCCGTGACGCAGGATCGACACCGGAGGTCGGCTCGTCGAGGAAGAGAATCGGGGGCTCGTGCAGCACCGCGCAACCCAGCGCCAGCCGCTGCCGCCAGCCCCCGGCCAGCTCCGAAGTGCGCACCTGCTCGCGCCCGCGCAGGCCGGCCATCTCGAGCGCCCAGGCGATACGTGCGTCGCGCTGCTTGCCACGCACGTTGTAGATGCCGGCGAAGAACAGCAGGTTCTCGCGCACCGTCAGGTCCTCGTACAGCGAGAAGCGTTGCGACATGTAGCCGATGTTGCTCTTTACCTGCTCGGTCTGCCGGAGGATGTCGAAGCCGCCGACTGTGCCGCGTCCTGAACTGGGGCGGAGAATCCCGCACAGCATGCGGATGGTGGTGGACTTCCCCGCACCGTTGGGTCCGAGGAAGCCGAACACCGTGCCGCTGTCGACGCGCAAGTCGATGTGGTCGACCGCGACGAACTGATCGAAGACGCGGGTGAGGCCGGTGACCTCGACGGCGGGGGCGCTCATGGTCGGGCAGACATTCTTCTCCCTCTCCTCCCCGGGGCTTTGCACAAGAAGTGTCGGCGAAGGGTTCCTCTCCCTCCGGGAGAGGTCAGGTGAGGGGATGCGACGATGGCTTCGACCGAATGGCGCGCGGCGCGAGGGTTCGGGGGCACGCAGTCAGAACAAATGGTTGAGGAGTCTCTCATCCCCTCACCCTGCCTCTCCCGGCGGGAGAGGGGAGGAAGAAGAGGGAGCACCAGACGCCCCCGCGTCGCCGCGATGGATGAAGGCGAGGAAGACGTCCTCCAACGATGGTTCACGGACGCACGAGTCGAGGACCTCAACGCCTGCGGCGCGTGCCGCGGCGAGTGCGGCGACGGGATCGAAGTCTTCGCGCGGCACGGTCACGTGTACGTGGTCGCCAAACACAACCGCGTCGTTCATCCCGGTCACCCGCCGCAAGGCACGACGGGCGGCCCGCGAGTCGCTGCAGCGCAGATCGAGAATCACCGTGTTCAACTCGTGGCGCAGCGCCGCCGGGCTGCCACAGGCGATCAGCCGGCCGCCGAGCAGAAACCCGACACGGCTACAGCGCTCTGCTTCGTCCATGTAGGGAGTCGACAAGAGAATGGTCGAGCCTTCCTGCATCAGATCGTACAAGATGAGCCAGAAATCGCGCCGCGAGATCGGATCGACGCCGATCGTCGGCTCGTCGAGCAAAAGGATCTGCGGTTCGTGCACCAGGCACGCGCAGAGACTGAGCTTCTGTTTCATGCCCCCCGAGAGGTTGCGGGTCAGGCGATCCTGAAACGGGCCGAGCCGGCTGAACTCCAGCAACCGGCTGATGCGCTTGCGACGCTCGCCGCGGGGCACGTGCCACACCTCGCTGACATAGAGCAGGTTCTCCGCCACCGTCAGCGTCTCGGAGAGGCTGAAACGCTGCGACATGTAGCCGATGCGCTCCTTGACCAACGCCGGGTCGGTGCTGACGTCGGCGCCGTCGATGCGCACCGTTCCCCCCGAGAGGCTCAGCAGACCGGCGAGAATGCGGAGAAAGGTGGTCTTGCCAGCCCCGTCGGGACCGACGAGTCCGAAGAGCTCACCCGGCGCGATGCTGACGCTGACACCGCGCAGTGCGTGCGCGCCAGGATACTCTTTGGCGACGTCAGTCGCTTCGATTGCGGGCACGACCATCGCGGATTGATTCATTGCGTCATCGGTTCACTGACTCGCTGCAGAGAGCAATCAATGAGACAACGGATCGCTTCCGTCATGATTTAGCGGAATGCTCCCGTCGGCCGGCATGCCCGGCTTCAGGGCCTGGTTGCGGTTCTCGACTTCGATCTTGATACGATAGACCAGCTTGACGCGCTCGTCCTGCGTCTGAATGTTCTTCGGGGTGAACTCGGCTTTGTCGGAGATGAACGTCACCTTGCCCGGAAACGGCTGCGACGGGAAGGAATCGACCGTGACCTCCGCCTTCATGCCGAGCGACACTTTTCCCAGGTCGCGCTCGCCGATGTACAGATTGAGCCACGGCCGGTTCAGGTCGCCGAGCGTCACGATGGACGCGCCAGCCGGCACGGTCTCCCCGGCCTCGCGGTTCTTGGAGAGCACGCGACCGGCTACCGGGGCGAAGAGCTGACAACGTCCCAGGTTCAGCTCGGCGAGTGCGAGTGCCTTCTCCGCCTCGCGCAAGCGCGCGCGGCCTTCCTCGACCTCTTCGGTGCGGTAGCCTTCCTTGAGCATGTCCAACTGTGCGTACGCCCGGTCGCGCCTGGAGCGCGCTTCGGTGAAGGTGGAGTTGACCTTGTCGAACTCCGACCGTGACACGACCTGCCGATCGTACAACGCCTTGGCACGCGCGTACTCACGCTGCTGTGTCTCGAATTCGGTGTCGGCGGCTTCCACGGCCGCCAGCGCCTGATCGATCTCCTGGCCGCGTGGGCCTTTTAGCAGCAGGCGGTAGCGCGCCTCCGCCGCGGCCTGGGCCGCCGTCGCACGATCGACCTGCAGGCGGTACTCTTTGTCGTCGAGGCGGGCGATCGGCTCACCCTTGTCGAGCAAGGCGCCCTCATCGACGTAGCGCTCGGCAATGGTGCCGGGCACTTCGAAGGCGACATCGACTTCGGTCACCTCGATGATGCCGGACCCGCCGATGGCGCGATTGGCTTGCTCGCGCACCGCCATCCACCGCCACCACACGACGGCGCCAACGACGATACCCACCGCCAGGATCACACCAGCACGACGCGACATCAAAAACTGCTCCTCCGCTGCTTAGAGCACAACTGCCGCAGCGATGCATGCCGCAACGGAGCCGGATGCTGGGCGCGAGGTCATGAACGACGTCAGCCGATCAGCTGGCGCCTTCGAGCGCCAGCGCGCGCTGGCGGAACTGCTCGGCACGCTCCACGACCAGCTTCGGGTAGATGTAGTAGTGCTCCCCACCCAGGCGGAGGAACGACTCGACATCGGTCTCCTCGAGATCCAGCCGGCGGATTGCCGCCGCAGCTTCGTCGCGTGTTCGCGCAACCATCAGTGCATCGTAGATCCGTTGCGAGTCGGGGATCTGGAAATCGTCGCGGCGCGGCAGCGGCTGCGTCTTCACGAGACTTTCCGGATAGAAATGCAACAGGTAGCGCAGCGCCTTGAGTTCGTGGCGCTGCTGATCGATGCGTTTCACCAACTGGGCCATCCGTCTATCACTCTAGCGTTCTAGTGACGTCAGTCTAGGCGCCTTGGTCAAACGAAGGTGGTTGCCGGCGGGCGCCCTTCGAGACGGCCGCTGAAAAGACGCGGCCTCCTCAGGTCGAGCGGTCCTATCCTTGAGCAGCGGAAACACATTCCCGCTCACCCTGAGGAGGCGCCATCTTCCCAGGCGCCGTCTCGAAGGGTGCGATCGTGGCAGGACGCCACTTTCCGCCAACGGTTTTGCCCGACCCGTGGCCGCTTGATATGTTCCTGCCGATGAGCAGTCACGGCCACCACCAGCACGATGCCCGCGACATCGGCTGCGGCGTGATCACGGTCAGCGACACGCGCACCGCAGCGACTGATGGCAGCGGCCGGCGCATTCAGGAGTTGCTGCGCGAGCACGGGCATCACGTCGAGCACTACGAGATCCTCAAGGACGATCCGGACGCCATCGTCGCCGCCATCGGCGCGGCGCCGGCGGCGGTGGAGGTGCTGATCATCAATGGCGGCACGGGTCTTGCCCGGCGCGACACGACCTACGAAGCGGTGACGCGGCTACTCGACAAGGAGATCACCGGGTTCGGCGAGCTGTTCCGCATGCTGAGCTACCAGCAGATCGGTGCCGCCGCGATGCTCAGTCGCGCCACCGCCGGCGTGGCGGGACAGCGCGTCGTATTTTCGGTTCCCGGCTCCACGGCGGCTGTGGAGTTGGCGATGACCCAGTTGATCCTGCCCACGCTCGGCCATATTGTCGGCTTGGTGCGCGGGTAAACTCCCACATGGAAGTCCGGTTGCGATTCTTCGCCTCGATCCGCGAAAAGCTGCGACGGAGTGAGGCGGCCTGCAGCGTGCCTGCCGGCGCAACCGTCGGCGACCTCCTGGACCAACTGTGCCGCGACTACCCGCCGCTAGCAGACGTGCGCGGAGCGCTGCGCGTGGCGGTGAATCAGGAGTACGTTGACCCACAGCACCCGCTTGCCGACAATGACGAAGTCGCACTGATCCCGCCGGTGAGTGGAGGACTCGATGTACGCAATCGTTGCGCACGCGATTGACGCCGCCGCTGTGGCCGCGGCGGTGGCGGACCCGGCGACCGGCGCAACCGTGACATTCATCGGCACCACGCGCGACCACAACGACGGCCGCAGCGTCACGCGGCTGGAGTACGAGGCCTACCACGAGATGGCCATCGCCGAGATGCGCCGGATCGGCGAGACGGTGCAACAGCGCTGGCCGATCGCGCGCATCGCCATCGTGCACCGCATCGGCGTCGTGCCCATCGGTGAAGCCAGCGTGGTCATCGCCGTCTCCGCCGGCCACCGCCACGCCGCCTTCGAGGCCTGCCACTTCGCCATCGACCGCCTGAAGGAGATCGTCCCCATCTGGAAGAAGGAGCACTTCGAGGGCGGCGAGATTTGGGTCGGCTCGCAGACCGGGCAACGGTTCGAACCCGCGACCTGACCTGCCACGGTCCGTATCAGCAACGTGCCGGACCTGCGTCGCGGCCCTACGAGCGCCCGAGGATGAGCCCGCTGGTCGGACATCCTGTCCCCGCAGTGACAAGGACGTGCTCCACGTCGTTCACTTGGTTGCACGACGTGCCGCGGATCTGGCGCACCGCTTCGGTGATGCCGTTCATGCCGTGGATGTACGCCTCGCCGAGCAACCCGCCGCTGGTGTTGATCGGCAGTTGGCCGCCGATCGACAGGTTCTCGATGCTGGCGAAGTCCTTCGCCTCGCCGCGCTTGCAGAAGCCAAGCTCCTCCAGTTGCACCAGCACGAACGGCGTGAAGTGGTCGTAGAGGAACGCGGTCTGGATGTCCGCGGGAGTCAGGCCTGACTCGGACCACAGCTTCTTGGCCACTACGGCCATTTCCGGAAGACCGGTGATGTCGTCGCGGTAGTAGCTGGTCATCAACTCGCCGTCGTCGGCCGCCCCCTGCGCCGCCGCGACGATGACCGCCGGAATCTGGCGCAGATCGCGCGCGCGTTCCGGCGTGGTCACGACGAGGGCCACACCGCCGTCACTCTCCTGGCAACAGTCGAGCAGCCGCAGCACCGGCTCGATGATCCATTTTGAATTCTGGTGGTCTTCAAGCGTGATCGGGCGCTGGTAGAACCATGCTGCTGGGTTGGTCGCCGCGTGCTTGCGGTCGACCACCGAGATGCGCCCGAAATCTTCGTTGGTGACGCCGTACTCGTGCATGTAGCGGCGCGCATGCAGCGCCACCCATGCCGCCGGTGACAGCAGGCCATACGGCCCATACCAGTCGAGCCACGGGGGCAGCATCGCGGCCGACGCCATGCCGGCGCCGCCGAAACGCATGCCGGAGCGCTCGTTGAAGGCGCGGTAGCACACCACGACCTCGGCGGCGCCCGCGGCGATGGCCATCGCCGCCTGCATGACGACCGCACAGGCGGCCCCACCGCCGAACGGAACGCGCGAGAACAGGGTCAACTGTGGAACACCGAGATTGCGCCCCACCTCGGTTTCCTCGCTGGAGTCCATCGTGAAGGTGACCAGCCCGTCGACGTCGCGCGGCGAGAGCCCGGCGTCGTCGAGCGCCGCCTTGGTCGCTTCGCAGGCCAGCTGCAGCTCGCTGCGGCCCGACGCCTTGGAGAACTCGGTCTGGCCGATGCCGGCAATGGCGGCGCAGTTGCGGAGTGACCGGCTCATGGGCGCGCCTTGGCCAGAGGGAGCCCGATCACGGCTGTCCCTGACACATGATCGCCCTGATCGTTGGTCGCCCGAAACTCGACCTCGACGATGCCTTCGCCGTCGACCTGCGACTTGCCGGTGACCGTCCCGGTGTATTCGAGCTTGGAGTTTGCGTAGGCCGGCACGCCGAGGCGGATCGCGATCTTCCGCACCATCACCTCCGGGCCCGCCCAGTCCGTCAGGAAGCGGCTGCACAGGCCGTTGTCGGTCATGATGTTCATGAAGATGTTCGGCGAGCCTTGCGAGTTGGCATAGTCGCGGTCGTGGTGCACCGGCATGAAGTCGCGTGTCGCGATCGCCCCGGCAACCACCACCGTGGCGGTCACGTCGATCGTCATCGGGGTGATCGGGTCACCGACCCGGATGTCGTTCCAGTTGAGGGTTGTCTTGGTGATCATGAGTTCTTCCGCGGGCGGAACTGAGGTAGCGATACACCGTTGTCGAAGTGCTCGACGTAGGCCTGCACCGGCATGCCGATCGCGACGTCGTTCGGGTCGATGTCGCGGAGGTTTGACACGATGCGCGTTCCCTCCTCGAGCTGGATCAGCGCGACGATGTACGTGCCGTCGAACCACGGCCACTGCGGGTGGCGCGGCAGGACGAAGCTGTATACCTCGCCGCGTCCCGAGGACTCGATCGTGTCCCACGCCAGCGAGTTGCAGCGCGGGCACATCGGGCGCGGCGGATGGCGCAGGGTCGCGCAGCCCGCGCAACGTTGGATGAGCAGCTTGCCCTCCTTGAGGGCTTCCCAGAAGAATTTCGTGTCCGGCGTCGTCGTCGGAGCCAGGCGGTCGCTCATTTGAGCAGCTTCTCCAGATCAGGTTTGAATTTGAGAATACGGAACATCTGTCTGCCCACGACCTCCCCCTGCTCGTCGCGATAGGTCGTTACCCAGGTGATGAAGAACCCGGGCCCAAGTCGCGTCTGCTTCAGGTCGGAAACCGACTCGATCACCATCGTCAAGGTGATGACCTCGCCGAGGCGGAGATAGCGGATGATCTCGAACTCCGAATTGGTCGCCAGTGTCGCGATGAAGCCGGCTTCATCGAGCGGCGTGAGCGGGTTCTTGCCGCCCTCCACCGGCGAGCCGCCGCGCTCGGCAATGCCGCTGATCTTGGGCGTCGCCATCGTCCAGGTCTGCAGCATCAGAGGTGGTGCGACGATGCCGCCGAAGCGCGACGCCTTGGCAAACGCGCGATCGGTGTAGACCGGGTTGTGATCTTCCAGGGCCGCCGCCCAGTGGCGAATCATCGGTTGGTTCACCGGATCGGGCGCTACCGAGGGGGAGCCGATCGGCGTGCCGATCAGGGCGCGCATTGCCGCCAGCGCGTTTGCCGCGCTTTGCGTGTTATCAGACATCGGTTCATCCACCTCCCTGCCGTCGCTTCGGCATCGGCCTCAGATCGCACGACGGCAATTCATCATGTCGCTCTTGCGACGGCGCTCGGGCGATCGGGTGCGTTGATCCCGTACAGGGCTGCAGCGTTGCCGAACAGGATCCTCCGTTGGATCTCCGTGGGGTGGCCCGACAGCGCGGCGTCGATCTTCTCGCGTACGTTTCCATACAAACAGATGGGATGGGGGTAATCGGTTTCAAACAGGACGCGGTTCGTTCCGATCACGTCCACGAGTGTTCGCGGTGCGAACTCCTCGAAGAACGTGCATGCCCAGACCTGTTCGCGGATGTACTCGCTTGGCTTCTTCTCGAACTCCGGCTTCTCTGCCCGCACGTTCGCATACTCGAATCCGTGGTCCAGGGCTTCATGAACGAAGGGTATCCAACCGATGCCACTTTCGACCGATACCACACGCAGGTGTGGATTGCGTGGCAGGATGCCCGACATCGCAACATCGAGCATCTGGATCGCGTTCTGCAGAACGACGCCAATCGACTGGGCGACGATGCTGGGGGTAATCCCGTGCGCCGCGTAGCGCTGTGGGTTGAGTAGATCTTTGCTGAAGTCGCCGGTCCCGATGTGCAGGCTGAGTGGCAAGTCGACGTCTTGTGCCGCGTGCCAGATGGGCTCCCAATGTGCGTCGCCCAGAAACGGGAAGCCAAAGTCCTGCGGTGCGCCCATAAACAAGATCGCCTTGTGCCCAAGCTTGCGGGCGCGGCGTATCTCGTCGACAGCGGCCGCGACGTCCCAGAACGGGATGGCCATCACGGGGATGAAACGACGCGGGTCGGGGGCGATCCACTCGATGAGCCAGTCATTGTAGGCTTGCACGCACGCCAGCATGAGCTCGCGGTCGTCCAAACCCAGGAACGACTCACTGCCGAAGCCGCCGATGTTCGGGTACAGCGCGGCGGCCCAGGCGCCGATCTCGTCCATGTAGGCAAGGCGCGCCCTGGCGTCGTAGGACGCCGGGGGACATTCGTCCATGTTGCGTGGAAACGCCGGAAACGGCTCCTTCCAACCCGCGATCGCGGTCGCGCCGACCGGGACAGGCCGCGCCGTGCGACCGAATTGCCAGGTGTCGAGGCCATCATCGGAGCGCACCAGTCGTGGTGCCCGGTCACGGAAACGTATGGGCACGCGTGACGTCCACACGTCGCCCGGCTCAGTGATGTGGGTGTCGGCGTCTATGAACCAATCCGTGATCTTCATCGCTGCACCTACGGGAAAGCACCAGGCGAGCCGCCGTCGGTCTCTCCCCGCCCGTGAACGTCACGCAGTTGCATGCGGCGAATACCCGGTTCGCCGAAGGTCGCCGCGAAGGCCGGATCGCGCTTCTCGTCCACAACCACGAACCCCGCCCCTTCGTAGGCCCGCTGCGCCGGGGTGTTGCCAATGAGCACGCCGATTTGGAAGCGGGTGTGGCCGCGTTGCCGGCCGACATCGAGGATCGCTCGCAGCAGCGCGCGGACGAACCCTTTGCCGCGATACTCGGGACGGGTGGCAACCCATTCGACGATCCAGGTGTCGTCCGGCTGCTCCGGCGCGCAGGTAAGAAACGGGGCGAGACGCTGTTGCATCGCCACGAGCCTCTCTGCGCCCCAGCCCTCGGCCGTCAACGCCTCTGTCATCGCCTCGTTGAGGCGCTCGCCGGTCGCGGCGGTGGCCTCGTCGTACGCGGAGAGTCCGGCTACGGGCTTCCCGTCGACTTCGGCGATCAGGAAATTGGTCCAGTGGCAAAATGACCGAGCCTGTGCACGACAGATGCGGTCGAGGATGCGAAGGCGATACTCATCCGGTCCCGGAATGGCGATATCCCAGAACCCAAAGGGCAGGTGGGAACGGGACGCTTCCTGTTGCACCCAGGCGAGGAACGGTACGTCGCCCAGCTCGGCGGAACGAATGGTGGAGTTCATGGACGCACTAATGGCACACGTGCGTCCGCGCTGCCAACATGCACTGGCCGCGGTCGTTGCTTCTGGTGAGTGGCGCAGAGCTGGTAGGTTCCCGGCACGCCTTTGAGCTCGTCTTCGCCGGGTTCACCGCAAGCCTTCATCGTCGGCGAAGGCAACCTGGTCGAAGTCCTCACTACGCAGCGGCAGCGCGAGTCGCGGCGCCCGCGCCGTGACCGATCCGCCGTCGGCGAAGAGCACGCGCGCGGCCTCGGAGCGGGCAAAGCGTGTCGGATAGGTGCAGGCCTCGATGACCAGCGCCCACGCGCGCTGGTCACGGTCGGCGATGGACTGAAGGCGCGCCCGGCGCTGGTCATCGCGCAGCAACCGCTCCAGCATGGCGACGGCGTCGTCATCGAACGTCGTTGCCACGGATCGCCAACCACGCTTCACCCGCGGCGGTGTCGGTGAAGCCGAGGACTTCGCGCAACGAAAGATTTGAACTGAACATATGTTCCGTGTACCAGGGCTAGGCGATGGCAACTCAGCTCAGCCGCCAGACCACGGGGAGGGACTTCACCGAACGCAAGACTCCCCCCGACGGCGCGGCCCGACCCGCGCTGCGGAGATCGGGGAGCCGTTCGAGCACGACGTCGAGCGCGGCCAGCAACTGACGCCGGGCGAGGTTGACGCCCGGGCAGTACTTCGAGCCAAAGCCGAAGGTGAGGATCTCCTTCTCGTCGCGTTCGGGAAGGAATCGATCGGGTTCGTCGAAAACGTTGGGATCGCGATTGGCCGCGGCGAGCGCCGCCAGCACGAGCGAACCGGGCGGCACGTCCTCACCGCCGATGCGTCCGCCGGCGACCGTAAAGCGGGGCAGGGCCGCCACCGGGGGCTCCCAGCGCAACAGCTCGTGCACGATCCCGGGACGGAGCGCAGGTTCTCGCCGCGCGCGCTCAGCCAGCCCCGGCTGCGTGAGCAGCGTCCAGAAGAGATTGCTCATCGCATCGGCGGTTGTTGTTGCACCCACGGCGAAGAGCAGGCGCACGTGCGAGACGATACCTTCGTCATCCAGATGGTGTCCCTCCACTTCCGCTGCCAGCAGACGCGAGAGAACATCGTCGCCGGGGTTGCGGCGGCGGGCGGCAAGCGCCGCGCCAATGACTTGCGTGAGCTCGGCCGCCGCGGCGCGTGCGCCCGACGGGTCGATTGGATACGTGAGCAGCGCGCGCGCAAGCCTGCGCTGGCGCCGCTCGGAGGCGACCGGCAACCCGAGCTTGCGGCTGATCGCGAGGTACGGCAGCACGTCGGTGAACTCGGCGACGAGATCGGCACTGCCGCGCGCGGCGAAGCGATCGACCAGCTCGTGCGCGAGCGGAACCAGTGCGTGCTCGACGAAGCGCGCCACCGCGTTCGAACGGAACGCCGGGGTCGCAAGCAGGCGCTGGAGCTTGTGTGCGTCGCCGTCCATGCTGATGAAGGTACGGCCGACGACAGGCTCGACCTGGTGAACATAGGTGGTGCCGCCTGGAAAACGCTGGTCGTCGGCGAGGAACTCCTTCACGTCCGCGAAGTGGACGACCAGGTAGGCGGGCAGGCCGTGGAGCTGCATTCGGGCGAGGCCGGCGCTCCGGCGCGCGGCGTGGAACAGATCGTGGAGCGCCGAGCCGGAAAGCTCGGCCCGGAACAGGTCCAACTCGCTCGGAGAATTGATCATCGCGCGGTTCCGCTATCACGCCCGCGATTCTGGCGGGCAACGGCGCAAGGGACGGTCCGATCTCCGCATTCTCAACCGTCAGCGTCGCTGCATGCGACGAATGCCGGGCTCTCCGAAGGTTGCCTCGAAGGCCGCATCCCGTTTCTCGTCGATGACCACGAACGCCGCTCCCTCATAGGCCCGTTGTGCCGGAGTATTGCCGATGATCACGCCGATCGGGAAGCGCGTGTGCCCGCGCTGCCGGGCCTGCCACGAGGATACGGAGGCGGTACTCGTCGGGTCCGGGAATGGCACCGTCCCAGAACCCGAAAGGCAGGTGGAACCGTGACGCTGCCTGTTGCACCCAGGCGATGAACGGCACATCCACCGGTTCGGCGGGACGAATTGTCAAGTCCATGGACCCACCTAATGGCACACACCGTCGGTACTGGGAAGAAGCCCAGGCCCGCCGCCTGGCAACGCCTTCGGGTTCAGTGAACGTGCATCACAACCAAGGACGTCTTGGCATCAAGGTCCCTAACGGTAAGCTGCCGCTTGGATACCATAGAGCTCCGCGTACTGCCCCTGTTTCGCCATGAGCTCGTCGTGCGTGCCGACTTCGGCGAGATGGGCGCCGTCGAGCACGACGATCAGATCGGCCATGCGCACGGTCGAGAAGCGGTGCGACACGAGGATCGTGATGCGCCCAATATCGGTCGCTGCCGAGCCGTTCGCGGTCCTGCCACCTTGTGCGGCCGCGGCATAGCGCTCGAACAACGCGTGCTCGGTTTCGGCATCGAGCGCCGCGGTCGGTTCATCGAGCACCAGCAGCAACGGCCCGTCACGCATGAAGCCGCGCGCCAACGCCAGCTTCTGCCATTGGCCGAACGACACCTCGACGCCCTTGGGCCACGTGGGGCCCAGCTGCGTGTGCAGCCCGGCGGGCAGTTTCGCGACGACATCGTCGGCGCCGGCGCGCTCCACCGCGGTCTCGACGGCACGTTCGTCATCGAGGCGCGGGAGGTCGCCGACGCCGACCGCTTGCCGCGCCAGAAGCTCGAAGCGAAAGAAGTCTTGAAAGGCTCCCGCCAGCCGTGCACGCCACTCCGCCGCCCGCACGCGCGCCAGCGGCGTGTCATCGGCGTAGATCGCCCCCGACATCGGCTCGTACATCTTGGCCAGCAGCTTGACGAGGGTGGTCTTGCCGGCGCCATTCTCGCCGACGATCGCCACCACCGCGCCCGCAGGCAAGCACAGCGACACATCGTCCAGCACCAGCCGCGAGGTGCCCGGGTAGGCAAACGACACATGCTCCAGACGAATGCCGTGACGCAGCGCCGCGGGCACCGGGCGGTCGGCATTGGCCACTTGCGAGGCGGCGTAGTCTTCGAGCCACGCCAGACGGCGCGACCCATCCATCCAAAAGCCGCGCAAGAAACTGATCTCGCCGACGGCCGCCCCGATGTACGATGACAGACGTGACCCCGCCGCGAGGACCAGCAACACCGACGCTGGTGGTGCACCGAGTCCGGACGAGACGAACACCACCGTGCCGACGTATGCCGCGCCGAACACGGCCCAGGCCAGCGCGTGCCAGCCCGCGGACGCCCAGCGGGCCGCGGCAATGGGTCGATACCCGCGCTCCCACGCCTCCCGACGCTGGCCGACGAGGCGCACGCCGATGCCGGTGACGCGCACCTCCTTTCCCGGCGACGCGGTCGTCGCCACGGTGAACAGATGACGAGCCAAGCGGTTCGGCTGCGCCGCTCGCTCGTTCGCGGCGCGCTCGACCGCCGGCCGCCAGGTGGAGGTCAACACCGTCGGCAGCGCGAACACGGCGAGCAGAACAAGCAGCGGATGAATCGACATCAACAGTGCGACGGTGACCGCCAGGCGCAGAATCCAGGCGCACGAGGCGAACAGCGACATGTACATGTGATCGAGAACGAACACCTGGTCACGTAGCATGGCGAGCCGATCGAGGTAGTCGGGTCGCTCGTGGTGCGTGATGGTGGCAATCGACGCTTGCAACTGGGCGACATGCGATTCCAGGGCAATGGTGACCTTGTCGCGGAAGCGCCGTTGCACGCGCGTGCTGACAGTGCGCAGAAACCAGGTGGCGGGCGACGAGACGGCGAGCCCAAGCGCCGCCGTGATGGTCAAGCTGGGGCGACTCGCCAACACGCCCTTCCCGAGCAGCGCCAGCCACAACGCCAACAGTGCGTCGGGAAGCGCCGACAGCTGCGACAGTACGAAGGCGATCAGCATCATGCGCGGTTCGTGCCGGTAGCCGAGCTTGCACAGCCGCCACATCGACCGCAGCGCGGGCGGCAGCCCGGGCGCGAGGCCGGCCGGCAGCAGCGCCCCGCCGCCGCCGGCGCGCTCAACTGAGGACGTCATAGGCCTTTCCCTCTTCGTCGGCATCAGCGCCGAAGCGCTGCGCCTGCAGGTCGAACATGCTGCGATAACGGCCGCCGCGCGCCATCAGCTCGTCGTGCGCACCGAGCTCCACCACACGCCCCTGCTCGAGCACGCAGATCCGGTCGGCGTGCCGCACGGTGGAGAAGCGATGCGAAATGAGGATGGTCGTACAATGACGGGTCGCGGCGAGAATGCGGTCGAAGATCTCCGCTTCGCCGCGGACGTCGAGCTGAGCCGTCGGTTCGTCGAGCAGGACCACGCCGGCGCCCAGCTGGACGGCACACAGGGCGCGGGCGAGCGCGATGCGCTGCCACTGTCCGCCGGAGAGATCGGTGCCGCCGTCGTAGCCGCGCGCCAACACGGTGTCGAGCGCCGCAAGTCTATCGGCCCCCGCAGCCTCCAGAGCCGAACGGACGATCTCGTCGGGGGCGCCTGACAGAGCGACGTTCTCGCGCACCGACAGCTCGAAGCGGATGAAATCCTGGAACACCGCGGCTACCCGCGACCGCCACGCCGCGATATCGATGTCTCGCAGATCGACACCGTCGACTTCGATGGCACCGGACTGCGGGTCGTACAGCCGGCACAAGAGCTTCGCCAGCGTGGTTTTGCCGGCGCCGTTTTGCCCCACGATGGCGAGCGAGCTTCCAGCGGGAATCGTCAGATCGAGATGTTCGAGCACTGGCCGGCTGCCGGGATAGGCGAAGGTGAGATCGCGAAAACGCACCTCGCGCGCCAGGAGTCCGGCCGCTCCGCGCCTGCCGGCACGCAGCATCCCTGCCGACCGCATCGCCGGCTCCAACCGAAGAACAGCAGCCACCGGCGCCGCGGCGCCGTCGAGGGCCCAGTTCAACCCCCCGAACGCAATCATCGAACTCCCGAGCGCCGCCTGGGCGAAAACGACCACTTGCGTCAAGCTCAGCGCGCCGCTGAACACGCCGCGCGCGAGCATCGAGAACACCAGCACATTGGCCGCGAACACAAGCACCAGACTCAGCAGCACCGGCTGCTCGCGCAGCCGGGTGGCTTCGTATTGCAGGGCGTGCAGCAGGGTGCGCCGGTGGATGAAGCGCTCGATCGTCCAGCTCACCAGGCCGAAGAGCCGCAGCTCCTTGGCTGCCGGCGCGTCGACCGCCAAGCGATAGGCGTACTCGGCGTCCCGCTGTGCGGCCCGCACCTCGTCGGTGTTGCGGTCGTGCCAGATCGCGCTTTCGCGCAACAGCCAATGGGTCCCCAGCCACGCACCCGCCAGAACGATCGGTGCCCACCAGGCGAAGCCGAAGAGCAGGAGCGCTGATGCCAGACCCGCAATCATCTCGACCAGGCCGCCGGCAATGAAGTCCATTGAAATCGACAGCGGCGGGCCGGTGATGCCCAGGTCGAAGTCGCGCGCCACGGTGAGGTCGCCAATCAACTTCGGATCCTCGAGGTGACCCATGCCAGGCGGACACACACAAGCCTCGGTCAAGCGATCGTACAGCCATGCAGCGGTGCGATCGCCGAGATTGGAGCTCACTGCCAGATGAATCGGCGTCAGCACCTGCAGCAACACGAATACCACCCCGACGAACGCCAGTGCCGCGAAGGCTTGGTCGCCGCGCTGCACAGCTCCCACGAGGACACCCATGGCGATCGCGAATCCTGCGGGGAGTAGGCCACGCAGCAGCAAGACGACCCACCAGGCAACCGCGAGCCCGTCGGCGGCCTTCGGCAGAACCGCGAAGAACTTCCACTCTTGACGATCTCGCCAGCGGCGCAGCATCCTATTCAGCCATAACCGCCAGATCGGCCAAAAGTCACGTCGAGGAGTACTCGAAACACGCCGTGCCGCCCGCTGGACATGCACGACGTTGCAATGCAGGGCCAAGGCAGTGCGCCGGCTGGCCCAGCACGCGACTGCGACGCCCTACATGGTGCGGGTCGGTGTGACACAGCGCACCCCGGCCATGACCTCGAATTTCCAGTCAGAACTTCCGGCGCGCTACGGCCTTCGCAGCGTTTGAAAGAGAGCGTTCCGAGAGACGACGTTGTCCGCAAAGTGTCGCTGGCAAAATTCCCCGGTCGCAATTCGGGTGGCGATGATCACGGCTACCAGTCACGGCCCGCCCGTCCGGGTCCAGTACACTGATGTCTGCCAGACGCTCGCGACATTCACTCATTTCCCTCCCGTGGCCCTAGCGTGTGGGATGCTCCGGCTGCTATGCGCGCCAGTTCGGTCTCCGTCGTCTCAAGGGTCTCCAGTACCAGCCCCCGGAAGGCCTTCACACCGGCCGCCACCTTGCCAGCGTCTGCACCTCCCAACCACAGTTCGCATTGCGCGGGCAGGGCCGTGTGGATCGCCGCGACTTCCTCGGTCGCGTGCGCGCGGTTCTTGCTGAGGACCACGCTCAGTCCCACCACGCGCGCGTGGCTGCGGGTGGCCGCAGTGACGATGTCCACCGCCGGCAGATCGACGCCAAGGTAAACGACATTGGCCCCTGCATCCCGTGCCAGCAATGCGACGACGAGCAAACCGATCTCATGCCGCTCCCCCGCAGCGGTCGCTAGCACGATCGGGCGCCCATACACCGTTCGGCCCTGCAACAACCCGGCGAGTAGATTGCGCAGCATCCCCGTCAGTAGGTGCTCCTCCGCAATCGAGAGCTCGCCATCAGCCCAACGCGTGCCGGCCCGGTGCACCAGCGGTAGTACGACCTCGTGCAGGAAGCTGCGGACACCCAAACCGACAACGGCATCCCCGAGCAAACGGGTGACGGCGCCATAGTCGAAGCGTTCCAAACGTTCCAGGATCCGCGCCACCAACTCCTCTCGCCGCGCGCCCGTGCCCCTGGCTGCGATTTCGTACTCTTCGGGGGCGCCCTGCGCCGCGAGCTTCTGCAGTTCCGCTGGGCTCAACGGGGCGACATCACCGATTGCTCGGCCCGCGCCCACCACGCGTGCCAGCAAGCGTAGATGCGCAATGTCTGCCGAGGAGTACAAGCGGGCGCCGCGCGCACCACGGATCGGCGCCACCACCCCGTAGCGCTTCTCCCACGCACGGATGAGGTCCGGCGTCAGCCCGGTCATCGCGACCACCGTTCGCAAGGGGTACGCATCGTGGGCCGGGCCTCGATCGCGTCGTGTGGCGGTCTTCATGTCAGCGCTCCTCCTCTCCGTCGCGTCCCATGCGGTCACGCCTTTTTCCGCTCATCCGGCGTTGGCCGCCCTCGGGGCATCCGCGTTGCCCAAGGGAACCTCCACGGCCTCCGCCAGCTGCAATCCAGCGTGCGCCGCGACCCACGCGTCGACGCGCTCCCATTGGGCATCAAGCCATTCGACGCGGCCCTCGGTTGTCCGCGGAATGTCTGCGCTCGCCACGCGCCAGAAGCACAATTGAACCGTGCGGCCGATCAGTTTCCCGTTCCAGATGTCGTTCAGGTTGGCCGTGCCTTCGAACCCGGCGTGCGCCAAGAACGCGACATCGACGTTCGGCCGCGTCTCGAGCAACGCCAGCGCCCCACCGGTACGGGGTGGCAACACGCAGTGCAGGCGCCGCGTACGGGCGAGGCGCGCCACCTGCTCGGTCTCTGCGAGGCGTGCCAAGGCACGCTCGCGCTTCGCCGGGGAAAAGCGGGTCCCTTCCGGAAACAACAAGACTCCGTCGTACTGGCCCATGGCCGCAGCCAGATGGCGGAGCAGCGCTAGCTCTTTCTGTCGCTCGCCGGATCCGCGGCGCACGAAGGCGTTGCGGGTGCGTTGCCCGACGATGTCGAGACACGGATCCCAGAGCAGCTCGCGCTTCATCACGTGCGCCAGGCGCAGCGAGGACGGATGCGATGCGGAGACGGCGGGCAAGAGCGTGTCGAGCGTGCTCGCATGCCGGCTGAACAGAAACAACGGTCCGCGGCGCACCGCCTCCTGGCCGGTCACCGCGACGCGCATGCCGAAGAGTCGAATCGCGCCGGCGAACAGCGTGCGCGCCCAAAGGCGTTGTAGGAGCAGGTTCCAGGTCATCGTGCGTTCCACCGTGGTACCCGGCCACAGGCGGCCCACGATCCACAGGCCGAAGCTCGCGATGATCCCGACCGCCTCGCAGACGAGGTAGAGCGTGAGTGCAAGCGCACAGCGCACGGTGACGAGATGGCCGGTGCGCCGGAGCGCATCCGTCGCCAGTGCCAACAGCAGCGTCACCGGCAGC
Source organism: Candidatus Margulisiibacteriota bacterium (assembly GCA_035541735.1). Classification (GTDB taxonomy): domain Bacteria; phylum Desulfobacterota; class Binatia; order HRBIN30; family HRBIN30; genus DATKMS01. Next base: position 22,723 of record DATKMS010000460.1, read on the forward strand.
AGCATGGTGCTCAGGGCTCCCAGAGTTAGATAGAGCGGGATCGTCACGGCGCGGCGGCCCCAACGTGTCCAGACGCTCTCCTCGACCGCCAATGGCTCGTTCATGTACGCGCACGCCCCGGATGGTTAGATGACCGCACCAGGCCCGCGAGCCGCTGACACGTTCGCCAGAGCCGGGCGCGGTCGCGCGGTCGCGCGATGCTGAGCGGCAGCAGATGAGTCGGCTGCGGCGCCCGATCCCGGCAGAGGAGCCAGACGTCCGCACCGCGGCAGGCCAGCGCCGGCGCCGCCGCTCGGCCAATGCCCGAGTTGGCACCGGTCACAAGACAGACCCGTCCCGCAAGATCGACGTCCAAGTCACCCGCGCGGAAGCGCCGCGCGTGGCGCAGGAAGCCGCTGCGAGCGAACGACCACACCATGCTGCGGTCGAGCAGCGCATCGCATGCGTCTGCGAGCTCCCAACGTTGCACCACCGTCTGTATCTGCGTTGTGTCGTCGCCCTCATGGGCCAACGGGTCGACGCAGCGCTGGCAGTCGGATTCCGTCATCGCGGGCTGCGAGGCCATGGTCCAGACGTAGTCGCGCTTCTCTCACCGACGATCATCTGAGTGTAGTCGATAACGTGGATCGGCTCGAATGTCAATTTATGCCAGGACGGATATTGACAACGCATCGCCAGCGCGATAACAGTGCTTCAGCCGCGCACTGCGTGGCGCGCACGGGCTTCGAAGGAAACCTATGACTCGTCTCTTGAATTTCGCGATGTTTTACGTCGGCTGGATCACCTGCGTGGTCGGGGCAGCTTTGGCTGGGGCCTGTGGTAGTCGCTGCATTTCTGCTGATCCATCTTGGGCTGACAACCAAACGCGTGCAGGAGGTCGGGCTTCTCGTGACCGTCGGCCTGTTTGGCTTCGCGGTCGACACGCTGCAAGCATCGGCGGGGCTGTACGCGTTCGCACACGCCAGCGTGCCGTGGTTGTGCCCGCCCTGGATGGTGGCGCTGTGGATGCTCTTTGCGAGCACGCTGCATGGTTCGATGGCGTGGCTCGCGGGGCGCTACCGCCTCGCGGCTGCGCTGGCCGCACTCTGCGGACCCGTCAGCTATGTCGCGGGTGCCCGGCTCGGCGCGATCGAATTGTCCTCATATCCGCTGGTGAGCGTCGCTGGAATCGGCACGGTATGGGCGCTGGTGGTGCCGGCGCTCCTAGTGATCCGCGATGCGCTGTGCACACCCACTGCGGGCGTACAACTGCGCTCCGCCGGCGTGTTCTAACCCCGATCCGGAGAAGAAGAATTCACCGCAGAAAAACGGAGAACACAGAGGACAAGATCACAGAGCTCTCTTTGCTCGAGGGGAAGAACAGTATTCCAATGAGGTTACCGATGCTCATACTCCCAACGATTTTCTCTGGCCGGTCTCGGTGCCCTCGGTGCGAGCGCAACCATGCATTGCGCGCCGAGGCGTTGGGACTGCTGCGGCCGCAGGCGGCGTCGTGCTGACTCGTTCTGTGTCCCTTCAGACACTGAGGATGCGCAACCCATGAACGTCGTCGTCACCGGAGCAACCGGTTTTGTTGGAACGCCGCTCGTCCGTGCGCTGTTGGCGGCCGGCCATGCGGT
>DATKMS010000461.1:0-4698 GCA_035541735.1 Candidatus Margulisiibacteriota bacterium
GTCGGCAAGTACGAGGTGCCTCCCGATTTTCGGGCGGGCAGCGAGAAGAACGCCGGGCAGCTCGACATCGACCCCACCGGCACCATCGTCGAAAAGGGGTCCGGCAAACAGCCGACGTATGTTATCGGCTACCCGTTCCCAGTCATCGACCCGGCGGATCCGAAGGCCGGCACGAAGGTGGTGTGGAACTTCTTCCCACGGCAAGTGACGGCGGGGGTGTGGAACCCTTCGGAGGATTGGGCAAAAATCGCGCCCCATCCTGGCCTTCCCCCGTTCGCGGAAGCCTGCCCTGATCTACTATCTGCGAAAGTCTTCGCGTGGCGCGCAAATTTCACGGTCGTCATGCCCGCAATCATTTCGCGGAATCCATGGTTGTCTGGCAACCCCGCCGCCCCGCCTGGATGCCCGCTAGAAGATTGCGGGCATGACGGAATACAGATCAGGGGTTTGGGTTGCGGGCACCGCCCCGCGCTGGGTGCTCACAGGGGAAGGAACCCATGCGCACAGGGAGAATCTCGTTTCGGCTGCAACTGTTCAGCGATTCAATGCTGCGCTCAGCTCGTACATTGCCGCGAACAGGCGCGGCACTTCAATCGGCGCATCCCATGGCTCGCCGCGGAACTCGCGGTAGGCACGCTCGACGTTGAAGATCAGGCGCTCCGGCTGCGTCCAGTTGGCGTACGGGCCGAGGTCGATCGTCTTCGCCGTCTGTAGCGTATCCAGCCCGGCGTCGAAGCCGCGTTTGGCCTCGGCGCGCACGTATTCCAGGTACGCCTTCATCTCCCGCGGTCCCTCGCTGCCGCACAACGGCCCGTGCCCCGGCACGATGACCTCCGCCTGCAGTGCGATGATGCGGTCCAGCGCTGCAAACCACTTGGCGAACGTGCCTTCCCAACCGATCGGCGTGCACAGCCGGAACAGCACGTCGCCCACGAACACCACATGCTGGTCGGGAAGGTGCACGATCACGTCACCTTGCGTATGCGCCGGGCCGACGTAGACGAGCTCCGCGTGTATGCCATCAAGGTCGAGGTCGAGCCGATCATCAATGAGCGTCGTCGGCGGGGTCAATTCGATGCCCGAAAAGTCCCAGCCTGCAAACGCCCGCCCCATCCACGCCATCAACGGGTCGTCGCTGTCCCCCGCCTTGGTCAAGACTTGTAACGCTTCGGGCCGTTCCTTGGCGAAGCCTGCCGCACACAAGCGGTGGCCGATGATCTCGGCGCCGCGAAAGAGCTGGTTGCCCCAGCAGTGGTCGCCGTTGTGATGTGTGTTGACGACCCGCCGCGCCGGCTCCTTCCAGACCCGTGCATAGCTCGCGATCAGCTCACGCGTATGCGCCAGGTCCCAGAAGGTGTCGATGACCATCCCACCACCGCGATTGATCAAGCCGGAGTTGCTGGTGCCGAGGCCGCGGTCCTCCTGCAAGCACGCATAGACCTCCCTCGCGATCTGCTTCAGTTCCATGTTCTGTGGTATACCACAGGCCACCGCTGATAAGGAGAAAGGTGCAAGCCGCACCGCCTGCGTTTCCTGTCGCTGCCGGTGAGCGGCTTTCTATTCCGAGGAAGGAGACGGGCGATGGCGAATGGACTCTCCAAGGCAGTGCTGATCTCCGGCTGTTCGACGGGTATCGGGCGCGTCACGGCGGCGCATCTCGCGGCAAAAGGGTGGACGGTATACGCCACGGCGCGCCGACTCGAGTCGATCGATGACTTGGCACAGAAGGGCTGTAAGTTGCTGGCCCTCGACGTGTGCAACGAAGGCTCGATCGGCGCTGCCGTCGATGCCGTCGAGAAGGCCGAGGGCGCCGTCGGTGTGCTGATCAACAACGCCGGCTACGGACAGGAAGGAGCGGTCGAAGAGGTCCCCATGGAGCAGGTCCGCAAGCAGTTCGAGACGAACGTGATCGGTCTCACACGGCTCACGCAACTGGTGCTCCCCGGCATGCGGCGGCAGGGGTGGGGGAAGATCGTCAACCTCAGCTCGATGGGCGGCAAGCTCACGTTTCCGGGTGGCGGCTTCTATCACGCCACCAAGCACGCCGTGGAAGCATTGAGTGACGCCTTGCGCTTCGAGGTACGCCCGTTTGGCATCGACGTCATCGTCATCGAACCGGGTCCCATCAAGACGGAGTTCGGCACCACCGCCGTGAACAGTCTCGGCGGGGCGCACGACAGCGCGTCACCATACGCTGCCTTCAACGCCATTGTGGCCCAGCGCATCAAGGAAGCCTACGAGGGACCGCTGGCGATGATGGCCGCGGGGCCCGAGGCGGTGGCGCAGGTGATCGAAAAGGCGATCACGGCGCGCAAGCCGAAGACGCGCTATCCCGTGACCATGGCGGCCCGCTTCCTCATGGGGCTGCGGCGCTGGTTGCCGGATCGTGCGTTCGACGCATTCTTGCGTACGCAGTTCACGCCGCGCGCTGGGCAGTGAGCGGCGGTGCGCGCTGCGGCTACGCTGACGCAGACAGAGACAGCAGGCGGTTGATCCAGTGCCCCAACGTCTCGACGGGTTGCGCGCCAATGAGTGCGCCGGCGCGGCCCGGCACGCGGATGGCCGGCACGCCGCCGATCCCGTGCTCGAGCGCCTCGTGGTATTGCGCCGTCGTCTCCTGCAGCAACCCTGGGTCATCGACGTAACTGAATGCGTCTTGCGGTAGATTGAGTTCGCACCACACAGCGAGCAGCGTCTCCCGATCCGTGATGTTCCGGTTCTCGGTGAAATAGGCACGCAGCAGCGCTGCGTGCATGCGCTGGAATGCCTCTGCGCCCAACCGCGCTGCAGCCTTCGCCGCCAGATGCGGCGGAAGGCTGTGCGAGGGCGGCCCCGCGTCTCCCTGCCAGACGCGAAATGCTGGCGCGTCGGGTTCGGCGGCGACACGTTGCCACGACTGCGTGTAGGCGCGGAATTGCTCCAGAGTGCGCCGCGGGTCGGGTTGCGGGCGCAACAGGAAGCTGTGCCACTCGAACTGCACACGCGCGCCGAACTCGGCGCCGATCCGGTTCAGCCGCACCGTCCCGAGGTAGCACCACGGGCACAGGTAGTCGGAGTAGACGATGAGGCGCAGCGGCTCCATGGCGTCCGACGCTACCACAACACCCGTCAGTTCACGACGTTGATCGGCCGTCCGGCGATGAACGCTTCGAGGTTCTTGACGGTGGCAACCATCAAACGGCGCCGAGCCGCCAGACTGGCCCATGCAATGTGCGGCGTGATGATGCAATTGCGCGCGGTGAGCAGCGGATTGTCGGCATGCATCGGCTCGTTCGACACGACATCCACCGCTGCACCCGCAAGCTGCCCGGCGTTCAATGCTTCCGCCAGGGCGGCTTCGTCAACCAACCCGCCGCGCGCCACGTTGATGAAGAATGCCGACGGCTTGACGTGTTGCAGGCAGTCACGATTGACGAAGCGGACGTTGTCGGCGGTCAAGGGACAGTGCAGACTGATTACGTCCGCCGTGGCGAACAACTGGGGTACCGTCGTCCAGGCAAACGGCGCATACCCTGGCTCCTCGCGGCGCGTCCCGCCGGCGGCCAGGACGCTCATTCCAAAGGCATGTGCCAGCGCCCCGACGCGCCCGCCGATGCGCCCCAGGCCGACGATGCCCATGGTCAGGCCGCTCAGCTCGAGCGGCGCTGTCTTCCAGAAACAGAAGTCGATGGAACGAATCCATTCGCCGGCCTTGACCGCCGCGTCGTGCTGGCCGACGTGGTGACACAGCTCCAGCAGCAGCGCAAAGACGTGTTGCGCAACCGAGTCCGTCCCGTACTCGGGAACGTTGGACACCGGAATCGCACGGGCGCGGGCGGCGGCGACGTCCACGACGTTGTAGCCGGTGGCGAGCACTGCGATGAAGCGCAAGCGTGGAAGCTGCGCCAGGGTCGCGGCCGTGAGCGGGGTCTTGTTGGTGAGCACGATGTCCGCGTCGCCGGCTCGCGGCGCGATTTGTTCGGGCGGCGTGCGTTCGTAGACCGTCAGCTCCGCAAGCTGCGCCAACTCATCCCACGGATTGTCTCCTGGGTTCAATGTATGGCCATCAAGCACAACGATCTTCATTCTCGTCCTCACTCGAGACTGCGATTTCTCTCGCGAGACGCCCCTCGATACGCCGCCAGGAGAAGGCGACTGAATGCCTCCTCTTGACCCACTGCACGCCCGTTCCTATAACGCTCGCCAATTCTCCGGCGAAGCCCCGTCATGGCCGACGCGTACACTGGACCCATCCCGAAGCCAACCCCGGAGACCAAACCCTTCTGGGATGCCGCCAAGCAGGGCAAGCTGCTCATCCAGCGCTGTGGTGACTGCGCGCAGCACTACTTCTATCCACGCCCCCTGTGTCCCAACTGCCTGTCGCGCAACGTGACGTGGGTGGAAGCCAGCGGCCGCGGCCGGCTGCACACCTTCGTCATCAATCACCGGCCGCCGCGGAACTTCCCACTGCCCGCGCCGTTTGTCATCGGCATCGTCGAACTGGAGGAAGGCGCGCGCCTCATGACGAACATCGTCGGCGTCGAACCCGACCCTCAGAAGGTCCACTGTGACATGCCAGTGGAAGTTACCTTTCGCGAGATCACGGCGGACATCACCCTACCCCATTTCCGGCCGCGTGGGCGCTGATGCCTTTCGACCCCAAGAAGATGCGCGGCAGCGTGGCGATCGTCGGCGCCGCCGAATCCGATGAGCTGGGAC
>DATKMS010000462.1:0-2234 GCA_035541735.1 Candidatus Margulisiibacteriota bacterium
GATGAGCGCGCGGCCGAGGCCGTGCATCAGTTCCAGGCACTCGCGAAGGGTGTGGTAGCCGAGGCGACGGGCCAAGCGGAAGCCTTGGCCGGTGACGCGCTGTTCGCCACGTTCGAAAGCGTGGTCGCCGCGGTCAGCGCCGCGTTGACCATACAGCAACGGCTCGCCGAGCAGGACTTTTCTGGGACGCGGTTGCAGGTGCGCATCGGTGTACACGTTGGCGATGTGTTGCTGCGCGACGGCCGGGCGTTCGGCGACGCGATCAACATCGCCGCGCGGCTGCAGGCGCTCGCCCGGCCGGGGACGATATGTATCTCCGATGGCGTCTACCGGCAGGTGCGCAACAAGTTCGACGTTGAGTTCGTGGATCTCGGAGCGCAGCGGCTCAAGAACATTTCGGATCCGATGCGCGCCTATCTTGTCATTCCACGCCACGCCCAGGCTCATCCGTCGCACGCCGGCTGGCGCTCGAGACGCCGCTGGATCGCCGCGACGGTGGCGGCGGCAGCGCTCGCTGCGGCTGCGGTGATGCTGGTGCGCTACCGCGCGGTCGCACCGACGCAGCCTTCGCGGACCACGACAGCGGTGCCCGCACTGCAGAACGCCGCGGAAATCGAGCCGGCCGCGGCACGCGAAGAGGCCGCACCGATCGCGCTCGGCGTGATGCTCTTCAAGACACCCGGTGGTAACGCCGAGAGCGACTGGCGCCGCGACGCACTGCGCGACGGGTTGAACACGCAGCTCAGCCAGCTCTCCAGAGTGAAAGTCTATTCCAAAGAGTTCATCGACTTCTTGATCACCCGCAAGGGGCTCACGGAAATCGAAGCCGCCACACAGCTCGGGATCAAGAAGATGCTGTCGGGCAGCTTCGTGAAAGTCGGCGATACATTGCGCATCGAAACGCACGTGGTCGACGTCACCAGCGGACTGCTCGAAGCCTCGTACACCACCGTCGGCAAGGACAGCGAGTTCCTCGATCTTCAGAGCAAGTTGACGATGGGCGTGATTGCCCGTTTGAATCTTCCAGCGACGGAGGCAGAGAAGCAGGCGCTCATGGCCAAACGCAACACCAACGAGGATGCCCTGAAGCTGCTGCTGGAGGCCGAAAAAGGCGGGGCACCGCCGCCGGTGGGAGGCAAACCGGCCGCACAGGCGCCGCACTCTGCCTTGCCACAATGGCTGGCGGGGTGGCAGCCGGCGGCCGCGTACGCCGAGGACGGCAGCCCGGAGGCCGCAATCCATGCCCTGCTTGAACGCTACCGCCAGGCCACCGAAACCCGCCAGCTTGATGCGCTCGCGGCGCTGCACACACAGTTCAGCGACGAGCAGAGGGCGGCGCTGCAACGCTACTTCGAGAACGTGCGTGATCTCAAAGTCACGATCGAAAACGTCGACGTGGCCGTCGTCGGCGATGAGGCGGTGGTGAGCTACACGCGCACCGACGACTTCGCCGACGCAAAAACCGGCCGGCCGATGCACGCCTCGGTGCGGGTCACCAAGACCCTGCGTCATGAACAGGGCGAGTGGAAGCTCGCCGGCGGGAAGTAACTCAGCCTACGCGCGTCAATTGAGTCTCGTCGTCCTTGAAGGAACTGGTCCTTCCAACAGCAGTGTGACGGTCGTCAGCTTCAGCGGTCCCCCTCCCCGCTCCACTGGGTAGGTGCCGGCGTCGGCCCACCACCCACCGTCACCGTGTCGAGCATGAGAAAGCGCGCCGCCGGATCGAGACGCACGTAGCCCGTCATCAACACTTGCTGACGCGGCGGCGCTTCAACGAAGTGCTTGAGGGCCGCCTTGTCGCCGACGATCTGAAACTTGACTTCGTACAGGTTGACCGCAGCGTTGATGTCGAGCGGCGTCACCCGGCCGTTCAAGACGGTCAGGTTGAGGACGTAGAGCGTGTAGCGCTTGCCTTTGTAGGTCACCAGCCAGGTGAAGTCGGGCCGCGTGCCCTGGACCGGCTCGTTGACGTAAGCGACCATGCGCACGTGAATCGGCGGCCCAACGCGGCGGCGCGCTTCGGCGCTCCCCGCAGTCACCACAACCAAAAATGCGCAAGCGAACAGAACGATCTTCATCGGTTGGTGCCCTCTCCCGCAAGGAAGCGTGTGGCGATCTCGGTGCTCCACATGACCACCGGGGCGATGAACGCTGCGGCGGTATCCGAGTTGCGCCGCGCGTGCAGCCAGCCGAGCGCGTAGAAGCACCGCAACAGCAAGAACGTCGGCATCTCG
>DATKMS010000463.1:0-18216 GCA_035541735.1 Candidatus Margulisiibacteriota bacterium
CCTCACATTTCCCGCCGGCCTTCGAGCGCTTTGCCGAGCGTCATGGTATCGGCGTACTCGACGTCGGCGCCCATCGGCAGGCCGTGGGCGATGCGGGTGACGCGCACGTTGAGGGGCTTGATGAGCCGCGATAGGTAGAGCGCCGTGGCCTCGCCTTCGACGGTCGGGTTGGTGGCGATCACCACCTCGCGCACGCTGCCGTCTTCAAGGCGGCGCAGCAACTCGGCAATGCGTAGCTCCTCCGGACCGACGCCGTCGAGCGGCGCCAGGCAGCCGTGGAGGACGTGATAGCGGCCCTTGAACTGGCCGGAGCGCTCCAGCGCGATGAGATCGGCAGGGCGCTCGACCACACAGATCGCACCGGCATCGCGTTGCGGATCCGAGCACAGCGCGCACGGATCGTCGGCGGTGAGGCCGAGACAAACTGAGCACAGCCGTGTGCCCTCGCGCATCTTGATGAGGGCTTCGGCAAGTGTATCGACGTCGCATCGATCGGTGCGCAGAAGATGGAACGCCAGGCGGGTTGCGGTTTTCTCACCAATGCCGGGAAGCTTGACCAGTTCTTGAATCAACCGTGCGAGCGGCGCAGGCAAAGCCGACATACTAGAAATTCATTCCGGGAATCTTCAGTCCGCCGGTGACCTTCTTCATCTCTTCGGCCATCATCTCCTGCGCGGCGCGAATGCCTTGGTTGACGGCCGCGATGATGAGATCCTGGAGCATCTCCGCATCGCCGGACTTGAGGACCTCCGGTTCGATGCGCAGCGCGACGACTTCCAGTCGGCCGCTGACGACGGCGGTCACCATGCCCCCACCGGCGCTGGCTTCGACGGTGCGTGCCGCGGCCTGCTCCTGAATCTGGCCCAGACGCTCCTGCAGCTCCTGCGCCTGTTTCATGATGTTGCCCAACGGCCCGAATGCTTTGCTCATGCGGTTTCTCTTCCCCGGCGCGGACGCGCCTTGACCTCCTGCACTTGCCCACCCAGGATCTCAACAGCGGCACGCACGGCGGGATTGTCGAGCGCCGCCGCATGCAATGCGGCCGGACTCTCCGCCGATTCCGCCGCCGCGCCGTTGTTGTCTTCGACGTCGATGGCGTTCACCGTCACGCGCAGGTCACGTGCGAAGAAGCGGCGCGCCAGCTCTTCCACCAATTGCGTGTGGTCGCGCTGGGCGAGGTAGTCGTAGTAGTAGCCGCGCGGCACGTTGAGCGTCAGCACCGGCTCGTCGAGCCGCGGCATCTGACTGTGGCTGACATACGGGAGCAGCGTCACTTTCTCCTTGGCGACGAACGCCACGAAGCCCTCCCAGGTACGATCACCGGCTGGTTGCGGTCCCGCCGCACTCGCGGTGGCTGCATCCTCTGCAGGCGCCGTGCGCTGCGACCGGACCGGCGGTTGAGGACGCGCGGGTGTTGGTGACTTTGCGCCTGCCGTCGTCGGGCCGCCGGGGCCTGCCGCACCGTTCCCTGTTCCGCCGAGGCGGTTGTCCAGAGCGTCCAGCCGCTCCAACAGCTGCTCGACGGCTACCACCGGCGTCAGCGTCGCCAGCTTGATGAGTGCCATCTCCATGATCAGCTTCGGATACGGCACGCGGCTCACCTCGCTCTCGGTCGCCAGCATCAGACGGAAGGCCCGGTCGAGGTCTTCACTGCTCATCTTCTGCGCCTGGCGCTGCACCTCGGCGCGCTCCTCGTCCGGAAGATCCGGCAGCAGCTCGGCGCTGGGCAGCACCCGCGCCACCGACAGATTGCGAAAATGTTCCAGCAGCTCGCGCGCGAAGCGGCGCAGGTCATGGCCGTAGAGGTGCAGCTCGTTGAGCAGCTCGAGCGCACGCACTGGATTGCGGTCGACGATCGCCTCGGCCACGGCGTAGAGCAGCTTGCGGTCGGCGAGACCCAGTGCCGCTACCACGTCTGCATCGCGCACGGTCTTGCCGGCAAAGGCAATCACCTGATCGAGCAGCGATTGCGCATCACGCATGCTGCCCTCCCCTTCGCGCGCGATCAGGAAGAGGGCGTGCTCGCTCACCTCGATGCCTTCGCTGCGCGCGATGTGCAGCAAACGGTCGGCGATCAGGCGGAAGGGGATGCGTTTGAAATCGTAGCGCTGGCAGCGCGAATGGATGGTGTGCGGGACCTTGTGCGGGTCGGTGGTGGCGAAGATGAACTTGACATGCGGTGGCGGCTCTTCGAGCGTCTTGAGGAGCGCGTTGAAGGCGCTCGTCGACAGCATGTGGACTTCATCGATGATGTAGATCTTGAAGCGGCTCTTGGCCGGCTGGTAGCGCACGTTCTCGATGATTTCGCGCACATCGTCGACGCCGGTGTTCGATGCGCCGTCGATCTCCAAGACGTCGACCGCGGTGCCGGCCGTGATCTCCTGGCAATTGACGCAGGTATTGCAGGGCGTCGGGGTCGGGCCGTTGGCGCAGTTGAGCGCCTTGGCGAGCACCCGCGCGGCGGTGGTCTTGCCGACGCCACGCACCCCTGTGAACAAGAAGGCGTGCGCCACCCGATTGCTGCGGATGGCGTTCATCAGCGTCTGGCTGACGTGTTCCTGGCCGACGATCTCGTTGAAGTCTTGCGGGCGCCACTTACGGGCGAGAACGAGGTAACTCATTGCGGATCGCTTATAGCACGTCGCGCGCGGCGCGTCGTCCAAGGCGCATCACGCTCGCCTGCTGAATCGGTCTGGAATCCTGAGCACGTCCCACGTGCGACCAGCCACGTGCCGTTCTAATGATCACTAGTGATAGCTAGGTTTCCCCGCGGCACAGAGAAGCCTTCGGTACCGCTGCTTCCTTCCGGACCTGACGGGGTTCGCGATGCCCTCTTGCGCGGGACCTAGCTATCACCACTGACCACCACTCCGCACGTCGCTTATGGCATATCGCTCGTGGCAAAGACAGTCTCTCTGTCTGCTCCGTCTACGGCTGCGCTGCGCGGACACCACGAGCCACGCGCGTCTCGCCGCGTGCCAAGAGCGGAGAGGGTGGGATTCGAACCCACGGTACCTTTTGGGTACACACGCTCTCCAGGCGTGCCGTTTCGTCCACTCACGCACCTCTCCGCACGCAGCTACGTGCCGGTCAGCGCCGTGCCCGGCACCAACCGGTTGCCATCACTGGATTGCACGATCTGCCACCGGGATCTCCCGTTTGGACAGGGAAAGACGGAACCCGCTCTTGGAGCTCTCGCCACCGCTACCGGCATCCTTGCACGCGCTCAGGCTGGCCCACACGACGCACCCTGCCAGGAGCAACATCCAGACGGATCGTTCACGCGGCATCGCCACTCTCCACTTCCACTCTCTGCGCGAACTGTAGCCGCGGGCCGCGGTCCTCGTCAACCATGCGGACCGACGCAGCACCCCGCAGTAGCGACGCGCGGGCTGCCTCAACTCGGGTGCGCCCCGGCCGAATCAGGGAGAGCTACAGGCGGTGCTGGAGCGCTTGCCGACGCCGCAACTCAGCCGCGGCCGCCGCGGCCGTAGCCGCCGCCTCCGGAGCGCGGACCGCGCGGCGTTTGGGGACGCGCTTCGTTGACGATGATCTCACGGTTTTCCATGCTGTGGCCGTTGAACATCTCTATCGCCTTCTGGGCTTCCTCAGAGGAGGTCATCTCCACAAACCCGAAGCCGCGAGACTGACCGGAGATCTTGTCGCGAATGATGTTCACCGACTGCACTGTCCCAGCCTGCTGGAAAAGGGTCTGCAGCTCCTCCTCACGGACCTTAAAGGGGAGGTTGCCTATGTACAACTTGGTGGCCATGTCTGTCTCCTTCGTCAGTCGACCTGTGTCCCCCGACGAACCGTAAGGTCCTCGCTTTTCTCCGCGCAAACCCCGGGTCCTGGGAAAGCCGGCGAAACATTACAGCCGGACGTGGCTCCGAGTCAATGAAAATCTTTGTGCCCAATAGTCACCCCGTGCGCCGCCGGCTTGTACCAGCCGCGCCTGCTTCGCTAAGGGAGGCGCGCGATGCCTCGGCTCGATCCCACGCAAGTCCAGGAGTTTCAGCGGCGCTTGTTGCGCTGGTATGCCCGGCACGGCCGTGATTTGCCGTGGCGGGGGACGCGCGACCCCTACCACATTCTCGTGTCCGAAGTGATGCTGCAGCAAACGCAGGTGGAGCGAGTGCTCGGTTACTACGGGCGTTTCCTGCGGCGCTACCCTACCATCGAAGCGTTGGCCGCGGCGCCGGAACCACAGGTCCGCGAAGCCTGGGAAGGCTTGGGCTACTACGCGCGTGCCCGCAACCTACACCGCACGGCACAGCACGTGATGACGCAGCACCGCGGCAAGCTCCCCGATGACCCAGAGGTCATTCAACGCTTGCCGGGCATCGGCCGCTATACCGCCGGTGCCGTACTGAGCTTTGCGTATCAGAAGGACGCCGCCATCCTCGACACCAACGCAGCCCGAGTCCTGCGGCGGGTCTTCGGCGTGCGCCGCGCGTCGTCAAAGGGTCGACTGCAGAACCGCCTCTGGGCGATCGCCGAGGCGGTTACGCCGGCCGGCAAGGCCGACCGCTTCAATCAGGCGATCATGGATCTCGGCGCCACCATCTGCCAGGCCCGTATCCCCGCCTGCCAGCGTTGCCCGGTCAGAAAACACTGCCGCAGCGTGGGTAAGGATGGGATGTAGAGGTCTCTGGTCTCTGGTTACTGGTCACTTGATCACTGTTCCCTCTGGCCGGGCTTGCAGCGCGAACACACGCCGCTCCCACTCACGCCGTAGGATGGAGTACAGCAGCCGATCAACGTGCCTTCCGTTGCGCAGTGGCACGCGGTTGATGATGCGCTCGCGCACCATGCCGAGCTTTTCCATGGTGCGGTACGAACGATGGTTCGTGGTGTCGCACATTGCCTGGATGCGGCGCAGGCCGAGGTGCTTGAAGCCGTATTCAAGCAGCAGCCGGCCGGCCTCGACGTTGAAACCCTGCCCCCAGTAGCTGCGGTTCAAGGTGTAGCCGATCTCACCCACCCCCCACAGGCGGCTGACGATGCGGATATCGACGACGCCGATGACCCGGCCCTCGGGCACGTACTCGACGGCGAATGTGATCGGTCCCCAGTCGTCATCGAGGCAGCGCCGGATATAGGCCATGGTGTCATACGGGGTGCGATGTGGTTCCCACCCCGCGAAGCGAGTGACCACCGGGTCGGAAGCGTAGCTGAAGACATCCTCAAGATCTTCAGGTTGGAAGTCGCGCAGCCGAACGCGAGTGCCGCACAACTGCGCGTTTGCCATCATCGGGGTCGCCCCTCTTGCGCTTGTACTCGGGCGCCACCCTCCCCTGGCGTCCGAAGCGCCTTCGTTCCTAGATGTACCCGGCGTTTGCCAGATACTCTGCCGTCAACACCGCACCCTTTGCTGCACCCATCTTGGTGTTGTGTGATACCAGCATATATTTGATGCCATTGTCGAGCGCATCATCCACGCGGATGCGGCCGACACTGGTGGTCATACCGCCGTCAGCGTCGCGATCCAGCCGTGGCTGCGGCCGGAACGGATCGTCGTGCACGGTGATGAGGCGCTGCGGCGCCGAGGGCAACGCCAACTGCGTCAACTCGCCGCCGAACTCGCGGAATGCCGCCGCCACATCCTCCAGTGTGCCGCGTGTTCCGAGCGCTACGGTCACGGCCTCGGTGTGCCCTTCGGTCACCGCCGCGCGGGTGCATGTCGCGCTCACGACAATCGGCGCCGGCGCGATGCCGCCTTCGCCGATCACGCCAAGAATCTTGCCGGTCTCACGCGCAACCTTCTCCTCCTCACCGGGAATGTAGGGGATGATGTTGTCGACGATGTCGAGTGCCACGACCCCGGGTGAGCGCCCGGCGCCGGAGATCCCCTGCATTGAGGTCATCACCACACGCTGGAGGCCGAAGCGATCGAGCAACGGCTTCAGTGTCACCACCAGTCCCATCGTCGTGCAGTTGGGGAGCGGCGCAATGAAGCCGCGCCAGCCTCTGGCTCGCCGTTGGCGGTCGATTAGCGCCGCGTGCGACAAGTTGACTCCCGGTACCATGATGGGCACGTCGTCCTCGTAGCGAAAAGCGGACGCAGTACTCAGCACCGCGGTGGTCTTCGCGTACTGCGGCTCCAACTGCCGCGCCGCATCCGACTCCACCGCAGTGAACACAACGTCGATGCCGGCGACGTTCAGGCCGTCGGCGTTCTCCACCGGGAGATCGAGGATCCTGGCCGGCGGCTCCTCCGAACACCACCAACGGCGCGCGCCGGTCTTGGCATCGCGGATCGCCGCAGCATACGTTTTGCCCGCCGAGCGCTCAGATGCCGCCAACAGCACCACCTCGAACCAGGGATGGCGATCCAGCGCGGCCAGGAATTGCTGTCCGGCAATTCCCGTGGCCCCGACCACGGCAACTCGTTTCTTCATTGCATGCACCTGCACAGTCTAGTGTGACTATAAACCGCAAGCGACGGGGGGCGTCAACACGCGACGCCAACGATTCTACGGCCGTGTGGACGGGGTGGCAGCGCACCGACCCCGCATTGACACTCCAGGATGAAGGTTCTAACAGAGCCGCGGGACGGCACACGCAGCAGGGTGGCGTACAGAGGGCAGCGAAGCGGCTACGGGGAACCCGGATGGGCGTCTTGGAGGGCAAGGCTGTCGTGATCACGGGCGGTGCATCGGGCATCGGGCGTGCGACCGCCTTGCAATGTGCGGCCGCCGGCGCGCACGTCATCATTGCCGACATTCAAGATGGCGCAGGGGTCATCGCCGCCGCCCCGGAGCACGACATTTGCTTTCAGCGCACCGATGTCTCCGTCTCTGCCCAGGTTGCGACACTCATACAGTCGGTCGTCGCGCGCCACGGTCGCCTCGATGTCCTCGTCAATGCCGCCGGCATCGGCGGCGGCAGCGCACCGACGGCGGATTACAGCGAGGCGGACTTCGACCGTGTCATCGCCACCAACCTCAAAGGGGTGTTTCTCTGCATGAAGCATGCGCTCGCGGAGATGGTGCGGGCCGGCGGCGGCGTGATTGTCAACATCGCCTCCATTCTGGGGCTGGTGGGCATGACGCAGACGCCCGCGTACGCCGCGGCCAAAGGCGGCGTCGTGCAACTCACCAAGGTTGCCGCACTGGACTACGCCGGCCACCACATCCGCGTGAACTGCATCTGCCCGGGCATCATCGACACCCCGATGCTCCAGGGTGTGCCGGCAGCCGGCAGACGGCGACTGGTCGAGCAGCAGCCGATCGGCCGCCTCGGGCGCGCCGAGGAGGTCGCAGCGGCCGTCGTGTTCCTGGCCAGCGATGCCTCGGCGTTCACGACCGGCGCAGTGGTCGCGGTGGACGGGGGCTTCACCGCACAGTGATTTCGTCCGTGACACTCTGCAGTGACTTTTACATGACGCTCTGATGACAACGACGCGGGTTTTGACTAAGCTTGCCCGCGCTGCGGGGCAGCGGGGTGGGACTCAAGCCTTGGGAGTAAAGGGGATGGCGAAGGCGCGAGGAGAAGAAGCAGCGGATTTCACCCAGGTGTACATCCGGCGTGCTTTGGAGCCGCGACTGCAGGGGCACGGCAAGATCGACGTGCGGCGGTCGGGTCTGTGGGGTTTGACGATCGTGCACCGCTACACCAGCGAATGGAACGGCCGCCAGGTCGCTCTCCCCGTGGCACAGCTGCGCAACCGCGGTCAGAAGTTGCAGCTGTACTGGAAGCGCGCCAACGGTCGCTGGGTGCCCTACGAGAGCGGCGAGTCGGCCTTCGTCGGCAGCCTCGATGCCTGCCTGAAGGAAATTGATCACGACCGCTGGGGCTGCTTCTGGGGATGACCCGTAGCGACTACGGTCGCTGCGCGAGAGAGGAGGGCGCGTGAGCCGCATCAAGTTTGGGTTGTTCGCCCCGCAAGTCGGTGCGCCGTTCAGCGTGATCAAGGAACGCGCGCAGCTGGCCGACCGCCTCGGCTTCCACTCCATCTGGTTCGTCGATCACATGTGGAGCCGCGGTCTACCCGACCTCGATCACCTCGAGGCGTGGACGCTCATGTCGGCGACCGCAGCGGTCACCGAGCGGCTACGCATCGGCACGCTGGTGTTGTGCAACTCCTATCGCAACCCGGCCCTACTGGCGAAGATGGCCGCCAGCCTCGATCAGGTCAGCAATGGGCGCCTCCTGCTCGGCCTCGGTGCAGGCTGGATGGACGAAGAGTACCGCGCCTACGGCTATCCGTTTCCGTCGGCACGCGTGCGCATCGAGCAGCTCGATGAAGCGCTGTCGATCATCAAGCTGCTGTTCAGAGAGCCAAAGGCGAGTTTCGAGGGGAAGTACTATTCGATCAACGACGCGGTCAATAATCCGAAGCCCGTGCAGCAGCCGCACCCGCCGATCCTCATCGGCGGCGCCGGAGAAAGACGTCTGCTGCGCCTGGTCGCCGAACATGCCGACATCTGGAACTGCCCGAACAACGCGGCGCTCGAGCTGGAACACAAGCTCGAAGTCCTCAAGCAGCACTGCGGCGCCTTTGGCCGGGATCCGGCCACCATTGAAGTCTCCGAGCAGACCATCGTAGTGCTCGGGCGCACCGAAAAGGATCTACGCGCCAAGATGCAGTTCGCCAAGCGCGCCCTGGGTGCGGTGTTCGACATCGACAAGACCGCATTGCGCGGCACCCCTGAGCAACTCATTGCAGCCATCGAAGCACGGCACCGTCAGGGGGTGAGTTTCTTCACGATGCTGTTCGGCGACCTCAACCAGCCCGAGACACTCGAACTATTCGCCGAGAAAGTCGCCCCCGCCTTCGTCTAGGAGGTGACGAAATGAAAAACAGGACACCGGAAACAGGAAACGGAAGGCGGGCCAACGGGGCTGCGCATTGACCGGTTTTGCATCTGCCGTTTCCTGTTTCCGGTTTTCCGTTTTCTTCCCGAATGCAAGTCCGACGGGCTGCTAGGACCCGCAGCGAACGCAAGGAGGCTGACCATGTCCCTCGCCATGAGCAAAGCACAGCGCGAGACATTTCTCGCCGGGTTGCACGTCGCCGTCATCAGCATTGCCGAGGATGCACACGGCCCACTCACCGTGCCCATCTGGTATAGCTACGAACCGGGTGGCGTCGTGCGCTTTGTCACGGGTGGCGCGTCGAAGAAGGCGGCACTCATGCGCAAGGCGGGACGCCTGAGTTTGTGCGTACAGACGGAAACGGCGCCGTACCAGTTCGTCAGCATCGAAGGCCCCGTCAGCATCGGCGAACCCGACTTCGAACGCGACGTCCGCGCCATGGCCTACCGCTACCTGGGCGAGCAAATGGGCGACATGTACCTGCAGATGACGGCGAGCGAGCGCACCAACAGCATCCTCGTAACTCTGACGCCAGAGCGCTGGACCACGGTGGACTACACCAAGATGGGGGCCTGAACGCGCTGCCTGTACGCCCGCGCCACCGCCCGCCTCGCACCTTGCCCCCCAAGTCGACAGTCGAGCGTTCGGAGTCGAGAGTGGTTTGACATTCGAGCACCCACCGTACGCTCGGCTCTCGATTGAGGACTCTCGACTCGACTACTCGACTCGATTAAATGACCCCTGGTGCCGAGGAAGCGTGATGACAATCCGCGCCGTGCTGTTCGATTTCGGTGGGACACTTTACGACTACGCGACACTGGAAGCGGCCGAGCGCGAGAGTCTGGTCGAGCTGGCGCGCCAGCTCGGGATCAACGCGGAGCCGGGAGCGATTCAACATGCGCACCGCGAGGCCATGCGACAAGTGTTTCGCCAATACCTGCCGCGCCGCTTCTACCTGCACCGCAATCTCTTCCGCGACGCAGTGATCGGCATGTTGGAGAGCTTCGGCGTCGCACCCGATGCTGCCCGTCTCGATCGCTACCGCGCCGCCCAATGGCAACGACACGCCCGCGACTTTACGCTGCGCGACGGGGTCTCAGCGACGCTCGCGACGCTGCGCCAGCGCGGCGTCCATCTCGGGATTGTCAGCAACATCGACGACGACCAGCTCGCTCACCTGTTGGAGATCGCCGCCATTGGCTCCTACTTCGACTCGATCCTGTCGAGTGAGCAGGTGCAGTCGTGCAAACCGGACCGCACGATCTTCGAGAAGGCACTCGAACGGGCCGGCTGTGCGGCGGGCGAAGCGCTCTTCGTCGGTGACACGCTTGCCCAGGACATCGCCGGCGCCAACCGAGTCGGGTTGCAGTCCGTGCTCCTGTGGCATCGCACGGACCGTGACCCGCCGGATGCGGAGCCCCGCCCCCGCCATGTGATCCGCCGCATCCCAGATCTGCTCGACCTGGTGTGACATGGCGGGCGCTGCGGCGAACATCGACATCGAGCACATCGGTGAAGACGTGCCGCTGCTCGAAGGCATGCGGACCACGCGCGCCATCCGGCGTCTCCTGCCCGATCCTGTACCGCCGGCGCTCATTCGCAAGGTGTGCGAGGCTGGTACCTTTGCACCCAGCGGCGGGAACCGGCAGCCCTGGTTCTTCATCGCCGTCACCGATCCCGAGCGCCGCGCCTGGGTCGCGGAGCGTTACCGGCGCGTGTTTCATGCGTACATCCAACCGGCACTGGAGGCGGCCAAGGACCCAAACTACCCGGAATCGAAGCGGCGCAACCTGCGTGCCGCCCGGCACCTCGCCGACCACCTGCACGAGGTGCCGGTGCATCTGTTCATCGCCGGCTGGACGCGGCGCGGCCACCCGCAAGTGCAGGCCCTCTTCCCGGCCATTCAGAATATTCTACTTGCCTGCCGGGCCGTCGGCCTCGGCGCGTCGTTGACAACGATGCACACCGCCTTCGGCAAGGAGCTCGACGAATGGCTCGGCCTGCCGCCGAATTGCCCGACCTGCGCGCTGCTACCCATCGGCTGGCCGCGCGGAAAATACGGCCGCCCGAATCGGCGCCCGGTTGATATCTGTCTATTCTTTGAACGGTGGGACGGAAGGGAGCAGTGATGAGTGATCAGTGATGAGTGATCAGTGATCAGTGAAATATTTCCACACTCTCCATCACTGATTACTGATCACTGGTTACTGGCTACTAACTAACCGCAGCTACTGCTCCCTCTCCCTCACTTGCTTTCTCCCGCGCTGCTGCACGGCGAGCAGCCAATGCCTCCGGCGTCAACGCGCGCGCCGACTCGCGGGCCGCGCGCGACTCGACCTTGAGGCCCTCGCCCAAGGTCGTCGCATAGCCTTCGTCGATGACGCGCTTGTAGGCGAGCATCACATCGGGCACGCACGACAGCATGTCCTTGGCCAGTTGCCGGCACGCCGGCAGCAACTCGGCCGGCGACACGACGCGATTGACCAGTCCCCACTCTGCCGCTTGCTCGGCGGAGAGGTAGTTGCCGGTGAGCGACAGTTCCTTGGCGCGATAGATCCCAACCGCGCGCGACAGCTTCTGGCTCAGTCCCCACCCCGGCATGACGCCGACGCGCGCGTGCGTGTCGGCGAAGCGCGCCGTCGTCGAGGCGCCGGTGCGCTCCCGTGCGGCGCTGGCATCGGCGCGGCAACTCTGCCTATCTGGGAGAAGGCACAGAGGGAGCGCATGAACACAGAGGATTCGTTGCAGCTTGCCGAACGTCTCTTCGGCGCCATCACGACAGGAAATGTCGAAGCCGTCAGGCAGATCTATGCGCCCGACGCCGTCATCTGGCACAACAACGATGGGCTCGAACAATCCGCAGATGCCAACCTGCAGGTGTTGCAGTGGGTGGTGGCCAACATCCGCAACCTGCGCTACGAGAACGTCCGGCGACAGCGCACCGACAGCGGCTTCATGCAGCAACACGTGCTCCGCGGCACCGCGCCCAACGGTCGTCAGCTGGACATTCCTGCGTGCATCGTCTGTACGGTGCGCAACGGTCGCATTACACGCCTCGATGAGTACCTCGACTCGGCGCATATCGCCCCGCTGGTCAAACGCTGACCCGAGCAAGGGAATAGCGACATGGCAAAGCCGGTCGGGCGGCGGCCGACCGCCAGGTCGGGTGTGGCGTTGCCGCCGCCAACTCCCACCTCGGTCAGCTTCCCTGATTGCTGGTCGCTAGTTCCTGGTCGGAGGCTCGGCGCCGCCCCCAGAAGAGGATCCGCTTGAAGGGGTAGAAGTACGGCCGTGCATCCTCGAGTTGCGGCAGGAGCTGTTCGCGATAGCGCTCGAGGTACTGCGGCCACAGCTCTGCAGGCAGGCGGCGCTGGTAGTCGGTCAGCAGCGTGCCCTTCACCCATTCGATGACGTCAGTGCGCGACGCCAGCCGATGACCATACACCTGCAGGCGCACGTGCTGCTCGCGGTAACCGAGGCGATGCAGCAACAGCGCGTACTCCGCCGGCTCCAATACCGGCTTGCCACGCACGTACCCACCGAGCGCGTCGCAGAATGGCGCTTCATGCGCCACAGCGTGCGCCACCGTATGTGACGGATGGTCGTGGTTGGCCGGGACTTGCACCGCCAACTGGCCGTCCGCGGCGACGGCCTCTGTGAGGCGCTGCAGCAGCGCCGCATGATCCGGTAGCCAGTGCAATGCGGCGTTGGAAAAGACGATGTCGAAGGGCGGCGACGCCGCGAAGGCAGCGATGTCGCCATGTTCGAAGCGCACGCCGTTGCCGGCAAAAGCCGCGCTCTTCGCCAGCATGGCCGCCGAACTGTCGACACCCAGCGTCTCGCGCGCCTGCAGGCGGCGGTGCAGCTCGACAGTCAATTCTCCCGTGCCGCAGCCGAGATCGACCACCCGCATTCCCGGCCGCGGCTGCACCAGTGCCAGCAGGTCGTAGAACGGCTGGCTGCGCTCGTCACGAAAGCGCTCGTACTGAGTTGGACTCCAGGCATCCTGCGTCATCGCGTGTTCTCCTCCCAACCCCGTTCCGATGCAGCCGCCGTGTTACCGAAGATGACGCTCACAGCCGCAGCAGCCCTTCCTGCGCCACCGAGGCGACGCGCACCCCGTCGCGCCGGTACATCGCGCCGAGGAGCAACGCACGCGCCGCATACGCCACTGGGCTTTCGCTGACAAACAGCAGCCAGTCGTCGAAGCGCGCCGGGTGATGCACCCAGACGGCGTGGTCGAGACTGGCGCCGACGCGTAACCGCCACGTCACCCCGTGCGGCCGCGCTGCCGTGCGCAACAGCGTCCGATCGCTGGCGTAGACCAGCACCGCGGCGTGCACCAGCGGCTCCTCCGGCAGGGTGCCGCGCGGACGCATCCACACGCGCCGGTACGCCGGCAGCTTGGCGCCGGGCACGGTGCTCTCCGGATCACAGACGCGCACCTCGACCGGCCCATCCGCACGCCGTGCCCCGCCGAGCAATTGTGCGCGCAGATCCTCCCAGTCCGGCAGGTTCGCCGGCTCGGGCGCCGGCGGCATCGCATCTTGATGCGCAATCCCCTCCTCCGGACACGTGAAGTCGGCCGACATACTGAAGATCGCCTCGCCCTGCTGGCGCGCCACGACGCTGCGGGTGCTGAACGTGCGGCCCTCGCGGATGCGATCGACGCTGAAGTGGATGGGGACGGCATGACGGCCCGGACGCAGAAAGTAGCCGTGCAACGAATGCAGCTGACGCTCGTGCACCGTCCGGCCGGCGGCGACGACCGACTGCGCAGCCACCATGCCGCCGAACAGCGCCCCTTCCCCTTTGCCCGGTACCCCGACGAACAGGTCGGTGCCTAGCTGCTCGAGGTCGAGGCGGCGGAGGAGGCCTTGGAGGGGTGTGGGGTCGTCGCTCATTGGGGACAGTGTCCAGTAACCAGTAAAACCAGTAACCAGTGATCAGTGATCAGTGATCTGGGTTGCGCCCAAGTGCTGCAGCGCTGCAGAGACGTCGGTGTGAATGACTGTCGCCGACGGACTGTGTCGGGCCGCCTCCCACCAGGGCGGACTAGGCGTTCCATCCTCGACGAGAAGGAGGCGTTGCGCGGCACGGGCGAACGGTTCGGCGTATTCGACCGGTCGAACGTCTCGGTCCAGCGCCTGCACCATGGGATCACACTCACCCGGCGCGCGTGCGCCGACCGTGAAGGATGGAAACTCGCGGTCGAAATCGGGAAGCGGACCGCCGCCCGCAAGCCCATCGCCGGGAAGCAGCAACGCCGCCGGAATACGGTCGCGACGCGCGCCCGCCAACAGCAACGCCACGTACGCACCCACGCCGGCGCCGGCAATTGCCGTGACACCAATGTGAGCCAGCGCCGCGTCGGCATCCCCTGCCAGCATCTCGGGACAGTACGCACCGCCGAGCACCGACTCGGATTCCCCGTGACCGGCGAAGTCGAGCGCAAACACCGCCCCCGGCCAGGTGGCCGCCGCTTCCCCCCAATCAGCGCTCGAACCGAACAGGGCGTGCAAGAGGAGCAGCGCTGGCCCATCGCGTCGCGAGAGCTCATGTAGCGCGAGGGCAACGCGCCCGTGCAGGATGTGCATCACGACCTCACGAAGTCGAGCACGGCCTGCGCCGTCTCGGCGGGGCATTCGATGTGCACGAAGTGGCCGGCGCCGCGAATCGTGCACCGTGCGAGCTGGGGCACGCGCTGCAAGCGCTCGGCGAGCACGGGTTCGGGCAGCGGACCCCAGGTGTCGGACTCCGAACCGGTAATCGCCAGCATCGGCACGCGCAGCGTGGCGTACGACGGACCAATCCACTCCGGGCGCCATGGGCCGATGGCATGCGCCATGAGCGGATCGGCCTTCCACCGCCAGCCGTCACTTTCCACACGCGCGCCGTGGAACGCCAGATAGCGCAGCCAGTCGCGCGATAAGCGCGGGTTCTGCGCGCGGCGGCGCTCGACGAGATCATCGAGGCTGGCATAGGGACGCCAGGTGCCGCGCTGCACCTGTCGCCTGCGTTGGTCGAGAACCTCCGCAAAGCGCACTGGCAACGGCTGTTCGTCGATGAGGGACGGCGGCCCAAAACCGTCGATGCTCACCAGCTTCGTGACCAGCTCGGGCACAGCACGGGCCGCGTCTGTCGCTTGCCCGCCACCCTTGCTGTGACCGACGAGGACCGCAGGGCGGCCGACCCAGCGCAGGACATTGATCACGTCCAGGACGTCCGTAAACCAGCTGTACGCCCCCGCCCATGCCGAATCGCCATGGCCACGCGCATCGACGGCGATCACCCGAAAGCGGTCGGCCAGTAACGGTGCGAACACCGCGAAGCTGCGGGCGTGGTCCCACATGCCGTGCGTCAGCACGAGCGGCGAGGCTTCAGGATCACCCCATTCGAGCAGGTTCAGGCGTAAGCCCAACGAGTCGACGGTGGTGCGGCGTTGCGGCGCTACGGCACCGGGAAAACTCGGCTCAGTCACATCCACGACAATACGCAGGGACACGAGGAGCGCAAGTGTGTCAGCAAACCCTCGAACAGTTGCCCACTAACCAGCATTGCCGCCGTACGTGTGGGTGCGTAGCTAGAAGCTTCCGCCGGCGCGCAAGTAGGAGGCGCTAAAATCGTAGGTTCCAGGGACGACGTGCTCCGGAGGCAGAGTCAAGATGCGAATCTCAAAGGTGCTCTGGACGGGCATGACCGTGTAGTTGACGTTCTCGACCAGCTGAACAGCGTGGGGGGGGGCGACGAGGAATACGATGATCGTGTTCGGATACGCGTTCGGCTGATCGAGGGTGAACGCCCCGGGCACCTGAACTCCGGGATGAAACTCGGAGACCTGGAAGCTACAGCCGTGGAGGGCGTTGTTCACGGCCACGATGAGCTGATCGACCGTGACCGCAGCGCCGGGGTCGGCGAGGCCGAACGGGCAGGCGCTCGGCGGCAGGGTGTCCAGGGCGATGTCCACCAGGATCACCACCTCGTTGATCGTAACCTGACCGGATCCGTCGCAGTTGCCGACGCACGGCGGTTTCGGCGACGGTGTGGGCGTGAGGCTCGCTGTGGGCGTCACCGTCGGGGTGGCGCTTGGCGTCGGCACGAGCGTCGCGGTGTTCGTTGCGGTCGGTGTAGCGGTCGGCGTCGGTGTGGCGGTGTCCGTCGCCACCGCGGTTGGCGTTCGGGTGGCGGTGGGGCTTGGCGATGGGGTGGCGGTGTCTGTCGGCGGTGGCGTCACCGTTCCCGTGGGTGTCACCGTTGGCGTAAAGGTCGGCGTCGGCGTGACCGTGCTCGACGGCGTCCGACTTGGCGTCTGCGTCACCGTGGCCGTGCGCGTCACCGTCGGCGTACGGGTGGAGGTCGCCGTCAGCGTATTGGTCGGCGTCCGCGTGCTGGTTGCGGTTCGCGTTGCCGTCCGCGTCACCGTAGGGGTTCGAGTTGCCGTCGGCGTCCGGGTTGCGGTCTGCGTTGGCGTCGCAGTTTGCGTACGGGTCGCCGTCCGCGTCACCGTGGCTGTACCTGTTGGTGTTGGCGTGCGCGTGTTTGTCGGCGTCACGGTGACAGTCGGCGTACGCGTCGGCGTAGAGGTTGCCGTGGGGGTCGCGGTGACCGTGAACGTCGCTGTGGGCGTGGCTGTTGGCGTGCGCGTTGGCGTCGGCGTTGCGGTATGAGTCGCAGTGCGGGTGCTGGTCACCGTCGGCGTACGGGTTGCCGTCGGCGTCGGCGTGCGCGTCGGCGTCACCGTCGATGTGCGCGTGTCGGTTCGGGTGGCGGTCGGGGTTGCTGTCGTTGTGGGTGTCCGCGTGACCGTCGACGTCGGCGTGTTGGTCCGTGTAGTGGTGGGGGTTGCCGTCGACGTCGGTGTCCGCGTGAGTGTGCTGGTCCGCGTTGGCGTTGGTGTGGGACTGGAGGTCTGCGTCGTGGTGGGGGTGGCGCTAGCGCTTGGGGTGGCCGTCGTTGTGGGTGTTCGGGTGGCGGTCGAGGTTGCTGTCGCGGTGCCAGTCACCGTCGCGGTTGGCGTGTGAGTGCTGGTCACACTCGCTGTCGCTGTAGAAGTCAGGGTGGACGTCGCCGTTGGCGTCGACGTGCCGGTTGCCGTGGCTGTGTTGCTGACCGTCGCCGTCGCGCTCGGTGTCGCCGTGGCAGTCTTGGTCGGCGTTGCGGTCGCTGTTGTCGTCGGCGTTGCGGTCTGTGTCGACGTCGGGCTGGCAGTTGGAGAAGCGGATGGGGTGTCGGTCGGCGTCTGGGTCGGGGTGAGCGTTGGTGTCGCTGTCGCGGTGCCCGTCGGGGTGTCGCTGGGGGACGGCGTTGCGGTTTGAGTCTCGGTTGGTGACAGCGTCGCGGTCGTCGTCGGCGTAGTCGTCGCCGTGCCGGTGGCAGTGGCGGTCTCCGTCGGCGTCGGCGTGCTGGTTGGGGATGGCGTCTGAGTGGAGCTTGCAGTGGCTGTCGCGGTCTCCGTGTCTGTAGGGGTCGCGGACGGAGACTCAGTGTTCGTCACGGTTGGCGTTGGGGTATCCGTCGCGGTCTCTGACGGCGTCGCAGTCGGAGTGGAGGTGGCGCTCGGCGTCTCGGTCGGCGCGTCCATGATACCCGCCGTGGCACCAAATGGCGGTGCGAGCACCAAGAGCGCAATCACGCTGGTGCGTATCGTCGTCTTGGCGCGGTGCAACCATCCGCTGGTTGAGTGACCCAATGTCCCCTTCATTCGCGGCCCCTCTTCGGCCTATCTTGGGGAACCCAGCACGCTGGATCGTCAAATGCCGCGGAGTTCCTAACCCGCTTTCAACGGCAAAGTCAATGTGTCCAGGAATGAATGATTCTTTACGGTACTCAGGCGGAGTATTGGCGCTTGGGTGCATCGCAGGGATGCGGCCACGTCAACCTTCGCCGCTTGGCAGGCTGGCGGCGCGGAGGCAGCATGGATGATAGCCGAGGCATGCAAACATGGACGACGGGCAGTCAATTGCGAAGTACCTCATCGAGCGGCTGTACGCCGGCGGCGTCCGCCATGTATTCGGCGTACCCGGCGACTACGTCCTCAGCTTCCTGCACGAGTTGGAGCAGAGCCCTCTGCAGGTGATCAACACCTGCGACGAGCAAGGCGCCGGCTTCGCCGCCGACGCGTACGCGCGGCTGGGTGGCCTGGGTGCCGTCTGCATCACGTACTGCGTCGGAGGCCTGAAGGTCGCGAACACCACGGCACAGGCCTTCGCGGAGAAGTCGCCGGTCGTCGTCATCAGCGGTGCGCCGGGCACCGGCGAGCGGGTGAAGAATCCCCTGCTTCACCACCGCGTGCGCGACTTCGACACGCAGCTCAAGGTGTTCGAGCAGCTCACGGTCGCCGCGACCGTACTCAACGATCCCCAGACTGCCTTTCGAGAGATCGACCGCGTCTTGACT
>DATKMS010000464.1:0-4470 GCA_035541735.1 Candidatus Margulisiibacteriota bacterium
TTGACACGGTAGGGGTCGTAGGTTCGAAACCTATCGCGCCTACAAAGAAAGCATAAGAACGGCCCCGAAAATCGCGATCAGTGCAGCCGGTCGCGAGACGGCGTGGGACCACCGGAGCCGGTAGGACCACCACTGGGACCACGAGGCGGTGCGTCATCGTCCGCCGTGGTCTTCTTCACGAGCTGCAACATCCGCCCGATGCTCGCTCGCTGCTCGGTCGGTTGCACCGTCGAGTAGTGAGCGCGCATCTGCTCGGTCGCGTGCCCGCTGATAGAGCGCGTGACCAAGGACTCGACGTTGGCCACGCGCGCCAAGTCGTTGAACGTCCGCCTCATGCCTCGCGGCGTGAAGCGGAACGGTAGACCGATAAGCTCCCCCACGATCCTGAAGGGCTCGCGAAGGCAGTGCTCGTTCAGGTACCCGCCGTCCTGCGCGGGAAAAAGAAGCTCGCTCGCCTGCTGCTCGGGCGTCTTGAGCTGCGTTTCTACGTGCCATCGGAGAACGGCCATCACCTCCGCGGGCACGTGGATGCGCTGACGCAGGTTGGTTTTGGTCGTGTTCATCACCTCATCGCCCAAGCTGTGCGAACGCCGCACCAGAATGACGCCCTCGTCCCAGCGGACATCGGGCGTCGGGCCGCTCCGACGAAGCGGCCGCATTGAAGAGGGCCGAGGGCCCGTGGCAAAGCCCAAGTAAGTCATGGCGTAGTACTGCGGGAACTCGCTGCGCATCGCTTCGAGGAACTCGCCGACGCGCTCGGGCGGCAACGCATTTGGCTGCTCCTCGCTGTACGTTTCGTGCTCGGACGTGTCGAAGCCGCGGATCCCGTCGGTCGGATCCGTGGGCAAGCCGAGCTCGCGCTTGGCTGCCCGCATGATGACGCAGAAAATGCTCCACCATCCGTTGCAGGTGGTAGGCGCATAGAGCTCCTGGGCGATGAGCCGCGAGATGCCCATCTTCCAGTTAAGGATGTGCGGTGGCCTGATGTCCTCGATGTACATGTCACCGAACCCTCGGACGCCTTGGGTTCCCTCGATGAGGTGCTCGAGCGTCACCGCCCAGCGTTCCCTCGAGCGCGCGCTCTTGATCTCGCGCATCGTCACCTTCGCCTTGAAGTGCGAGGCGGCGAATTTCGAGAAGCGCGTCTTTTGATTCGGCACTGAGGCCGCTCCTCCGGCGCGGATGCGCGCCTTCTCCTGCTGCAGCCACTCGCGCGCGGCGGCCAGATCCGCGTCCGGTAGCACCTTCTTGATCGGCTGCAGCGTGCCGTCCGGCCTCTTTGCCCTGGCCCGAACCAGCAGTCCTCCTTTCTTCAGCCGGTAGATCCCCGGCTCCTCGGTCTTGGCTACCCAGTGATTCCACTGCTTCTTCCACTTCGCTTCTGTCTTCTGGTCCATGTGCATCTCCTTCGGGAGGCGCACCTGGACGATCCGCTATCAGCGTAGATGGCCCGTCCCCGTGCGCAAAGCGGTCGAGTTCGGCGCGTGTAAAGAGGTGCGTCCCCTTGCCACCTCGACGTCCGGTTGGCCAGAGGCGCTTGTCGTGGACAGCCTTGCGAATCGCCGACGCGTTGCGGTAGCCGAGGTACGCGGCCGCCTGGGCGGAGTTGTAATACGGGCCTGCGGGTGGCGGTGGAGGCTCTGGTGGCGCGTCAACCCCGGTCGCTGCCGGTTTGCCCGGCGGTCGCTTTCGTCTGCGCGGCGCCCGCGGGCGCGACATGCGCGGCGGTTCGCGATCGCTGCCAGCGGCCGAAAGGTTGGGTGGGAGCGTCAAGGCGTCTTCCACACCAAGGCGTGCCCGCAGCACGCGCTCCAGGCCTGAGTCGAGAGCGCGCCCCTGCGCTTCGGGATCGGTCTGGCGCTGCGCCTCGATGAGCACCGACTCGAGCTGCCGGCGCAGGGCCGAGCCCTCCACCATGGCGTCGGACATCGTCGTGCACAGGTGGTCCCAGGCCTGAGGGCAGGGAGCCGTCTGGCGAGCGGCCACTGCCTCGAGCGCCAGCTTGGCGGTGCGCACCTGCCCAACCACCGTCTGCCAGCGCGCGACGCGTTGGTCGAGATCGACCGAACGCACTGCCGCTCGCTGCAATGTGTCCAGTGCCGTCCAAAGGTCGTGAGGCGACTGCTGCGCGATCTCGCTCAAACCGCGCCAGCACGTTTCTGCATCGGCTTTGACCTGCACCGCCGCTGCGATGAGCGCCGCGAGATCGTGCTCCATGGTCGACAGGACGCTCTGGACGCGGGCAAGCGCGGGGGCGGGCCCATCACACTCTCGTGCGAGACTGAAGAGCACCGCACCGAGTGCGTCATCCGTCGTCTGAGCGACGAGTGTCTGAGTCCAGCGCAGCGTGTCCGCGTCATCCACGTGCATCGCCGACCCTTGTTCTATCGCGCGCGCGTGCACAATCAACCCGGAAGACATGCTGTTTCGCACAAGTCCTGACTGCGGGCGCCGGCATGCTCGTAACGGATCGAACCTCAATGCCCAGTCGCATCGCGTGGTTGCTCCTCACCGCTACGCAGCCGCAACCAAGGTCGCCGCGACCCACTGCCAGAACCCAGTGCCCTCGCACTGCACGCAGACCCAGCCGTCGTAGCGGCACTCAACGACGGTTGCCGGATAGAACCGGCAGTCTGACGCGAGCACGTTCACTCGCGTTCCGGGCGGCCAAGGCCATGGCGGCAGCCGTGGCGCGGGGCTAGGCCAAGCGCCGAGGGGCTTTTCCGGACTCTGCAAGTACGCCAGGCCGCTCGGCGTGATGGCCCACCACCCATTGCCGAGACGACGCACGACCTTCAGCGTCTCGAGCCGTCCAAGAATGCCTGACATAGCGCCCGTGAGTCTTGCGCCGAGCTCCCTGCGTCCGCTCCTTCCAGGCCTCTTGCCCAGCACGGACCAGAACGGACTGTCGGGCCAAACCCCTCGCGCAATGCTGGTCGCGTCGGCCGTACCGCCCTTTTCGGCGATCACCCTCAGGATCTGCCGAATCTTTCGCGGCCCTTCGGTCCCCACGCCGGCAACGTAGGTTCGCTCTGCCGCCGCGCAAGACGTGGCGCATGGCGGGTCTGTAGCCGGCTTCGGAGCGACTCCCAGATTCCGTTGATGTTTCGTTGGTCAGTTCTGGACGGTTCGTTCGCGGTTCGTTGGTGTTTCGTTCGGGGGTGCCCCCATGCGGTCACGCCGCATGAACTAGCGCGAACGACGGCGACTCACGCCCCGCGGAACAGCGCCACGGCACGAGCCGATGGGTCTCGCCACCGCCGCGCACGCGCTTGCACACGTCGAACAAGAGCGCCCAGCCGATTCACACCTCGCGACCGCAGTCGCGGCAGCGGGTCACGAGGTACAGCACGGGCGAGCGCCAGATGTAGAAGAAGGGTCCTCACGCCCTCGACGTCGTTGAAGGCGACGGCAAGAGCAAGACCGGCGTGACAGAAGAACTCACGAACGTTTTGGGCCGACATGCTTGCTACGTGATGGCGGATGCCCTTGCCGAGCTGATTGGTGGACCACGCACTCACGGAGATGGAGACGCGGTCGATGCTGGCGGCCTTCCCCGGCGCAGCCTTCGTTGGTCGGTACATTGTGGGCGAGCTTCCGAAGACGCACCCGTCCTTCCGCGAGTGAAGCCAGGCGCTGACCTTGCGCATCGAGGCCTGCGCGTACTGAGATGACCACTGTCAAAGGTGACGGGGCCGTCACGACTTTCCGCTCTGAGTGAGATGTCCCTCCGACGCCGGTCCCGATGCCTCAGTCGAGCGGCTCCTCCGCGCCGCTGTACCATTCCGATTGGTGAAGCTCGGTCTCTGGCGCTGCACGTTCGACGCGGACGGTGCGACGTATCCGGCGGTGTTCGTGTTCAACGTCCCCGAGCCAGTGATGGTGCTCGTCGGTGATGACCTGTTGCCGGGCCGCGACGAGCTAGCGAGGCGCTACCCAAATGCATCCGAGCTGCACTTCTTAGGCGAGAGCCTGCTCGTGCCCGTGAAGGTCACGCCGGACGAGTGGATGGGCTGGACGCAGGCAGAGAAAGTCGCGCTCATCCGCGCGACACTCGATGTTCCAGAACAGGCTGCCGCCGCGCGAGACGCTCACTGCGACGCGCGCGGCCACGCGACGTGTCGCGAGGTGCATGGTGCCCGGTGGATCCTCCTGGGAGCGAGCCGGCGGTCGTGGCGCGTGGGCACCTGAACGCTCAGACCGCTGCGGCTCGCCGTCGTGCGTCCACTCCCCGGCAACCATCGCCCACGTCGTCATGGGGTGCGGTTCTCCATGATCCAACGTTGGCCGCCAGCAGTGAGTCGCCTCTGCCCGCCGAGCGCGAAGTTTTCCAGATAGCCGCGAGCGGCAAGCTCGTTCGCGGCGTGTTCTTCACTCGGGTCCGGTCTGATGATCCACGACTGATATGCGGGGAACCCCTGCGCTTCGTAGTCGCGTGCGATCTTCTGCCGCAGTTCGAAGGCCTCGTCG
>DATKMS010000465.1:0-7826 GCA_035541735.1 Candidatus Margulisiibacteriota bacterium
TGACGTCTGGTCGCCCGAGCATCTCTGTGTAGCGGCGGTAAACGCTTGCGTCATGCTGACCTTCTTCACGATTGCGAAGAACTCGAAGGTGCCCGTGAAAGCGTACACGGCCGCGGCAACCGGCGCCCTCGAACGGGTGGAGGGACGCGGCCCAGTGATCACTCGCATCCTGGTGAAGCCACGTATCACCATCGGCCCCGAGGTGGATCGCAGCAAGGTGGAACGCCTCGTCAAGATGGCCGAGAGGAACTGCTATATCTCGAACTCTCTCAACAGCGAGATCCGGCTGGAGCCGGAGATTATTGTGTCCTGATCGACACGGTCCCTCTGCTCGTGTCCGCATCTCAACAGTTCACACGCGCCGCCGGTGTCGCGCTGCCGTTGTTTGCGTTGCGCGGCCCGCACGATCTCGGTACGGGCGAGATCCTCGACCTCCTCCCATTCATCGATTGGATGGACCGGTGGGATCAGCGCGTCATTCAACTCCTCCCGATCAATGAGACGGCGATCGGGGAGGCCAGTCCCTACAACACGCTGACTGCGTTCGCGCTCGACCCGGCATACATCTCGGTATGGCAGGTGCCGGAGGTCGAGCGCAGCGGCGCCGCGCAGGAGTTTCTCCGCACACTGCGGGTGCGTCGACAGATCCGCCGCTGGCGACACTCGCCGCAGCGCCAACGCCGCGGCGTCTATGCGTTGAAGCTGCAACTCCTGGATCTTGGCTTCGCCGCCTTCCAGAATCTGCCGGCATCAAACGACCGCTGCGCCGCGTTCGAAAGCTTTCGCCGCCACCATGCATGGTGGCTGGATCACTACGCGCTGTTTCGCGCTCTCAAGGAACGGCACCGGTGGATCAGCTGGGAAACGTGGCCGGAACCGCTGCGCAACGGCGATGCGCCGGCGCTGCAACACGCCGCGTCCGGGTTGGAGCATCGCATCCGGTTCTTCCAATATCTGCAGTGGATTGCAGCCGAACAATGGAGCGCAGTGCGCGAACACGCACGGCGCCGCGGCGTTCTCATCAAAGGAGACTTGTCGTTTGTCTGCGGACGTGACAGCGCCGACGTCTGGGCGCACCCGGAGCTGTTCGATCTGCACAGCTCGGCGGGTGCACCGCCGGACGCATTCAGTGCCACCGGTCAGGCGTGGGGTCTGCCACTGTACAATTGGGCGGCGATGCGCGCCTGCGGTTACCAATGGTGGCGGCAGCGCGCCCGGCAGGGCGGTGAGCTCTTCGATCTCTTCCGCATCGATCACGCCGTCGGTCTCTTCCGCACCTACGCCATTCC
Organism: Candidatus Margulisiibacteriota bacterium; assembly: GCA_035541735.1. Lineage (GTDB taxonomy): Bacteria > Desulfobacterota > Binatia > HRBIN30 > HRBIN30 > DATKMS01. Next base: position 1,290 of record DATKMS010000465.1, read on the forward strand.
AGTGTCGGCGAACGGCACCGCAGGCTTCGTACCGCCTGAGCAGCCCGCGCAGGTCGCTCAGGGACACGACTTGCTTTCCGCTGTCATCGAGGAGGCGGGTGCCAGCACCGTGATCGCCGAAGATCTCGGTACGGTTCCCGACTGGGTGCGTGACTGTCTGACAGGGCTCCAAATCCCGGGCTACAAGGTTCTGCGCTGGGAACGCAACGGGGAGGCCTTCATCGACCCGCGCTCATATGCACCGCTGTCCGTCGCCACCAGCGGAACACACGATACCGACACGCTGGTGCCCTGGTTGGAGGGTGTCCCGGGCAACGAGCGCGCCGCGCTCCTCGACATGCTGCATCTGGCCGAGCCTGAAGTGAAAAGGAATGAGACGCACTCGTTGGAGACGCCGGAGCTGCACTTGGCAGTGCTCCGGCGTCTCTACCATGCGGGTTCCGTGCTCACGATCCTGCCCATCCAAGACCTCTTCGGTTGGCGCGAGCGCATCAACACGCCGGCAACCACCAATAGCCACAACTGGCGATACCGCTTGCCCACCGAGACCAGCCAGCTCGACGCGCTTCCTGAAGTGCGCGGACGGATGGAAACGATCCGCGCCATGATCAACGAAAGCGGGCGTGCCACGCGGTGAGGGGGCTCAGGCCGCGCCCGCGGGACGAATTGTGCCGGGTGCGACCGTGCTTGTGATCGCCGCCGCCCGGAGTTGCCAGGTCTTCACGGCCGCGATCGGATAGATGAGCATTACCACATTGAGCAGCAGACTGTCGCGAATCCACAGCGCGAGCGTCACCTCCAACGCGAGCACCAGGATGACGGTCGCACGTGTCGGCAGGCATGCCGCAATCAGGAACCCGACGGCGCACGCCAGGATGTCACCCATCGAGTTGAGGACGCTGTCACCGTAGTAGCCCAGCGCCATGGTCGCCGCGCGATAGCGGTTGATGACCATGGCGGTGTTTTCGAAGACTTCCCACGCGGACTCGATGCACATGGCCAGCGCGCCACGCGCGCGGACCGGTACTCGCCGCGCCACCAGATGCAGGAGCCAGTAGAGCAAGATGCCGTGCGTGACGTGGGTGAACGTATATGGATCGGTCAATTGTTGCGAGTTCTGCGGTCCCCACGCGTCGCCGTACCACAGCGTGATCGGACCCGACTGGTAATAGGGTGCGCGCCCCATGGCCCAGAGAATCATGGCCGCCACGGCGGGGCTCGCCGTGCTCAGCACGATGCAAGCCCAGAAGGGAAGGTGGCGGCGTGGATTTACCAGAGCCATCGGTCGCGGCGTTGCCGTGAGCGCGATGATACGTTCTGGCGCAGCGGCCGTCGAGCCAGGGAGGCAACACCAGCGGGTGTGGGGCGCGCAGGCCCGGTTGCATCAGCCGCGCTCTTCTGCCAAGCGCGTAGTATGACAATCTACGATTACACGGCACGAACGATCGATGGAGCGGAGCAGCCGTTGCGCGACTACGCCGGCAAGGTGCTGCTGGTGGTGAACGTGGCCTCGCAATGCGGCCTCACACCGCATTACGCCGGGCTGCAGGAACTGTACGAGAACTTCCGCGACCGCGGGCTGGTCGTGCTGGGCTTTCCCTGCAACCAGTTCGGGTCGCAGGAGCCCGGCACCGAAGGGCAGATCAAGCAGTTCTGCGAGACGCGCTACGGGGTGACGTTTCCGATGTTCGCCAAGATCGACGTCAACGGCCCCACGCGCCACCCGCTCTACGCGTACCTGACTGCGCAGCCGACGCAGCCCGACGGCCCGGGTGATATCGTCTGGAACTTTGCCAAGTTCCTCATCGATCGCCGCGGCAACGTGGCGGCGCGCTTTGCGCCGCCAACGGCACCGGTGTCCGAAGAAGTGGCGAGTGCCGTCGAGAAGCTGCTCGGCTGAAGTGCGGCTGGAACGCGTGCTCGCCGCAGGTCCCACTCGTGTTGGGCGTCCGAATTGGTGTGCCCAATCGGATGGCCGTTCATCCCTAGAACCGAACCAGCAGCGCTGGTCGGTTGGGCCGCAATAGTCCGTGCATCGGCAGTGGCCGCTGCCGAAGCAAAGCGCCCCACGGCATCACTGCCGCTTGATTCGGAACTCGCGCAGCGGCATTGATCGTGAGCCCTGCACGTTGTCAGACGCGAAAGGATGCTGCCATGGCAATTGACTTCAGCTTCCCCCCAGAGATCGATGAACTGCGACTGAAGGTCCGGCGCTTCATCGCCGAGGTCGTGCGCCCCGCTGAGGCGCGCATCGCCGAACGTGAGAACGACCGCCGCTTCCTCATCCAATCGATCATCGAAATGCGCGTCGCCGCCAAGGACTGGGGTCTGTGGCTGCCGCACATGCCGAAGGAGTTCGGCGGTATGGGCCTCGGACACGTCGCCATGGCGGCCGTGTCGGCGGAAGCGGCGAAGTCGGGGTTCGGACCGTACGCGCTGAACGCGCAGGCACCCGACGAGGGCAACATGCACACCCTGCTGCACTGGGCCAACGACGCGCAGAAGGAGAAATACCTGCGGCCACTGTGCGAAGGCGTCGTGCGCTCGTGCTTTGCGATGACCGAGCCGGAGGTCGCCGGTTCGGATCCGACGCTCATCCAGACACGCGCCGTGCTCGATGGCGATTCGTGGGTCGTCAACGGACACAAATGGTTCATCTCCGGCGCCAGCGGCGCCAAGTTCGCCATCCTGATCGCGCGTACGGAGGACCACCCGGAGATTCCGCAGGCGGCGAACTCCGCCTTCCTCGTCGACCTGCCGGCGCCGGGATGGAGTGTCGTGCGCGACGTCTTGACGATGGCTGGGCACCACAATCACGCCGAGATCCGCATCGAGAATCTCCGCGTGCCGAAGGCAAACATGCTCGGCGGCCGCGGCCAGGGACATCTGCTCGGCCAGGCACGGCTGGGTCCGGCGCGCCTGGCGCACTGCATGCGCTGGATCGGCCAGGCCGAGGTGGCGCTCGACATGATGGTCGACCGCGCGCTCAACCGCTACGCGCACGGCTCGCTGCTCGCCGAGAAGCAAGGCATCCAATGGCTGATCGCCGACTCGGCGATGGAGCTATACCAGTGCAAGCTGATGGTACTGCACGCCGCTTACAAGATCGATCGCAAGGAGGACTTCCGCAGCGAGGTGTCGATGGCCAAGCACTTCGTCGCGAACTCGCTCAACCGCATCATCGACCGCGCCATCCAGGTGCACGGCGCGCTCGGCTACTCGCTCGATACGCCGCTGGCGCGCATGGCCCAGCAGGCCCGCTGGGCACGCTTCGCCGACGGTGCCGACGAGGTGCACCAGTGGCGCATCGCCCAGCGCACCATCGACGCTTACAAGAAGGACAAATCGACGCGGGCGGCGACCGGGAATCTGCCGCTGTAGACGGAAGAAAGTCGGCTTCCTGGTACCGTCAGCTCGCGCAGCAGGGGGGGAGCGGTCTACCAGATCGCGGCCCGATCGCCGCTCGTTCCAACCAGCGCCGGCAACGTCTCCGTGCGGAGGTGGCGCTATTGCAGCCGAGGTGCCGCGGTTGACTTCGACGCCGGTCCGGTTGTCTGATCGCCGCCACCATGTCGGCCGACGCTCTCGATCGCCAAGTTCGCCTGCGGGCGTTCGAGTTTCTCAGCGAACAGACGGCGCTTCACGGTGAGGTTCTCCAATGGTCGATCCTTTCGTCGGGATTCGTGTTCGACGGCAAGCGCGTGCCGTTTGATTGGGCGGCAGGGGATTTTCAAGCCGGCGGTCCTGCCCGACATGCCGATCAGCATTGCCACTGCGCCAGTACGCCAGGGGGAGCCGCGGCCCTACGACGACGGGCTCGATGAGCAGGGACTCCTCAGCTACCGCTATCGCGGCACCGATCCACGCCACCGCGACAACGTCGGGTTGCGGCTGGCGGTGCAGCGGCGCGTGCCGCTCATCTATCTCTACGGTGTTGTGAAAGACGAGTACATGCCCGTCTGGCCGGTGTTCATCGTCGGCGATGATCCGTCGGCACTGACCTTCGAGGTTGCCATCGACGATCGCCAACTCGGTCTCCTGACCTCGGCGGCACCGGCGGACCAGATCGCCGAGGCCCGCCGGAGTTACGTCACAACGCTGACCGTGCGCCGCTTGCACCAGACCACCTTCCGCACGCGCGTGCTCAACGCGTATCGTGAGACGTGTGCGATCTGCCGGTTTGCGTCACCGTGAGCTCCTCGAAGCCGCGCACATCCTTCCCGATGGACACCCGCGCGGCGAGCCGATCGTTCCCAACGGACTCGCCCTCTGCAAGCTGCACCACGCGGCCTTCGACGCGTGCATCCTCGGCGTGCGACCCGACCACGTCATCGAAGTCCGGCGCGACATTCTGGAAGAGATCGACGGTCCGATGCTCCGGCACGGCCTGCAAGAGATCGCCGGCCAGCTGATCCACCTGCCACGTGACCAGCGCTTGCGCCCACGGTCAGATCTGTTGGAGGAGCGGTACGAGATGTTCCGCAAGGCGGGGTGATCGTTTCGACGGGCGCACCCGCGTCGGAGGGGGCAACACAGGGTCCACAGCTTCCCCTCTTCGAGCGTCGCGACGCTTAACCACTGGCAGTGCATTCAGGTCGTTGAGCGCGCACGCGGCTTGACTTCGACTTGATAGGCAGCGGGTCAGCACGGGTGTATATTGTAACGCCATGAGCCATGCCGAGTATTCTGAACAGATTCTGAGTCTGCTTCGACAGTCTCCGACGACGCTGCCGCCGATGAGGGTCGACGAGCAACGGCGAAGGAATGCTGGCCGCTGCATGGCGATGCTGGCATGTCATCGCCTAGCCCAAAGTGGCAAGGCGCCGCAGCACAAGCATCATTCATTCATTTCTTGGAACGGCGGCCTCATTGGACTTCGCAACTCAAGGATCGCTGACCAGTTTTGGACAAACCTGATCCCGTCGGTGGGGGAAGAGTTGCATTCGCTTGCACGAGAACAACCTGCCGTGAATCTGTTGGTTCACTGGGACATGGACAATGGCGTACTACATGCCTGGGCCGTCCCGGAAGATGTCTTTTTTGCCGCCGTGGAATTCCTGCCGAAAGATCCTGTCACCGGTAGGAAGACCGTTTTGATATCACCCGAAGATCATCAGTTGAAGCACGCACCTGGTGCGCCAAGCTTCGCACCGTACTACACGCGAGCAGAGCTGACTGAAGCTGAGCGGGCGAAGTTGCTGGAGGCGATCAAGACAGACGACAACATCAGGCAACAGCGGCTGGCCTCGGAGGACGAAGAGGCCGTCGACGGTGAAGCTGACGAAGTGGTGACCAATGACGGTGGCGGCGACGACGAGGCGAGTCCCGGCTTCACGGACCAGACTGTGGCGTTTGTGATGGAATTGCCCCAGCACATCGAGGACGGTCCATGGCACGAGCGAAACAAGCGGCGCTACGAACACGTCCTGCGCGATCCGAGTCAGGCAATCGTCGATCAGTTGCGGAGGCGGTATATCCAACGACTGAGCCCCGTTGTGGCCGGTGGCAAACGGCACTTGTCTATCCTAAAGAAAAATGACTACGGCAAAGGCGGCTACCACGATCATTACTGGTTCGCATTCTACGATCCGGCGGCCGGCAGCAAGACGAAATCAGTACAGTTGTTCGTGCGTTTGCTCGGTGGCGATTGCGTTTGGCGTTACGGCTTGTCGATGGGCAACTACTGTGGGCAATACATGGAGCGGCTGCTGACGGCGATGGCTGCCAATCGGCATGGCGTCGCCGATTACGTTCGTGGTGCACCGTCCAATACGATTGTGCGGCTGTTTGCGGGCGACACCATACTGGAGTTGTCGCCAGCGGTGTTTGCCGACCGGCTGGCAAAGGCTGCAGACAACACATTGGGCATGGACGGTAAGTTGACGAACATAGGCATCGTCCGCGAGTACCCGCTCCAGACGCTGCCCGACCACGCCGAGAAGCTAGTCGACGAGATCGGAGAGTACTTCACATGGACGTGGCCCTTCTTCGATGGCGCCATGACAGGCCGTTGGGAGACAGTCGGACCCCCTGCGCCCGTTGCTGAACCGGACGATGAGAACGACGTCGACGAAAGTGCCCCGAAAACGATTCGGGAACTCGCGGAACTCACGGCGCTCTGCGAGGAGTTTTTCAACGAGCTGCAAGACGCTCTTTGGGCCAAGCAGCAGGCTGTCCTCGTCGGTCCACCCGGTACATCCAAGACGTACGTCGCGCGACAGTTCGCCCGCTATTTCGTCCGCCAACGCCAAGGCCAATCGCAAGGCAGCTTTGACGTTCTGTACATGCACGCGAACTGGGCTTACGAAGATTTCTTTGAGGGACTCAAGCCAGTTTCCACGGACGGATTGTTGGCGTTCGAATCGCGGCTGGGATTCTTCCTGGAGTGGGTCGCGGGGCTGAAGGATTACGACGCCAACGCCCGACACGTGTTGGTGTTGGATGAGATAAACCGCTGCGATACGGCGGCCGTGTTGGGCGAGTTGTTGCAACTGCTGGAGTATCGCGGCACTACGGTGCGACTGCTGTCGGGCCGCA
>DATKMS010000466.1:0-3394 GCA_035541735.1 Candidatus Margulisiibacteriota bacterium
GAATCCGGGCACGGTCAGCATCCGGAGGTAGAACGTGACATCGCGGCCCAGTCCACCGCTGTCCACCAGGACCAAGCGCTCGCAGCGCTCCGGGAACTGATACGCAAACTGCATGGCCACGCCGCCCCCGAGCGACTGGCCGACGACAGTGGCCCGCTTGTGCCCGAGGGTGTCCATCAGGTCGTGCAGCGTGTTGGCATGCGCACCGAGCGAGTACTCGCTACGGGGTTTGTCTGACTGGCCCTGCCCAAGCAGATCGGGGGCCAGGACTGTGAACCGCTTGGCCAGCGCCGGCATGACGTATCTCCACGTCAGTGAGTTGCCGGCCAGGCCGTGCACGAGCAGCAGCACCGGCCCCTTGCCGGCGACTCGGTAGGCGACCCGGTCGCCATCGATGGTGATCGTACCCGGCTTCATCCGCGCCCAGCGTGATTCGTCCGACGTCATGATCTCATCATCTCCAGTGAGCGGTTGTCAGATCACGCTCAGAACGCGTATCCGAGAGCCATTTGGAAGATCTGCCCCTCGCTGCTGATACCGTAGTCGAAGCTGACGGTGGTGACGAGGTTCCAGATCAGACGCAAGCCGATGCCGTAGTCGGCGCGCCAGTTGTCGAATCGCAGCTGCGTGCCGTCGAAGACGCGGCCGGCGTCGACGAACGGGGCCAGCATCGGCCGCAAGTGTTGGCCCCAGACGTACCCGCCCTCGAAGATGCTCCAGCGTAACTCCGCGTTCACCAGCACGGCCGAGTCGCCGACGAAGCGTCGATCCACGAAGCCACGCATCGTCTCGAACCCGCCGAGCCCGCGCCGGTCGCCCGTGTCGAACGCCAGCGTCGGCACCCTGAAGAAGGGCACGTTGCCGAACTGCATCGAGTACAGGGCGCGGCCCGCCAACACGAGCCGCGCTACGTTGGGGAACACCATCTTATATCCTGAGGTCGAGACCGTCACGCGCTGGTAGTCGAAGTCAGACCCCAGCGCCTTTGCAGAGAGCTCGGCCACGGCCTGCGCCAGCACGCCGGAGTACGGGTCGGGCTCGAAGTCGAGCGTGTCCAGACTCAGACCGAGCTTGAGGACGTTGTCGAACCCTCCGCTGCAGCCGGTGATCACCCCCGCCTGGCAGTCGGTGTGCATCCGCGTTGGCTGCTCGGTCGCTCTGACGTCATCGCCCGAGGAGTTTTCGGCGTCGACCCTGGAGCCGGTGAAATCGCGCAGGTCGGTGTACCGCACGCCGACCCCGACCCAACGGCCGCACGATGCCGCCGAACAGATCACGCTCCACCGCCACGTCGAAGGCGGTCTCGCGCGTCTCGTACAGATCGTACTTCGTGTAGGCGAAGCCGTTGACTTCCTGGCGCAGGGCGTTCTGGTAGCCGTTGTAGGTTCTGAAGGACTGTCCCGGCGCGCCGGGAAAGTTGAAATCCTGCAGCGTCGCGCTCCCGATACCGAAGTAGTTGTTCAGCGGGTCGATCTTGTACTGCACCGCCGCCAGAAGACGGTACGGGCTGTCAAAGATATTCGGCTGATCGAGCGTCGCGCCATACCGCTGGAGGCCACTGAGGGCCCCCACGGCGGTCACGGAAATCTGCTGCCGATAGGGCGTGGTGCGGAAGAACGGATCGTCCTTCGTGCCGTTATTGAAAAGGAAGCCGACCACGCCAAGGGTGAACCCGGCCTGCTGGTCCCAGGCACGGCCGTGATGAACCGCCCCTCGCGCTTGTCCTTGAGCAGAAAGTCCGGAATGAACGGCCGACGATTGATGAAGTCCGGCCGCGGCACGCGCGGCGGGAGTTGCCAGCCCTTTTCGCTCTCCTGAGGGGCGGCCCCCGCGGGCGTTTGCAACTCGCTTGGTTCGGATTCCGTTTTTGAAGGGGGGCCGGGAGGCATTTCCAGGCTAGGCGTTGGAACAGAGCTGGGAGTCGGTTCCGCCGCAACCGCTCCACACAGCGCCACCATGTTGGCTATTACGACAAGGTACAGTCCAGTCTGGTTGAGGAACTGGTCCCGCATCGAATCGTCCCGTACCTTCATACGAGGTCGGGGAATTTATGGCAGACACCCGACACCGAAGTCTATCGGAGCGCACGCAAAAGACGGGAGACAGCGCCGCCGGCGGCCGTACCCGGAATTGGATGAACTGCGGCAGGGCCGCACCCGCATCGGAGAGAGGACGATTCTCACGGGTGAGAATTCGCCGCTTGAAGGGATCTGGGGCATGCTGCGCATGACCAATACCTGTCCAGGCACAGCCGTTGCTGCACGTCCTGTGGAACGAGCGCATGCAGATGGGACGGCTGTCGCGGATCTTCTCATTCATCATCGCGCGGCGGTGGTACATAGAGCGCGCTCCGTGCGGTCCCGCATGTCACCGCCAACTCCGCCCTCTCGGTGTTCCGGCGCGCCAAGGCCTGGTTCGAGCCCACAGCCGCTGAGGTGGAAGCATTCCGCCGCTTCGTGACAGGCACTTTTGTGCTGATGCTGGCGGATTTCACGGCACTCCCCGCCGCGCTGTGGATCTTGTTCCGCGCCCGGCCGGATGCGGATCGCCGGGCTCCGTAGGGGGCCGTCAAGAAGCCCACGCCATCAGAGGCCGGGCACGAAGGACCGCGGCGGCAACGACTTCCCGCAAAAGCCCGTGGGGCCCACTGTGTTGTGGATCGGATCCGGGCCGCGCGCGCCCTCGATCACAGTGTCAGAGTGCATACGTAGAACTACGCACGTAGGAATCCGGGCTTTTGGCGTCGCCGTGTTCTTTGTACAAGGGCGCATGGTCTTGGATGTCGCGACGAGAAGGAGGGACACATGAAAGCAGTCAGCAGCGCGATCGTTCTTGGCATTGGCTTCTTGATGGTGTCAGGCAGCCCAGCACGTGCTCAATTCGGCGACCTGGGGGAGGCCGCGAAAAAGGGTGCCAGCGAGGGTGTCAAACAGGAGATCATGAAACAGGCCGGTCTGCCGACGCCGGGAACGCCAGCCGTCACGCCGGCTGCGGCTGCGGACACGGGTGCGGCGAGCGCGCCGGCCGCGGCGCCGGGTGCAGATACAGGCGCGGCACCCGCACCGGCGGATGAGGAGTAAGGTTGCACCGGGGGCGGCGGCGCCGGTAACTGCAACTGGCGCCGCCGAGGCCGCGCAAGATGCCGGTGGAGACATCGGAGTGTAGGGGCTGATTGCTCACAAAGGAGGAAAAAAGCATGGCACTCGGAAATCGTGTCGCGGCAGAATTTGTCGGAACATTCTGGCTCGTACTCGGAGGGTGCGGTAGCGCGGTGCTGGCCGCGGCCTTCCCAAACGTGGGCATCGGGCTGTTGGGAGTGGCGCTCGCCTTTGGTCTGACCGTCCTGACGATGGCCTTCGCTATCGGCCACATCTCGGGATGTCACCTCAATCCG
>DATKMS010000467.1:0-50897 GCA_035541735.1 Candidatus Margulisiibacteriota bacterium
GTTTTCCATTTTCTTCCCGAGTGCAAGTCCGACACACTGCTATGAATGATCAACGCGATCTCCACCGCTGCGCCCTCCGGAACGCCGTGCAGGCACGCTGAAGGTTGCTCATCGCCCAGAGCGATGTTCACCAGCGTGATGATCTCATCCACCGTCACGCCGTCGCTTGCGTCGCAGTCGCCAGGACACACCACTGGTGCTGTGACGTCCGCCTCGTAGGCACCGATGGAACAAGTTGTGAGGCCCGCACCTGGACGCGCGAACCCGCGTTGGTCCAGATCGTTCACCGGCGCGCCAGCGCAGACCGGTCCATCTCCCGCGTCAATCGTGGGACTCGCCGCCGTGCATCCGGGAGGTGTCCCCGCCGCCGCGCACAGTGCCACCGTTTGCGTCGGTCCGCCGTTGTTCTGCAATCCCGCCGGGTCCAGTTGTGGGTTCGTGTTGCAGAACGACGTACCGCCGCGGATGGTACAGCCGGCGCCCCAGAAGCCGCATGTTCTGCCGTCATCGATGTTGTAACCACCGTCCTTGATCGGCCCGGCGCAATTGCCGCCCGAGGAGCTGTTAGCGACAATCGTGTTCCGGAGCACCACGACGCATGGGCTGTTGCCGGCCTCACCACAAGTGGTTGCCCCGCTGTTGTAGATGGCATCCCCGGCGAAGGTGCTGCTGATCAGGTTGACTGTGCCGCCGCCGTTGGAGATTGCGGGGCCATTGCTGGCGAAGGCATCGCCGCAGGCGGTGCCATCTACGACGACGGCGGCACCGTCACCGTGACCAACAGCATCTTCGCCGGCAATAACGCTGGCCGCGGCGGCGCCCTCTACATCTGTCGTTGCCGGTGAAGGTGCTGCCGGTCACCATGAGGGTGCCGCCGTTGGTCGGGCGCCGCGTGCGTGAAATGAGAAGGATTGCGGGTCACGATGCGTTTGACGCCTCTGCGACGCGCAAACGTCGCGTGCAGAGAATCGTAGATGCCTCCGCCCATGATGCCGCGACTCCGGGCTTCGCAAGTCGTCTCATCAGCGTCCTGCTGCAACCACCGTGTAGGAGGCTTCGGGGACACCATTCCTCTCAGGCCCCACGTTGAACATCTCCGCGTCGCCCGTGCGGGAGGCTTCCGTCGGCGACCGCGCCTTCGTGGCGTGCCCGAGTTGTATGTCGCCCCGAATCGGCGACGCGCTCGACAGCGTGGTGCCCCCATTCTCGATCTGAGCCCATCTTCCCCCAAGCGAGTGTGGGGCTGGAAGTATTTTGCGATCTTGGTCCCCAGGGGTAACCAGAGGGGCGTGCTGGCGATGGGCTGCTCGCCATGCCGTCAATGAAGATCGCGACAACGTAAACGATGCTCGTCGTCGACCAGGGCTCATGCCGCCGCCCAGGGTCGGACAACCGTCGAATCGGGATGCTTCCGGGGGCTGTCTAACGCATCCCTTGGCCAATAATCAGCGAGCTCTCCATTTGATGTTGCAGCCGATGCTCGGCTTCTGCTGCGCTGGGACCGGCTTACCCGCCAATACGGCGTCGGCCGCCGCACGCAGGTCGGCGCCCGTGACCGGGCGGCCGTTGCCTGGGCGGCTATCGTCGAATTGGCCGCGATAAACCAGGGTCCGCGCGCGATCGAAGAGGAAGAAGTCCGGTGTGCATGCAGCATCGTAGGCCTTCGCCACCTGCTGCGTCTCGTCGTACAGGTACGGGAAGACGTAGCCTGCAGCCTGTTTCTCCTTGGCCATGTTGGCTGGACTGTCCGCGGGGTAGGCAACCACGTCGTTCGAGTTGATCGCCACAGTCGCCAAGCCGCGTCCCTGGTAGTCGCGCGCGAACCGCGCCAGTCCACTGCGAATGTGCTTCACGAACGGACAGTGATTGCAGATGAACATCACCAGCAGCGCCGGTGCGTCCTTGAAGTCGTCGCGCGCGACCAGCGCGCCGTCGGTGTCCGGCAAACGGAAGTCCGGTGCCGGCGTGCCCAGTGCAACCATCCTCGAAGGGGTCTCAGCCATGGCGTCTCCTTACCGCGGCTCACTATATTGCGGGTGACCAACGCGACGGTCAATGTTCAGGTCGATGTTCAGGGGTTTACAGGCGCCGCCTTCCGGGTGTAGACGGACCCAAACCGCGGATCCGCGGCAAGTTGAGTCTGCGTATGAAGCCTCCGGCTTTTGAACGCCTCTCGGCACAGGATAGTACCTTCCTCGTCTTTGAAAACGAGCGTGCGCACATGCACGTTGGCGGTACCGCCCTCCTCGAGGCCGGCCCGCTACGGCGACACCACGGCGGCGTCGATATCGAACGCATCCGCACCTACATCGGCTCGCGCTTGCACTGGATCCCGCGCTATCGGCAGCGCCTGGCGTTCGTGCCGATCGAGAACCACCCGGTGTGGGTGGACGACCAACATTTCAACCTGAACTATCACGTCCGCCACGCCTGCCTGCCCCCTCCCGGCGACGACGAGCAACTCAAGCAGCTGATCGGACGGATCATGTCGCAGCAGCTCGACCGTGGGAAGCCGCTGTGGGAGGCGTGGATCGTCGAGGGCCTTTCGGACGACCGCGTTGCGCTGGTCACCAAGGCGCATCACTGTATGGTCGACGGCATCGCCAGCGTCGACCTGCTCTCGGTGCTGCTGAGCCCCACCCCCGAAGCGACGATCGAAACAGCGCCCCGGTGGAAGCCCCGCCCGCTGCCGAGCCAGCTCGATCTGCTGCGCGACGCACTGACGCGGCGGGTTGCCGGATCCTTCGAATTGGTCCGCAGCCTCACGCGGGTTCTCGACGAACCCGACGCCGTGCAGGAGCAGCTCACGCAACGCGCCCGGGCGACGCTGCAGATGATCGGTGCCGGGCTGCGGCGTCCGGCGGCAACGCCGATCAATCAACCCATCGGCCCGCATCGGCGCTTCGATTGGCTGCGGTTGGACCTCGACGATGTGAAGCACGTGAAGAATCGGCTCGGCGGCACGATCAACGACGTGGTGCTCGCGACGGTGAGCGGCGGCCTGCGCCAGTTCCTGATAAATCGCGGTGTCAGCGTCAAGGACCTGGACTACCGCGTCGTCTTGCCGGTGAGCATGCGCGCACCGCAAGAACACGGAACCTCGGGCAACCGGGTGTCCGCGTGGATCACTTCCCTGCCCGTCCACGAACGTGACCCGCGCCGCCGTCTCGCTGTGGTCCGGCAAACAACGGCTGCGCTGAAGGAAGCGAAGCTGGAGCTGGGAGCTGACACGCTCACCGAGGTCGGCGAGCTGGCGGGATCGGGAATGATGACCCTCGGGGTGCGGCTGGCGGCGCGCCTGCATCCCTACAATCTCATCGTCACCAACGTGCCCGGTCCGCAATTGCCGTTGTACCTGCTCGGTGCGCGGATGCTCGAAGGGTATCCCCAGGTGCCGCTCTTCGAGTACCAGGGTCTCGGCGTGGCGCTGTTCAGCTATGCAGGCAGACTCTGCTGGGGATTCAACGCCGACTGGGATTTGTTGCCCGATCTGCCCGATCTCGTCGCCGCGGTTGGCACCGCGTTTCGCGATCTCCACGCGACTGCAAACCGCACTGAGATGTTGGCGAAGCGGCGGCCACCCGCCCGCCACGCGGGCGTGGCCCGGCGACGCGGCTCGGCTGACTCCGAGAGCGCGGATTCGCCCATAGACAGACGCGGATGAGTGGGACGATCGACCGCGATCTCTTCCGGCGGATTCAGGACAAGGTGGCGATCGTCGGTATCGGACACCTGCCCTTTGCGAAGGACATCGGCCGGCCGATCTCCGACACCGCAGTCGAAGCGATCCAGCTGGCGCTCGGCGATGCGGGTCTGCAGGCCGAGGACGTCGATGGGATGTGTATGTTCGAGATGGAGCACACCCATGAGGTCACCATCGCGCGCCGTCTAGGCGTGCAGAACCTGCAGTGGTGGGACAAGACCTCCTACGGTGGCGGCGCATCGTGCGCCACCATCATGCATGCCGCCGCCGCGATCGTGACCGGCCTGGCCACCACCGTCGTTTGCCATCGGGCGCGCAACCGCGGCGCCAAGACGTCGCGACCGTGGGCGCAGGAGAGGGAGTTGGTGATCGACGACAAGGCGCTGCACGTACCGTGGGGGCTGATTCGCCCCGTCGACGTGATCGGCATGTGGGCACACCGCCACATGCACGACTACGGCACCACCCGCGAACATCTCGGCAACGTCGCCATCGCGGCGCGCAAGCACGCGCAGCGCAATCCTCATGCAATGATGCGCGGCCGGCGGCTGGATATGGAAACGTATCTGAATGCGCGGGTCATCGGCTACCCACTGCACTTGTACGACTGTTGCCTCGAAACCGATGGCGCGCTGGCCTGCATCGTCACCTCAGTCGAGCGCGCACGCGACCTCAAACAGAAGCCGGCGTTGGTGCATGCGATTGCTCAGGCGTCCGGTCCCAACCCCGTGCACCTTGCCAACTACAACACCCCCGCTATGCAAACCACCGCTGTGCCGTGCGCGCAGCAGCTCTGGGCGCGTTCCGAGCTGCAGCCGGCGGACATGGACTGCGCGCAGATCTACGACGCCTTCACGCCGCTGGTGATCATGGGGTTGGAAGACTACGGCTTTTGCAAGCGCGGTGAAGGCGGACCGTTCACCGAGGGCGGACGTATCGAACTGGGGGGCGAGCTGCCGGTATTGACCTCCGGCGGTGGGCTCTCGGAGGCCTACGTGCACGGCTTCAATCTGATCCTCGAAGGGGTCCGCCAGATCCGCGGTACGTCGACCGCCCAGGTGCCGAACTGCAAGGCCACGCTGGTCACCGGTGCGTCCGGCGTCGCCACCAGCGCAATGGTGTTGAGGGCAGCCTGATGCTCTGGCCTCGACTTTGAACTTTGGACCTTGGACGTTGAACTCTCTCATGTCCCTGCATCCTGACTACCCTCTTCCGGAGACCGACAACCCGATTACCAAGCCCTTCTGGGACGGCTGCCGGCAGCACAAGCTCATGCTTCAGCGGGAGCGTGACACGGGCGTTGTCCACTGGCCACCGAAGCCCGCGTATTGGAAGGGCGGAAAGTTGGAGTGGTTCGAAGCCACGGGGCACGGCGAAGTCTATTCGTACGTCGTCGGCTACGAGCCCTTCTTACCGGCCTTCCGCGAGTTGCTGCCGCACATCATGGTGCTCGTGCAGGTCGACGAGGGGCCGCGGCTCGTCGGCTACATGGTGAACTGCCGCCCCGACGAGATGGGTTTCGGAATGAAGGTACGGGTGGTATTCAAGCGGCTGACCGATCGGGTAACGCTTCCAGTGTGGGAACCGGACCGTTAGAGACAGTCCAAAGTCAAAAGTTCAAAGTCGAAAGCCAGAACTGGAGCAAGGTGATGTTACGAGACCACAGCCTGCCACGACCCCTGCCTTCTGGCTTGCAGCCTGCGAGCGTCGCATAGCGAGGTGCCCATGCCGCTGGATCCCCAAGTTCAGGGGCTGCTCGACGTGTTCAAGTCGCTGGGCAGGCTGCCGCTCAATGAACTGTCTCCGCCTGACGCCCGGGTGGCCGCGCAGGCACTGGGCAGTCTGTTCGGGCCACCAGCGGCCGTCGCCACGGTCGAGAACAGGACCATCCCAGGTCCCGCGGGCACACTGCCAGTGCGCATCTACACGCCCGCGGGAAGTGGCCCATTTCCGGCGCTGGTCTTCTTTCACGGAGGGGGCTGGGTGATCGGCGACCTGGAGACCGTGGATGGCACATGTCGGGCGCTGGCCAACGGGGCCGGTTGCGTGGTGGTGTCTGTGGACTACCGGCTCGCACCGGAACACAAGTTTCCGGCGGCGCCGGAGGACACCTATGCCGCCACCAAATGGGTCGCCGCCAACGCCGCCAGCATCAACGCCGATCCCGCGCGCATCGCCGTAGGCGGCGACAGTGCCGGCGGCAACCTGACGGCGGTGACGGCGCAGATGGCCCGTGACCGAGGCGGACCACGACTGGTGTTTCAGCTCCTCGTCTACCCGGTGATCGATGGCGCGTGCGACACCATTTCGTATCGTGACAACGGTGACGGCTACCTGCTGACAAAGGATATGATGCAGTGGTTCTGGAACCACTACGTGGGTGAGGCTGGAGATCGATTCAACCCAATGGCCTCGCCGTTGCGTGCGCACAGCCTGAAGGGATTGCCGCCAGCCCTCGTGCAGACCGCCGAGTTCGATCCCCTGCGCGATGAAGGCGAGGTGTACGCCGCGCGTCTCAGCGAGGCTGGTGTCGCGGTGCAGCTGACACGCTACAACGGGATGATCCACGGGTTCTTCGGCATGGCGTCGGTCATCGACCGGGCCAAGACAGCGATCGACGAAGCCGCGGCAGCGTTGCGCGCCGCGTTTGCGACACGTTAGGAGGGGGCATGGCTCGCCTCGCAGATCGACAGTGCGTCCCATGCAAGGGTGGCATACCGCCGCTTTCCAGCGAACAGATCGCACCCTTGTTGGTGCAACTGGACGGCTGGAATGTCATCGACAACCACCATCTGGAGAAGCAATACAAGCTGAAGAACTTCGCCGAGGCGTTGGAGTTGGTGAACCGCATCGGAGCAATTGCGGAAGACCAGAACCATCATCCCGACATCTTCCTGGCCTGGGGAAGGGTTGGAGTGACCATATGGACGCACAAGATCAACGGGCTCACCGAAAGCGATTTCATCTTCGCTGCCAAGTGTGACGATGCACGTGCCGGCGTGGGCACGTCATAGCGCGGCCCGGATTGCCGTTGAGCATCGCGCCGGCGCAGGCGAACGTCAGGATCATTTTAACTGGACAGAGCCGGCCGAGAACCGCCCGCGACTGTCGCCTCTCCGACACTTTGGTCGTATCAACTTCGACGCCGCGGCAAAGGAACGTCACGTCGAGCGGAGGTGAGGAGGGCGGAGAGATCATTTATGCAGGAGTTTTTCAACCTGCCAGTGTCTAGCGAGCGATGATCGTCGTGCGATGGTCATTTTTCAGGCGAGTGACCGACAATTGACGCTCCGGTTTGAAATGGGGAAGTCGTTACGAAACGCGTTGTTTGCTCAGCCTTTGCTTGCGCTTATCGCATGGCGAGTGCTTCGCGGTAACGCCGGAGGGACGGCTGTGCCCTGAACACGGCCGAGAGGCCGTTTGATCCCTCTCGAAGGGAAGGATGGCATGAACAGTGCTCCCGTCGGTCACATGTCGCAGCTCGCTGGGACCTCGGTGAAGCGCCTCGATGACAATTCGATGAGTGTGGCGCAGGCGGTGGTGTTGTTGCGTTGGGTCCTCATCATCGCAACTTCGTACCTCGTCGTCTTCAGTCGCCCGTTGGGACAGGGGCCGACCGGGCCGGCACTGTTCGTTGCAGCCTACTTCGCGTCCAATGTGTTGCTGACCGAGCTACTGCCACGGTTCCGCTCGCACTATGCGTTTGATGTGTGTGTCGTTCTCATCGATACGGTGATGGTCTCAATCGGTCTCACCTTGACCGGCACTGACCAGAGCCAGTTCTACGTCGTGTTTTTCCTCGTGCTCTTTCTGAGTGCACTGACCGAACGACTGGGGCTGGTGGTGATGGCGGCGGCAATGATGAGTGTGGCGCATCTGTATACGGAGTCGCAGTTGGTGGGTGTGAGTTGTCTACTCAATCCAGCCTACCTCTTGCGCGTACCCTTCCTCTTTGTTGTAGCCCTGTTCTTCGGCAACCTCGTACAGGATGCGCGTGGTCGCGAGCGGCAAGCGCATGCGGCGCGTGAACAGGCGCAACGCATGGAGACGCTTTCGGGGGTGAGCCACGATCTGAAGAATCCGCTCGGCGTGATTCAGTCACTGGCGACGCTGCTCCTGGAGGGCGATGCCGGCGCGCTGAACGATCGGCAGATGGATCTCGTGCGTCGCATCCACGCCAGTACGCGACACGTCATTACCTTCGCGCTCAACATCATCGATGCGGCCCGCATCGACGCCGGGCGGCTGGTTTTGCACCGCTCATCGGTCAACCTCTCGGATCTCGTCGAGGATGCCCTGTTGCTCACCCGCAGCGCCGCCGAGCTCAAGGGCCTGACCTTGCAATGCTCGGTGGAACCAGGCATGCCGCAGGCAACGATTGACGTCGGGCAGATGGAGCGCGTCATCTCCAATCTGGTCGGCAACGCCGTCAAGTTCACCCCAGCAGGCGGGAAGGTCAGCGTCTCGGTGCGGCGTTCCGGCAACCAGATGGTTCTGTCCGTTCAGGACACGGGGCTGGGCATTGCCGGTACTGACTTGCCGACGATTTTCGAGCAGTACCGCCGTCGTAACAACCGTAGCGACGGGTCGGGGCTTGGCTTGTTCATCGTCAAGGCCATCGTGGAAGCGCACGGGGGGTCGGTGAGCATTGATAGTACCGCGGGCAGAGGGACCACAGTCAGCGTGCAACTGCCGTTCGCTCCGCACGAGCCGGGGCACCAACCGGCCAACGGCCTGCGGCTATCGCCCAAGCATTGGTGGCAATCCGCGCGCGCCAGCACCGAGTCCTCCGTTTCCGTAACGGCGCACCCAACCTTGCCGCGCAGCTGATCCCGAACGCGGAGCGGCGGCGCCGCGGAGACGCGGCAGGACGTCGGTGTGGATGTCCTCACAGCCCCGGTAGGGGCGCATCCATGAGCCTGGGGGCGGCCGCTCAGCCGTTACTCCGCACCGCCCAGATTGGTTCTTGGCTGCACCAACCCGTGCTCCTTGGCCCCAAATCCACAATCTGTTGCAGCCCGGACAGACGGTTCACGGCGCCTGTCCGGCCTGCGCCAACTCGCCGTGCCGGGCGCGGCGCGTGCGGCGTGCCCGCGGTCTGAGATCGGCGCGCCGGCCGATACTCAGGATCTCGTCGTACGCTTCTTGCAGCGCGTCGCGGAAATGGGGCAGGTCACCCATGGTCACCGGGTCGATGTCCAGCCCGACACTTACCGTGTCGCGATAGCTGTACAACGCGATGGCGACGGGGTGATCCCCCACCAGGGGCGCGTACGGATAGACGCGCTCAATCAGTTCGCCGGCAAAGTAGCAGGGCTGTCGCGGGCCGGGCACGTTCGTGCACACGAAGTTGGTGCGGCTGGTCTGCTGCCGACTGAGACCTTCCGCCACAGCCAGCGGCAGGGCTCCCATCAGGCGCGCCAGGAATGGATACAGGCGGGCGCGTTGATCGGCCTTGATCCGCCCCATACGCTCCTGGATGCTCCGCAGGCGCACGATCGGGTTGGGCTCACCAATTGGTAGGGCCACCGCAAGCAACGCGATGCGGTTTCCCAGATTGTGCTCGTCGGTGCTGCGCAGGCTCACTGGGACAAGGGCCCGCAGTTCCTGGACGTCCGCACCACGCGACGTGTGCCAACGGTGCATGGCGCCACAGACGATGGTCAGCACGACGTCGTTGTTCGTAGCCGCGAGCCGCGCTCGCACGGCGTCGAGCTCCGACAAGGACATCTCGAAGGTCGACAGGCGCCGCGACAGGCTGCGGTGCGCATGCAGCGGACTGTGCGCACGTGACACCGTCAGTTCCTGGCCGAATCCGGTCAGCGCCTTGAGACCGCGACGGAGACTGCTCACCAGCTGGCGGGGCGCGCGGGCCGCGTCCCACAGACTACCCGCGAACTGGGCAGCATCCGCTACCAGCGCCTCGCTGTTGTACAAGATGGCGCGCCACACCAGCGCTGCCGGACCCTCGGAACGTGCCTCGACCACGTGGACTGGTGGCGTCGCTTCGATCTCTCGCTGCGCGCCCAGCAGGCTCTCGAACAGCCGTGTCCCGCCCACACCATCAAGCATGCAGTGGTGCATCTTTATGAACACCGCGCCGCGGCCGCCGAGAAACCCTTCGGCAACGTAGGCCTCCCACAACGGTCGATCACGGTCGAATGCTGTTGCGTACAGCGGGCTCAACTCGACGAGCAGATCCTCGATGCCACCCGGCTCGGGAATGGAGAGGGTGCGTAAGTGGTAATCGAGATCAAATTGCGTATCCTCCATCCACTCGGGTGGAGCCAGCCCGAACGGCACCTCGACGACGCGCTGCCGCATGCGCGGCAGCTGATAGCTGAGCCGCTCGAACTCCTGGTGCATGCGCTCCCGCGACGGTGCCCGTTCGAGAACCACCAACGCCCCGATGGTCGAACGCATCTCCGGGATCTTGTCCATCAACCAGAACAACGCATCGGTGGGATTCATGCGGGTGGGCCACTGCATCGAATCGGTCTTCATAGTCCTTCCCCCTGCAGCCACAGGGGCTGCTGCGAAACGAGTTTCGCAATCGACCCTTGCAAGCGCACGATTCGTGCCAAGATCGCCCAATTGAGTCGATTCCGCGCTCGGGGCGGCAGCTTCCGATTCCTATGAACCGTTCACGGGCACGCTTCGCAACGGGGAGAAAGTTTGGCGCCCGGCAGCGAGAGAACCGGTCCACAGGATTGTCCAGCACGGGGCGACAAAGGGATTGAAGTTCGGGTGCGCGAGGGGTAGCTACACTTGCACCGCGCTCGAGGAGCACCGACCCACCGGCATTCGATTCACCCCGTTATCTCGACCACGGAGAGGCATGCAGACACGGTTTTCCCAAGCGCAGACGAGGCGGTACGTCGTTCTCTTGCTGCTGCTCGCGATCACGACGTTGCGGACGGCCCTGGCGCAGGTTCGGGGTGACGTGAACTGTGACGGGCAGCTCGACAGCAATGACCTGAGCGCACTGATCGCCGTGCTCTTTGGCGATGGCGCCTCCGATTGCGGCGCCGCTGACGTGAACGGCGATGGTTACGCCGATGCTGCCGACATCACGGCGTTGCAGCAAGCCCTCGATCCACCGACGGGACCGGTCGTCACCTTCCTCGGCCTGGCAGGGGCCGACGGCAGACCCACGACTCCGTTGGGAACCATTGGCAATACGCCCGTTTACTTCCGCAACACCGGGTCCGGTTTCCAGCTCGTTGTGGAGGCGCGCCCCGGGCTCAGCGGCCAGCAGCCGGGCGTGGTGACCTTCGATCCATCACGCCGGCCGGATATCCAGATCGAGAGTAGCGCGGCACTCGGCGACGGCAGCCCAGCGCTATGTGAAGGTGGCGTTCCGGCAATCAATCCGCCGGACTTCGGACCGACCCGGGCGGTTGCCAACGCGCTCAACGACCTCGCCTGTCACTTCCCGGCACCGGCCACCTCACCGAACTTTTCATGCACGCAAGACAGCTTCGGCAGGCCGCGTTTCATGAGCACTGACACCAGGACCCAATTCTGCCTGCTCATTCCTCGTGATCTGGAGTTCCCGACAGGCCAGACCACCCTGAGTGTGCGCTGGCGCGACACTGCCAGCAACCTCGGTCCACTGCAGCAGCTGATTCTCCAGGTCGACTCTGGACCACCCCCCGCAACCTTCACCGCAAGTCCGACCGTGGTGGCAACGCCCACGCGAACAGCAAGTGCGACCATTACGACGCCGCCAACACTCACACCCACTACGAGTCGTGTGCGCACCCCGACCCCGACGCAGACTACGTTGACAACGCCGCTGGCGACACGATCACCGACTCCGAGCGCTGTCATCACGATAGCTACGCCCACAAACAGGCGCCCGACTTCATCGGCGACAGCCACGTCTACAAGCAGCGCGGCGTCACCGACGCTGAACGCAATGGGGTCTCCCACCCCAACCGCCACGCGGCCAACCGGTACGCTGACGCCGCCGCCGACGCGAACTCCAACGACGCTCGTGCTTCCCTCGGCAAGCCCAACACGCACGCCAACGGTGACGCGCACCCCCACACCGCAGCCGACCATGACCCGTACGCCGACATCGACGCGCACCCGCACAGCGACCCGCACAGCCACCCTGACGCCCGTGGGTCCGAGCGGACCGGTGATCACCTTCTTTGGGGTCACACGCGCCGACGACACCTTGGTAGCGCCCAGCGGCACGACGCCGGATGGAGTGCGCATCTACCAGCGTTCAGGGGGCACCGGCTTCTCGCTCGTCGTCGAAGGAGCACCCGGGCCCTCGGGTTCGCCGGTCGGCCGCTCGGCGTTTGCCGGCAGCGCAACTTCGTTCCCCGACTTGCAGGTCGAAGTGTCACGCCCCCTGGGGAACGGCAGCAAGGCGGTTTGTGATCGGTCAGGATCGATGGCGGGCGGCGTGCCGGCCGTTGATCCCCCCAGTTTCGACGAGACGCCGGCTGTCGTGGCGGCGGTCAACGACCTGTCGTGCCGCTTCCTCAACGGCAGCGACATGCCGGTGGCTCGCAGCCGCGACGAAGCGTGCATCATGTTCCCCAACGGCGAACTCGGTTTCGCTAAGCAGCCCAGCACTTTGCAGTTCTGCGGCTTCATCACTCGCTTCATGGAGTTTCCGTCCGGAGAGACGTTGGTGACCGCGCGCTTGCGCGACCAGGCTGGGAACGCCGGCGCCCCGGCGCAGATCGTGATCAGCGTCGGCCCCTGAGTCCGTCTGGATCGGCATACTGCATCGAGAGAGGCCGACCGCACGCGACCCTGGCAGTTTCACTATTCAAGCGCAGGCCCCCCAAGCGTATCGCTACGCGCGCGGATTTCGCGCTGCGATAGGTCATCGAGTGTACGCATCACGGCCCAAGCGATGACCAGCTGTAGACCAACCAAGATGAACAAGGCGCTGCCGACGAGGTAGAGCCACAGCCGCGCAACATCCCAGCCATGCAGACCCAACGCCAGCGCGACGCAAGCGATGGTCAACCCGGCTACGGCGACCGACAGCCCCAGCCAGCCGAAGTGGTGCTCGAGCGGCGTTGCAAACAGCGGTTTTCCCAGCAAGCCGACGCGCACCGTCTGTCCGCGGAACAGCGTTAGCAGGTAGTTGAACATGGCGCCGAGGGCGAACACGCTCACGCCGGCCACTGCGGCAACCAGTGCAACGAAGATCGCCGCCACACCCCACGGACCGAGCGTGGTGACTCCCCCCACACGCGCCAATACCAGGCCGACACCAATCAGCGCAGCCGCCCCAACGCCCGCGGCTCCCAGTCCGCCCAACACCCGCACAGGGTTGTAGCTGAGCGCAATCCACAGGATCGACTGCAAGTAGCGCAGCCCGTCGCGGCCTATCCGCAGCTTCGACTCGCCGATACGGTCGGCGTAGGCGATCGGAACTTCTTCGAGCACCAAGCCTTCGTGCACGGCACGCAAGCTCATGATCGGCGTGAAATTCAAGCCGTCTGGTAACGGATACAGACGCGCCAGCACGCTGCGACGGATGACGCGCATACCGCTCGCGCAATCGTGCACGCGCCGGTCGCCCAGCAGCGTGACGAGGGCAGCGAACAGCCGGTTCCCGAGCCGCCGCGTCGCCGGCATGCCGTTCGGCGCCCCACTGGCTGGGGCCATGCGGGAGCCGATCACCAGGTCGGCGCCGTTCAGCGCTGCTTCACACAGCGGCAAGAAGGACTCGGGTGGATAGGTGCCGTCGGCATCCAGGAAGGCAAGCAGTTCCCCATGGGCACGCGCCAAACCGCTCTTCAACGCCGCCCCGTAGCCGCGTGTCGTGCCATGACGAATGACCTGCACACCGTCTATCTGCCGCGCGACCTCGCTCGTGCGATCACGGGAGCCATCGTCGACCACAATCACTTCCGGGCCGACGATCCCATGCTGCGCGAGCAGCGGGCGCAACGCAAGAAGGCGCGTCAGGATGTCCGCGATCGCTGCCCCCTCGTCGAGAGCCGGGACGACGACCGACAGTGTGGCGCGTCGGCCGATCGCAGGCGCCGGCTGCTCAGAAATAGATCTCGCGGGCTGTTGCATGTTGGTCAGGACGCTCGGTCTCACCGACGGCTCTGAGGACACGTGCCGGGACGCCGCCGACGACGGTATGCGGCGGCACGTCCTTCGTGACCACCGCGCCCGCCGCCACCACGGCACCGCGGCCGATGCGCACGCCGTCGGTGACGATCGCACCGGAACCCAGCCAGACATCGTCTTCGATCACAATACCCTCGGCGGTGATGCCCTGATCGACGAAGGACCGCGTCGGGTCATCGAAGACGTGGTTCACGGCGATGATCTGGGTCAGCGGCGACGTGTACACCCGGTCGCCGATCACCACGCCGCCCTGGCCGCGGATGACGGTGTACTCGCCGATCAGGCTGTGCGCGCCGATACGGATGCGGGCGTGCGGCAAATCGCGGAAGTTGTACACGTGCAGCACGGCCCCGTGCATCACCAGAGAGCCGGCGCCGATCTCCACGCCGCCGGGGCAGGCGTGAATGTACGCGCCTTCGTCGAGATAGCAGCCGGGTCCGAGACGGATGTGGCTGGCAAAGCGCAGGCGGACGTTGCGTTCGATCGCTGCCCAGCCGTCCATGGGCAGCATAAGACGGTAGAGCAGACCGCGCAGGCCGATGCCGATCAGCGTGGGGACCCAACCGGCGAGCGCCTGCAGCCCTTGCTCGAGCACGTACCGCACCGGCGTCGCGGCTTGCCGCGACACATACAGACCCGCCTGCGCGCCCGGACCGCGCCCCGCGGCGCGGACGACGCGAGGTAGTGGCACGCTGCGCGCGTCCGCCATCCGCTTACCCGCGGGCGCGCTTCCGCCAGAGGAGTGTCCACGCGGGCCGCGCCCTCATTCCGCTTCCTCGAAGTAGTAACTCAGCAGGTGCTGAATCAGAAAGTGCGCTTCCTCGACGTGCCCCATATGCGAGGATTCGACGAAGACGGGGTAGAGCGCAATCTCGGCAAGCCGGCCACCGGGACGTCCGGTGATGCCAACCGTCAGCAGCCCGTTGTCGTTGGCCCATTCCACCGCACGGATCACGTTGGGGGAGTTGCCGCTGACGCTGAACACGATGAGCACGTCATCAACGGTTGCAAAGTTCTCCAGTTGCTGAACGAAGATCGCCGAGTAATCGGCGTCGTTTGCCAGCGACGTGATCCACGGGACGTTGTCGGTGAGCGACAAGACGCGGAACTTCTTGTCGCGCCCGCGCGACCCTTCCTTGCCCAACCCCGCGGCGAAGTGCGAGGCCGTGGCGGCGCTGCCGCCGTTGCCGCAGACGAACACGTGCCGCTGCTCCCGCAACGCGACAGCAAGGATCTCGATCAGCTGCGCCACGGCGGTTGTCGAGATGCGCGACAAAATGTCGAGACTGCGCTCACGGTAGGCGTGCACGTAGGCCGCCGGATCGATCTTTCGGCGCATCCGCCTCAACTCGGACTCATGCTGTCGTACCGCTGCCTGGCCCTTTGCTGCGCTCATAGACCCTGGTCTTTTACCGTGACTCGGCCCCCGAAAGCTAGGGGGTTGAACTTGTTGTCGGTGTCACACCCGGGAGACAGCGGTACGATCGCCTGTTCAGTACGCGCCCTTCATGCTCAGCACAGCTGGGATCGTCTTGAGCAGAATGAGGAGATCGAGCCACAGCGACCACTGGTCGATATACTGGAGATCCAGCGCGATCCGTTGTGTATAGTCGATCTCCTGACGGCCGTGCACCTGCCAGAGGCCGGTCATTCCCGGTTTCACGCTCAGCCGCTTGGGCAATGCGGCGCCGTACTTGTCGGCCTCGTCGGGGGCGATCATGCGCGGACCGACGAGGCTCATCTGGCCGCGCACGACGTTGACGAGCTGCGGCAACTCGTCAAGGCTCAGCTTGCGCAACACGCGGCCAACGGCGGTGACGCGTGGGTCGTTGCGGATCTTGCTGTTGGCGTTGAACGCCGCCGACAGTTGCGGGTGAGCGCGCAGCAGCTCATCGGCGTTGACGACCATGGTCCGGAACTTGAACGCGTCGAAGGCCGCACCGTGCAGCCCCAGGACGCGGCGCCTGTGCAGCACCGGCCCAGGTGAGGTTATGCGGACGAGGATGGCAATGGCGACCAACAGGGGTGCCAGGGCTATGAGCGCCGCCGCAGCGACGACGCGGTCGCCGACGACCTTCACCCACCGTGCGACGGCATTCACTCAGCGATCTTCGCACGAGTGCGGAAGCGCATCAACGTGTCGACGTAGATGTCCTCCAGGCGGCTGACCACCGCGCCCCAGTCGTGATGGCTCTCGACGTAGCTGCGGCCGCTCGCACCGAGACGGCGCTGCAGCGCCGGGTCATCGAGCAGCCGCAGGACCTGTCGTGCAAAATCGTCGGCGTGATCAGCGACCAGCAGGTGTTCGCGGTCTCGGGCCTGCAGCGACGTGATGCCCGCGGATGTCGTGACCACGGGTGTCGCCATCGCCATGGCCTCGAGGATCTTGTTGGGTATGCCCACTGCGTAGCGCAGCGGACTGACCGCCACAGTGGCGCGGGCGACGTATGGGCGCACGTCCGGTACCGTTCCGGTGACGGCCACACGCGAGCCGTAGCGCCGCGCCAGCGCCTTAACCTCGCGGGGCGGATCCTGGCCGACGATGCTGAGACGCGCATCCGGCTGGTGCCTCCAGATCAGCGGCAGCACGTCGCGCACGAAATACAGAACCGCGGCGACGTTGGCGTGGTACCGCATGCGCCCTACGAACACCAGCGTCGCCGGGTCGCGGGTGCTCGGTGGGGACGTGAAATGCTCGAGATCGACGCCGTTGCGCACCACCGTGATTCGCTCAAGGTCAGTCCCCTGGCGGGCCTCGCCGGAACGGTGGCCCAGCGCCGCTAGTGATTCCCTGTCCACCTCGGAGGCTGTGAGGATGCGCTCGAAGCGATTGATGAGCGTTCCCTCGAAGCGCCGCGTGCGTTCCAAGTCGACCAACGCCCGCAGGCGGCTGCGGGCCGTGGCGCTCATCTGCAGCGTCTTCTCGAACAACCGACTGATGCAATCGACGGAGTCGTACACCCGCGGCATGCCGGTGACGTTGAGCCCGCACACTACGGCGCGCAGGTGCTCAACGTGGAGCAGGTCGTACGGGCGCCGCTGCTGGCGCCGGGGTGTCTGGGTATCGATCTCCGCCGCTACCTGCCGCTGCAGATCCGGTGAGCACGCATACAGCGCTTGCAGCGGCAGCTGGGTTCTGAGCCCGCGCGCGCAGTTCCACAACGATCGATGTAGTGGGACACGCACGGTCTCGACACGGCTGCACAGGTGCCGCAGCGCTCCGGCGTCCGCGTACTCCGCTTCCGAGGTGTACGCCGTGATCACGGTCACGTCGTGCCCCTGCGCGGCGAGCCGGCGAATGAGGTTGTACGGCCGCACGCGCACGGGCGAGGGGACGTAGGGCGTGACGAACAAGATGCGCAGCGCCTGCATTGGGCTCGCGGCACTTCACAGCGTTCCGGGCGCGGGTTCGAACAAGCCCTCGAAGGCCAGCTTGCCGCCTTCGATCTTGCCGTAGAGCAGCCAGTCGCCTTTGAACATCTTGTGATCGTAGGGACTGCACGCAATGTGGGTGCGTGGCCCGCCGGTAGCGGCCGGCAGGAAGCGGATGCGCTCGAGCCCCTCCTTCACGCCGGGACCGGTGAGGATCGGCGCGCGGTGCAGCGCTTCCGCCATCACCCGCGCGGTGTCGTATGCGAGCAGCGGGATCGCGTTGGGCCACATCGGTGGCGGCATGCCGTAGCGCCGCTCGAAGTTGGCGTGGAAGCGCTCGACACCCGGGTTGTCCGAGCAGTACTGGTCAATCCCCACCCAGCCCTCGAAGTGCTCGAAGCCGACGAGGTAGAACATGAAGGCGGTGGTCATGATGCGCGGCGGATCCCAGCCGATCTCGGTGAGCGCTGGGCGTACCAGGCCCTGCGCGAAGAGCATGCCGTAGCCCATGTACGCGAGTGCATCGCAGCCGGCGCGCTGCAGGTTGCGCAGATGTGCAGCGAGGTTGGCCGGCCGCTGCGGGACGGTTTCGACCGCGCCGACACTCAATCCGTGGCGCCGGCACTCCTGGCGGAAGCAGCGGAAGTACTCCTCACCGTTCGGCGAGACTTCATTGAGCACGGCGATGCGCGCATAGTCCTTGCGCTTCAGCCACGCCGCCATGAGCGCGGCGTCGCCGCCACAGTCGCCGTTGCCGAGCTGGAAGCAATACTCGCCGCTGTAGCGCTCCGTCCCGCACCAGCTGATGAGCGGTACCTGCGCCTCGTTGGCATACGGGGCGACCGCGATGGCGTTGTCCGAGCTGTAGGCGCCGGCGATGACGACGCAGCCCTGGTCGACGAGCCAGCGATAGCCGTCGACGGCGTTCTTCGCCGAGCCGTTCGGCAAGCCATTTTCCGCGTGGATCACGTGCTCGACCTGGCGCGGCAGCACCCCCTGCTCGAGCGCTTCGTCGAACGCCATGCGGTGGATCCTGTCGTAGCCGCCGCCTTCACCGTCGAGGCAGGCACCGAGCCATCCCACCTTCACCGGCTCGAACTGGCTGCGCGACCGTTGTGCCATCGCTGTGCCTCCTTCGGTTTAGCCGTGTGGACCTGTCGTCCACTTGCGCCGAGCGCGCCGGCGAAAAAACGCGCCATGGCAGCCGCTCGGGTCCGTATCGGGTAGTGGTCCACTCGCAGCCAGTTCAACATCAACGTGTAGAACGCGCCGACGACCGCTTCGGTGAGAACCGGGAGCGGGTGCGCGCGGGTGACGTCGCCCGCCCGCACCCCGTCCCGCACCAGCGCGCCGAACGCGGCGTGCAGCCGGCGGCTTTGCTGCACGTCGGTGCGGTCGTGGTGCACCAGCCGGATGACTTCCATCACCAGCTCGCGCCGCATCGGGCCGGCAGCCTCGGTTTCGGCGGCAGTGCGCGTGAAGAAGCGCTCGAGGCGCTGCGCCGTCGTGCCCGGCATGCGGCGCGTCTCTTCCAGGATCGCGAGTAGCTCATGGAGAAAGTTGGCGGCGATTTCACCCACCAGATGCTGCTTGCTCGGGAAATGGTTGAAGAAGGTCTTCTGGGCGACGTCTGCCAGCGAGCAGATCTCGTCGATCTTGGTGCGTGCGACCCCCTGCTGTTCGAAGCGCTCCACCGCCGCGTGCAGAATGCGGTCGTGCACCTCACGCACGCGGCGGGCGCGCCGCGACGCGGCTGGCGGATTCGCAAGGCGGAGGGGACCCATGGCGTCGGTGGCAGACTACAGCGTACTTGACCGATACAGTCAACTGTACTAATGCCCGCGATCGGCTCCGAGCGGACATGCGGGAGGAATGAGACGATGAGGTTCGGGTTGCTCTACGAGATCGAAGTGCCGCGGCCGTGGACGGAGACGTCGGTCGCCGACTGCTTCTGGGAGGCGCTCGAACAGGTGAAGGTCGCGGAAGAGGTGGGCTTCACGCACGTCTTTTCGGTCGAGCATCATTTCCTCGACCAGTTCTCGGTCGCCTCGGCTCCGGAAGTGTGGCTGGCGGCGGTGGCGCAGCACACGCGGACGATCCGCATCGGCCACGGCGTGCGCCTGCTGCCGTTCAACTACAACCATCCGATCCGTGCCGCCGAAATGGCGGCGATGCTCGACATCATGAGCAAGGGGCGTCTCGAGTTCGGTACCGGCCGCTCCGCGTCGGCGATCGAGCTGGAAGGCTTCGGCATCGACCCGGCGACGACGCGGGCGCAGTGGGACGAAGCGCTGCACATGATCCCGCAGATGTGGATGCGGGACGAGTTCTCCTGGAACTCGCCGTACTTCAAGATGCCGCCGCGCAACATCCTTCCCAAGCCAGTGCAGAAGCCGCACCCGCCGCTGTGGATGTCCGGCACGCAGCCGGAGTCGGCGGTACTCGCCGGCGAGCGTGGCGTGGGTTTCATGCACTTCTCGCTGTCCGACCCGACGGGGATGAACGAGAAGGTGCGCGCGTATCGCGACGCGATCGCGCGCGCCAAGCCGGTCGGCGCCTTCATCAACGACCAGTTCGCGGCCTTCACGCTGCTCTTTTGTGGCAAAGACGACGCGGACGCGCTGGCGCGGGCCGGGGAAGGCGCGGCGTGGTACGCGAATCTGGTCGAGCTCGTCTATGCCTCGCTGGCGAACCTCTCCGAGGACCAGAGCTACGCCTGGTACCGCGAACGTGTCGCCAAAGAAGCGCACCGCGAGCGCGACATCCACGAGCTGATCGAGCGCCGCTCGGTGATCGTCGGCGGTCCGGCGCGCTGCATCGCAGCGATCGAGTGGTTCGCGCAGCAGGGGGTCGACATGATGCTGTTTCTCGTGCAAGCAGGGACGATCAAGCACGCCGACATTGTCGACTCGTTGCGCCGCTTTGGACGGGAGGTCATCCCGCATTTCGCTCGTACGGAGACCGCCCGCGGGCGAGCGCACTGAGCGGGGACTTCAGAAGGAGAGCCACCATGGCGACGAATCGCCGCGCAACGAAAATGGTGACGGTCGACGCAGATGGGCATGTGCTGGAGCCGCGCGACACGTGGCAGCGCTACCTCGAGCCCAACCTGCGCGACCGGGCAATCAGAATCGAGAAGGACAGTGACGGCCTCGAGGTGCTGCTCGTCGACGGCACCCCGCATGCGGCGCTGCGCGGCCGCCTCGGCGCGCTCGGCGGCATCGGCATGGGCTCGGAAGAATTGATGACCGTCGGCCAGCGCAGCTACGAGGATGGCTGCCCGCCGGGCGGCTACGATCCGCACGCCCGCCTGCGGGTCATGGACGAGGAGCAGATCGACATCGTGCTTCTCTATCCCACCATCGGCATCGCGTGGGAGGGGCTGGTGCGCGACCCGCAGCTCGCGACGGCGTACTGCCGTGCATACAACCGCTGGATCGTCGACTTCTGCGACACCGATCGGCGGCGGCTGGTGCCGATCGCCCACATCTGCCTCATGGATCCCGCAGGGGCCATCGAGGAGGTCAGACGGGCGCGCAAGGACGGCTGCGCCGGCGTGTACCTGTCGCCGGACCCGCTCGCCCGTGGCGGCCGGCAGTTCGACGACCCGAGCCTCGCGCCGTTCTGGGAGACGGTGCAGGACCTCGACATGCCGGTTGCCTTCCACGTCGTCGCGCGCAGCACTACGATGCTCGCCCCCTGGTTCGGCGCGCGGGACAATCCGGTCGGCCAAGTCGTCTTCAGCTTCGCGTTCCTGGCCCTCGACGTGATGGCCGCCTTCACGTCGATGATGACGCGCGGCCTCTTCGACACCTATCCGCGCCTGCGCCTCGCGGTGCTCGAGGCCGGGTCAAATTGGATCACCGCGTGGCTCGACCGTCTGGACCACAAATCCGAGGTCATGCGCCCGTTCTCGTCTCTCAAGCTGCTGCCCTCGGAATACTTCAAGCGGCAATGCGTCATCTCGGCGGAGCCGGACGAATCGCTCACCGGCCGCATCGTCGAGCATCTTGGTGCCGACTACGTTGTGTGGGCGTCCGACTACCCACACTTGGATGCGTCGTTCCATGTCGTGGATACGCTGCGCGGGCGCATCGCCGGGCTGCCGGAGGACTCGCAGCGCAAGGTCCTTGGCGTGAACGCGCTGCGATTTTACGGTCTCTCTCCGGCGATCGGCGACACTACCCCTTGAGGGCGGCGTTGTTCACGGCCTGAAGGGAAGCCACGTTCGCATGCGGAGGGCTCCAGGGTGCCGAGGACGATATTACCGACGTGAGGACGTCGTTTACGGTGTAGAAGGAGGGAAACGATGCGGCTCCGAGAAAAGGTAGCTGTGGTGACCGGCGGTGCACGCGGCATCGGTGCGGGGATTGCGCGGTGCTTGTCGGCTGAGGGAGCGCGAGTCGCGCTTGTCGATCTCGACGGTCCAGAGGCCCAGAACACGGCGGCTGCCCTCGGCGGCGGGGCGATCGGGTTGGCTGCGGATGTGTCGCACGAGGCGCAAGCGGCCGACGCTGTCGAGAAAATCGTGGCCCAGCTGGGTGGGATCGATATCGTGGTCAACAACGCGGGCGGCGGAGGCCAGACCGGCACCGGCGGGGTTGGCAATCCCTTCACCAACATCACCCAGGAAGGGTGGGATGATCAGCTGGCCACGAACCTGCGCACGACCTTTGCGGTCACCAAGGCGGCCATCCCGCACGTGCAGCGCCGCGGCGGCGGGTCGGTCGTCAACATCGCTTCGATCGCCGGCCTCATTCCCGCCGTCGCCATTCCGGCGTACGGCGCCGCCAAGGCTGGCGTCATCTCGCTGACCAAGAGTCTCGCTCTGGAGTTGGCGGCACACAACGTTCGGGTCAACGCCATCTGTCCCGGCTTCTTGTGGACACGCGCCTGGGAGATGCTGGCGACGTGGCTCAAGATGACCAATCCACGCTATGCGGACCGAGCACCGCGGGACATCTTTCTCGAACAGTGCCAGCACGCCGTCCCGCTGCACCGCGAACAAACGCCGGAGGACATTGGCAAGCTCGTCGTCTTCCTCAGCAGCGACGACGCGTGCAACATCACGGGCCAGGCCATTGCCGTCGATGGTGGGATCACCCTGCGTGTCGGAACTGTGTAACGAGCCCACGTTGAGGAAGCCGCTCATCTGGCAACGCCGGCGGCAAGGCATGGTGACGAAGATCATGCATCCGGGTGATGCAGATCGCTTGCCGGCACGGCGGGATTGGGTAAGCGTGTGTGCTGAGCCAAGCACGGGGGACTACGATGAGCGAGTCCACTATCAAAGCACGCCAACAGACGGTCGAGACCGGCGAGACCCCATGGTTGCTGACGTGGGACAAGAGGCCTGACCGGGACGAAACTCACGGCACGTCCCACGAGTCAGCAGCGGGCTCATCCGTTACTGACGTGTTCATCCAACGGTCAGGTCACTGCACGGTCTTTCACGTCCCTTGTGGAGAGCGCCCGACTCGTTGATTCTACTCGTCCTCGATTGGGCGCGAAGCAAGGGTTCGAGGAGAGAAGGAGGGGCCGGTGAATGTTCGAGCCGCCCGGGACGCACGCCCGGGCGGCTCGAACGCGGTGTGGAACTGAATTGACGCTGTCCTCGACAGGAATGGGCAGGTGCCCTACGCAGCGGCGGCGCGTCGTTGCGCCTGGTAGTGTGTCGCGCACAGTCCCTTGGCGACCTTCTCGCGGTCACATCCTTTGACGGTGCAGCGCCGCTCCTTCGGTACCACCGGCTTGGGCGGTGGCTTCCAGCCCTTCAGTTCCTGCTCGGCGGTGTCCAGCCCCTCATTGAGGATGGCGATCACCACCTCCGTTTTTGACGTGCCCAGCGTGGCGGCGACACGGTCGAGCCGTGCCAGCACGTCGGCGGGAACCTTGACGTTCATGAGCTTTGATTCCTCGCGGCCCTGCTGCCCACGAGTCACCAAATCATCTAAGCGAAGATTTGGGTTGCGCATATGTTCACCTCCTCCGACTAGAGCAAAATATTATCAGATGTACATTACGACGGCTATCGCCGTTCGTTCCTCACGCCCTTCACTTGGTAACCCCGCCAATGAAGCGTACATATCTTCGATAGTCGGGATAGCAATTTCATGGCAGGATTGTGACCAAGAAGCAAGACGGAAATCGATGACGCCGCTTCCGACAATGTCGAGACTGTCATTCGCACGCACGGTGGCTGACTCCCAGACTCAGACTTGAACTCAGCGTGGCTGAGCGGATGATAGTGAACCATGTGGACTCATGGTCTCCCATCCGGCCCTAGTGTGTGTGCTGACGTTGAGGCGTCTCTGGTTCGGCGGTGTTTGCAGCAATGTACCAGGACGATGACTGGGCCAGCTTCACTGACTGTTGCGATGTTCGTTGCCTGCCTGGCTGGGTGCGCCACAATGATACACGGCACCACTCAACAGGTGCGTATCGAAAGCATACCCTCCGGTGCCAAAGCAACGCTCGGCTCCCAAACGATTACGACGCCTGGTGAACTCACAGTCCCTCGCGAGTATCCGTTCATCGTGAACTTTGAGAAGCCGGGCTGCGTTCCGGCGTATGCTCACGTCGAGCCGCAAACCAGCAACTTGGTTTGGGGAAACATCTTTCTCGGTGGGTTCGTGGGTGCGGCGATCGATTTCGCGAGCGGCGCCGCCTACGATCTCGAGCCCGCAACAGTGTCCGCCACATTGGCTCCCAATCCGGCTGAGGAGATGCCGGTATCGAACCGGCCAGCACCGTAGTGGCTGGATCACCGGCTGCCCACCTTGTACGATCGCGTCGGCCAGGTTCGCAGTCCAGCAACCATCCGTCCTATGGGACCGGCCAACGGCAAAATCATCGACTAATCTGTCCCGAACGTGCTAGGCGAGGTGTGTCACGCTTGCAACGGGTCTCTGAACGCCGGAGCTGCCAAGCGGGGAGGACGTGCCATCGAACGGATAGAAGTCGCGACGCTGCCGGGGCCGGGCATACGGGCCATCTACCTCACCAAGTCCGCAGCAACGGCGTCGTTGCTGGTGCTCTTCTGGGTACTCAAGCTGTTCGTCTTCGCCGCGGTGCCGGCAACGCGTTACTCGCTCATCGTCCTGCTGGTACTCGTGCCTACCCTCTTGGTGGCACTGCGGTCCGATGAGGTGCCGGCGTGGTTGTTGACGCTGAGCTTTGGAACAGACATTGCCGCGGTGACCACGGGCATCCATTTTGGTGGTGGTCTCGACAATGTGAGCGGACCGCTGCTGTATGCGCTGATCATCGGCTTGGCAGGCCTGATTCAGTCGGGGCGGGCCGCCTATTTCTGTGCGGCGGCGAGCGCAGTCTCATACGCACTCGTCGGATGGGCGGAGCAGGAAGGCGTGTTGGCCCATCACCTCCCTTATGCCAAGCCTGAGGATGATGCCGTCGCCACCGTCATCTCCGTGACTGTCTACTTATTCATCGCCGCGCGAATTGTCTCGTATGCAGCGCAGCAGGTACGCGGCATCTATCAGCGCATCGAGGAGCTGCGGCGCGAGGCGGTGAGTGCGCTGTCGCACGATCTCAAGGACCCGCTCGGTACCATCGATGGCTATGCGGAAATGGTGGCCGAGGCCACTCCCGTAGAACGCGACCACTACATGCGCAGAATCAGACAGTCCGCGCGGCAGGCGCTCGATCTCGTCCACAATGAACTCGATGCCGCGGCGGTCGAGGGACGCAGTATAGTCGTCAACCGACAACCGGTGAACATCAACGAGCTTGTGGAGAAGGTCGTCGATGTCTATCGAATCAGCGCCGAGACAAAAGGCGTGCGGCTAATCACCTCGCCCGCTGCCCACTGCCCAGCGCTGACCGCAGACGCACAACTCTTGAGCCGTGCCATCGGCAACTTGCTGTCCAACGCCATCAAATACACGGACGCCAACGGACTGGTCGAACTCACGACCGCCGTACAGCCCGGCCACGTGACAGTGAGCGTACGTGATACCGGCTGTGGCATTGCGCCGGCCTCTCAAGCGCGGCTGTTTCAGAAGCACAGCCGCGTCGCCACCAGTGCGGCAGTGGAAGGGAGCGGCCTTGGCCTCTACATCGTGCGCCGCATCGCCGAGGCGCACGGTGGTGCCGTCAGTGTCGTCAGCAATCTGGCGAAAGGAAGCACCTTCACACTGTCGCTGCCGTGCGGACCTGGAAAGTGACCGCCGCAGACTCCAAGGAGCATCCTTCGTTGAAAGTTCACTGGACGCCCAGTTGGAAGTTAGGAGACACGCGGTGCACAAATTCCCACACACCCCGGACCGTGTTGTAAGGCTCATTGTGCACGCCGTTAGATTCCGCAGCGCGACGCCCTCTGTTACGCAGCTTGGGATCCTTGGCACATCAATTGCCTACCCGGGAGCCATGGCGAGCAAGAAGACAACACGTCCTGGGGTTCGAACGATGGTGATCACCGCCCATGGTCAGGCGGGCGCTGAGAAGAATCGGCGTGACCCCGACACCCTGCTCAGCCGTGCACGCCAGGACGCAGACCGTCTGTCGGATGAGGTACGGCGGCTGCGCACTGCCTTCGACACTTACGTGGAGCAGACTTCCAAAGAGCTGCGGGCGTCGCAGCATGAGATCGAGCGCCTCTCGCGGCGCGTGCACCAGCTGGAACAGCTGGCAAGGCCCCGCCTGCAGATCGATACCCAGGCGCGGCTACCGGCACCGTCGGTCAAGAGCCTGTTCACCTTTCTCGGGCGACCGACCGCGCCTTCGCTCAGCTGAACCGAGCGTCCCCAGACCAACAAAAGCGGGCGCACAGCAGCAACTATGCTTTGGCTGATCCAAGCCAGGCATTGCTGATTTCAGCCATTCCTGCGTGTCACCGGTACCGTCCAATTGACCAGGTGTGGCAACGGAACCTCTTGAATTATTGTCGCTATCTTCCTTGATCCACCCCTGTGCTCATGCGTGGCTAATGAATTGCTTGTTTCATGGCCCATGAGTCACGTGGGACTTCTTGGGACTGTAGGGACAGCCCCTGTAGCGTTTGCGCCCAAGCGGGAGAGCACCGCATGGAGCACATGCTGACGCGGAACGGACGGAGCTACACCTGTCTGTGCTGCCACCAGGTGCTGGAGAGTCAAGACGACTATGACCGGATTTCGTGCGCAGGTGAAAGCGATTGCGACGAAACGGCAGGGCAAGGGGATGCCGATCTCCGAGCCCGCTAGTACGTCAGGTCCTGAGTAACTCGCAGCAGAGGAGAGATTATGGACGACCTGCGCAACACACTCCGTACCACCCTTGAACACAGCTTCGGTTGGCCTACAGAAGCGGCGACCGAGGTCGCGCAGTACGCGCACATCGTCTCGTACGACAAGAACGCCACCGTCTTTCACGCGGGCGAGGTGTCGGACCTGCTCTACGTGCTCCTTAGTGGCGAAGTCAGGCTGTACTACGGAACGGCTGCGGGGGAGCGTTTGCTCGTCACAATCATTCGTGGCGGACAGCTATTCGGCACCACGGACTTCCAGGCCACCGACCAGTCCCCGGGGCGGCAGGAACAGCTGTTCACGGCGCAGACACTTTCGCGCTCCAAGGTGGCGATGCTCTCGCGGACCCGAGTGGCACGGGTCCTCCAAGACCTGCCGGCTCCTGATCTCGTCCGCATTGTGCAAACTGTGGACGCCAGCTGGGTCAGCCTGTGTTGCCGGCTGCTCACCTTTCTGACGCAAGATGTGCGCAGCCGCCTCGCGTACAGCATCCGTGAGATCGCCAAGGTATTTGGCATACCCGACGCCCGCGGGAAGCTCATCGCGCTGCGGCTGTCGCACGAAGATTTCGCAGAACTCATCGGCGCGTCGCGCCCCATGGTCAGCAAGCATCTCAAGGAACTCGCCGAGGGGGGAATCTTCGTGAAGGAAAACGGCCGCTATGTCGTCCTGCAGGAAGATGCGCTCGCGGCGATGGCGGCGTCAGGCCGGCCTGCAGCGGTGACGTCGTGCGCACCCCCGAGCGTCGTGCGCGGCGTGGTGCGCGAGATCATGCGCCAAGAACCGAAGCGCAACAACGGGAGACTTCACATCGGTGTACGGCGCGAGCAGGTTGCCGTTCGCTCCGCGGAACGTATGGCGGCCGGGTGCAAGTGACCGCGGCTACAGCAGCAGCGCTGCCGCCCCGGCAGGTTCTGCCCTGCTCCCTAGGCCGTACGGCGCCCGCGCAGCGTGAGGTAGCAGGTACCGCCCTGTGCCCGGCGGAGTGCCCGGGCCCACTCCGCCCGTTCCCAGCGCCCCGCGGTTGAAGGCGTCCGCGGCGACCCCCTTTTTCCTTGACAATTTTAGGTCTGACGACATAGCATCGCCGCCCGATAACCGGATTGCGACCGCTCGACACGGACGCCAGGAACGCTCTGGTAGGGGAAGGAGGGGCGATGAAGCGCGTAGCGCAGAGGTGGATGGTGGCTCAACTTGCCGGTCTGTGCCTGGTGGCAACGACGCGTGCGTCGGTTGCGGAGGTGCAGGTCACCGATGCGGACCGCACGTATCGCAACTTCACGCGTGAGGCCGCCACGGTGCGCGAGAACGAGATCCGCCTCGAAGTGCGCGGTTTGGAGGAGCAAGACGACGGCACGACGCGCCTCGACCTGCTGGGCTTTCCAGTGAGGGGATTGCCCGGCGTGTCCGAAGGCAACGTCAGCACGCTCAGCGGTGGCATCATCGATTTCGTGGCCACGTACGGCTTCACCAAGAACGCCGAAATCGGGTTCATCATCCCCGGTTACATCCAGTCGCTGACGCTGAAGACCGGCGGCAACAAGATCAACAACTCGGACATCGGCGACGTCATGCTCTACGGCAAGATTCGACGCCCACTGACCGAGCATTTCAGCATCGGCGCGGGCATGGAGCTCACGACTCCCAACGGCCCGGTGAACAAGGGCTTCGGCACCGGCCAGGTGGGCGTGAACCCTAACGTGTCCGCCCGCTATCAACAGGGGCGGATCGGAGTTGGTGCCAACGTCGGCTTCAACTTCTACAATCACAGCGTCCCCGACGTGTTCAACTACGGTGCCGAGGTGATCTTGCGGGGCAACGCCATGTTCGCGCTGCGCACTGAGATCGCCGGGCGTGTCTTCAATGAGTTCGGCGTCCGGTACGATGACTTGCAGATCCTGCCGGGGCTCGACGTTCAGATCTCGGACAACATCACCATCCGCCCGACCGGAATGGTGGGTGGCACCAACACCTCATTGGATTGGGGTGTCGGTGCCGGGTTTGCCTACGCGTTCACGGCACCGACGCTGCAGATGCCAACCGCGCCCCCGCCGCCTCCACCGGCGCCCGTGGCAGCGCCCGCCCCACCGCCTGCCAAGGAAAAGATCGTGCTCCGCGGTGTACACTTCGCCTTCAACAAGGCGACGATCCGCCCCGAAGATATGCCGATCCTTGATCAGGCAGCAGAAACCCTCAAGGAGCACGGCAACATCATGGTGACCGTCGAGGGAAACACCGACAACGTCGGGAGTGAGGACTACAATCAGAAGCTCTCGGTGCGGCGAGCAATGGCGGTACGTGACTACCTTGCGCAGCACGGCGTTGCGGCCGCGCGCATGACGGTGGTCGGCAAGGGCGAATCGAATCCAGTGGCGTCGAACGATACGGAAGACGGGCGCGCGCAGAACCGCCGCGTCGAGTTGCTGGTGGCCTCCTGAGCTGACACGCTCAGTAGTTCACCCGTGACAAGCACAGACCGCAGGCCGGTGCGGTCGGACCGGCGGCGGTCCGGTCGCGTGCGGCGAGCAGCGTCGACACGTCGGGCGTGCGGCTGCCGTCGCCGACCTCGACGAGCGTGCCGGCGATATTGCGCACCATGTGTCGCAGAAACGCGGTGGCCTCGATCGTGAAACTGAACAGCGGCCCCCGCTGTTCGATCTCGCTACGCAGCACGCGCCGCACCGCATGCTCGGCGTCGCAGCCGGCGCCCTGAAACGACGAAAAGTCATGCTCACCCACCAGACTGGCCGCGGCAACGCGCATGCGCGTGAGGTCGAGCGGTTGGACAACGTGCCACGCGTAGCGCCGCCAGAAGGGCGACGGCCAGCGCGCGTTCCAGATACGGTAGAGATAGACACGGCTGCGCGCCGCGCGCCGCGGATCAAAATCGTCGGCCACCACGGCGGCATCGCGGATGCTGACGTCGCGCGGTGTCAGCGCATTCAAGCCGCGCAAGAGTGTGTCGGCGGCTACGGCACGTTGCAACGTGCAGCTAACGACTTGTCCGGCCGCATGCACGCCGGCATCAGTGCGCCCGGCCGCGGCCACGCGTACCGACTCGCCCAGCATGCGCCGGAGGGCACCTTCGAGCACGCCCTGGATCGTCGGAGCGTCGGGCTGAATCTGCCAGCCGTGATAGTCAGTGCCGTCGTACTCGACGATGAGTTTGACACGCATGGCGATGTCATCCGCTCCCTCCGTGCACAGGGAGCTTGAAGGACTGCTACAGATAGTCGCGGATCAAAAGTTCCGCAATCTGCACGGCGTTCGTCGCGGCGCCCTTACGAACATTGTCGAACACGATCCAGAGATCCAGCAGGTTGACTGCTTCGTCGGCACGGACACGACCGATGCAGATGGCATCCTGCCCCACCGCATCCATGGGCGTCGGATAGCTGGCCGTTGTCATGTCATCGTGAAGGAGAATGCCGGGCGCCGCACGCAAGAGGTCCCGCGCCTCCGCTGCTGTCAACGGATCGAGCAGCTCCACATTGACGGAGATCGCCGCGCCGTAGAAGAGCGGTGCGCGCACGCGCGTCACGCTGATCTCCAGCTCGGGAAGATCCAAGACCCGCCGCAGCGCCTGCATGGTCTGCTGCTCGTCGTGCGAAGCGCCTCCTTCGAGCAGCGCGCCAACCTGCGGCACCAGGTTGAACGCGATGCGATGGGGAAACAGTGCTGGCTCGACGCTGCGCCCGTTCATGAGATCGACCGTCTGCCGCTGCAGCTCGTCGATGCCGGCCCGTCCGGCGCCGGAGACCGGATCGAAGGCCGACGCAACGATGCGTTTCAGGGGTCTGGTTGCCTGCAGCGGCTTCAGCACGATGCTCATGGCGACGGCGACGGGATCGGGGCTGGCGACGAGATTGCGCTGGCCGTAGTCGGCGAGGCTGGCGGCGTTGACCTCGGGAACAACGAGCGGAACGTCCACGTCGCCGGCGAACAGTTGGCTCGTATCGATGACCACGCCGCCGGCATCGCTGGCGCGCGCCACCCATTCCGCGCTCACTTGTTCGCCGGCTGCCAGGAACACGATGTCGGTATCTTCGAAGCGCGCCCCGTCAAGCAGCTCGATCCGCGCCGACACCCCGCCGCAGCGCACTTCGTCACCCGCGCTGCGCAGTGACGCGTAGAGCTGCAGATTCGCCAGCGGCAACTGCCGCTGCTCGAGCACCGCGATGATCTCGGCACCGACGAGGCCCGTGGCACCGACGACCGCGACGGAGTATGCGGGCTTCTTCATAGGGCTACATCTGAGCGTCGGGCTGCACGCGGTGCAAGTCTATAGCGGTTTCCGCTGTACCTCCCAAGTCCTGCGAACGACGCGAGGCCTGCTGTAGCGGCAGCCGGATCATTCGGAGACTGCCACGTTCACCGCGCCGTTCGCCTCCACACGGATAGCCAGCTCGACCTCCGCCACAGTGACGTTGTCGAAGGGCGGGATGCGTACCTTCGCGAGCTTCTGGAGAACGCAGTCACCGAACTCCGTTCCTTTGAAGGCGCAAAAGCCGGTGTCGTAGTAGACGTTGTCTGTCTTGCCGTCTGGCACGAACCGGAAGAGCACAGGGCACTCGCCTGCCGACCCTTTGGGAGCGCTGCACCCCGCTGCCGCCTTCTGAGCCGCCGCGATCGTGATCGCATGAGCCTTGCTACGGTCGAACGCCGACGGCTGTGGAGGCTGGCCGAATCCTATCCACAACCCGATGGCGGCCAGCGCTGCGCAGCCGATCGCAACGGGCCAGACGGTTACACGCCTCAGCTTGAGCAACCGGCGCAATTGACGTGCGAGGTACTCGACGTCGTCCTTCCAGCGGTCGTCACGAATGGCCACGGCCTGCCGGCTTGCCAGAGACTGCAGATCCTCAGGGAGGTCTGCGGCGGACGGCAGGCTCGCGCCCTGAACGAGGATCGGGACGACGTTGACTCCCTCATGACCGAGAGCCTCGAGGAGTTCGACCCGCACATAGTCTTTGCCGTCGCGTGGTGTATGGAAAGCCTGCTGCCACTGCTGGCCGATGACGGCGAGCACGGCGCCACAGGAGCGCAACTCAGCGCGGATCACACCTTCGAACGCGGCACCGGGAGCGATGTCTGCAACATCCATGAACACCCGCCGCCCGAGAAGACGCGTGAGATCGTCGTTGAGGCGGCCTGCATGACCGGCGCTGTCCGAGCGCCGGTAGCTGATGAAGACGCGGTCGCGTCGCACGCGCAGCGACATTCTAGCTCAACTGTGTGAAGGCACGGGCTCAGCTCTCGTCAAGGCGGCTCCGCGTCAACCGCTGTTCGCCCGTCGACCCCGAGGCGTGGTTACGGTTTCAGGCACTGCACTACCGCCGCACCCATTTCGCGGCAGCCCACCTGACGCGTGCCCGGTTGGGCGATATCGGGTGTGCGATAGCCATCTACGAGGACCTGTGCCACCGCGGCCTCAATGGCCGCAGCTGCTGCCGCCTGCCCGAGAGAATACCGCAACAACAGCGCCACCGACAGGATCGTCGCCAGCGGATTCGCGGTGTTGTGACCCGCGATGTCGGGGGCGCTGCCGTGGATCGGTTCGTACAAACCGCGCGGGTGACCGAGGCTGTTGCGCGAGTCGCCGAGGGATGCAGACGGCAACAACCCCATCGAACCGGCCAAGATCGACGCCTCGTCGGTAAGGATGTCGCCGAACATGTTCTCGGTTGCGATGACGTCGAAGTC
Source organism: Candidatus Margulisiibacteriota bacterium (assembly GCA_035541735.1). GTDB lineage: Bacteria > Desulfobacterota > Binatia > HRBIN30 > HRBIN30 > DATKMS01. The sequence goes on from DATKMS010000467.1 coordinate 32,140, forward strand.
GCGCGGTCGGCGCAGCAGGTGCATGGCCATGGCGTCGACAAGCACGTCCTCGTACGCAACGTCGGGGTAGTCGCGCTGCACTTCGTGCGCCACCTCGCGCCACAGCCGCGACGACGACAGCATATTGGCCTTGTCGACCGACGTCACCTTCTTGCGGCGCGTCCGCGCCAGCTCGAAGGCGATGCGCATCAGACGCGCCACTTCCACCTCGGTGTAGAGTAACGTGTCTACGCCTTCACGGCCCTCCGGGCCCTGGCGTTGCTCGCTCGGCTTCCCAAAGTAGAGACCGCCCGTCAGCTCGCGGACGACCACCAGATCGACGTCGCGCACGATATCGGCCTTGAGCGGCGCGGTATCGAGCAGCTCGGCGAAGACGCGCACCGGGCGGAGGTTGGCAAACAGCCCAAGCCCCTTGCGCAGCCCGAGGAGCGCCTGCTCCGGGCGTACGGCGGCGCGCGGGTTGTCCCATTTCGGTCCGCCGACGGCCCCGAGCAGCACGGCGTCGCTGGCTTGCGCCAGATGCAACGCGCCGTCGGGCAAGGCCGTACGGAACGCATCGATGGCCGCGCCGCCGACGATCGCTTCAGTGAATGCCACCTGGAAACCGAAGCGTTGCGCGCAGGCTTCCAAAACGTTCTTGGCCGGCTCAACGACCTCGGGACCGATACCGTCACCGGGCAGCACGAGAATCTTCAAGTCCGCCTCCTCTTAGCGCGAGCGTCGCTCGCAACACCCTGCGGATTGCGGAATACGGATTCCATGCGACGAAGTCTTTGCGCCGCGCGCAGCTTTTCGCAGCCCCGCTTACCGCTCGCGAGCACTCATGCAACCAATGAGGCGACCAGGTCGCCGACCTGCGTGGTGCTGTAACCCATCTTGCCGGCCGCGAGGTCGGCGATCTTCTCGCGTACGACGGCGATCACGGCCTTCTCGATGGCTTCCGCCGCCGACTGCTCGCCGAGAAAGTCGAGGAGCATCTGGCCGGCGCAGATCGCGGCGAGCGGGTTGATCACGTTCTTGCCGGTGTACTTGGGGGCGCTGCCACCGATGGGCTCGAACATGCTGGTGCCCGCGGGGTTGAGGTTGCCGCCGGCGGCGATGCCCATCCCCCCCTGCACCATGGCGCCGAGATCGGTGATGATGTCGCCGAACATGTTGTCGGTGACGATGACGTCGAACCACTCCGGGTTCTTGACGAACCACATGGTGGTGGCATCGACGTGGGCGTAGTCGCGCTCGATGTCGGGGTAGTCCTTGGCACCGATCTCGTGGAAGGCGCGCTCCCACAGATCCCAGGCAAAGGTGAGCACGTTGGTCTTGCCGCACAGCGTCAGCTTCTTGCGCTTGTTGCGGCGGCGCGTGAACTCGAAGGCAAAGCGCAGACAGCGCTCGACGCCGCGGCGCGTGTTGACGCTCTCCTGCGTGGCGACCTCATGGGGGGTGCCCTTGAACAGGAAGCCGCCGGCGCCGGTGTAGAGCCCTTCATTGTTCTCGCGCACGACGACGAAGTCGACGTCCGCGGGCGTCTTGTCCTTGAGCGGGCAGAAGCGCGCATCGTAGAGCTTCACCGGGCGCAGGTTGATGTACTGTTCGAGTTCGAAGCGCAGCCGCAGGAGGATGCCCTTCTCCAAGATGCCGGGCTTGACGTCGGGATGGCCGATGGCGCCAAGCAGAATTGCGGGAAACTTGCGCAGCTCGTCGACGGCGCTGTCGGGCAGCACCTCGCCGGTGCGCAGATAGCGGTCGCCGCCGAAGTCGAAGGGAACGAAGTTCAGCTTCAAGTCGAAGCGGCGCGCTGCCGCCTCGAGAACCTTCACTGCTTCGCGGGCCACCTCCGGGCCTGTACCGTCGCCGCCGATCAGGGCAATGTCATAACTCTTCATGCACTCACTCCATCGTAGGATCTGCAGCCGCGCGGCCGGCGCGGCGAACTGCTGCGTGGGCGCGGAGTATTGCCGCTTACGACCCCACTTGCAAGCACCCATCCGGTTGCGGATCGGTCACGGGCCCTCGTGCTCCGCCTCTCGGTAATGCGCACGCCGGTATTCGAGTTTGTTGAGCGCGTTCACAAACGCCAATGCGCTGGCCTGGATGATGTCCGTGTGCGCCCCTTGGCCGGTGGCGGTAAGGCCGTCCTGGTTGATCAAGCACGACACCTCGCCCAAGGCGTCGGTGCCGCCGGTGATCGCCTTGACGGCGTAACGCTCCAGCTTCGGGCTGATGCCGGTGATCTTCGAGATCACCTTGTAACAGGCGTCGACCATGCCGTCGCCGTCGCCGCCGTCCTCACGCACTTCGCCGTCGACGCGCAGGCGCACCTTGGCGTGCGGCAACGTCGTGCTCGACGACGTGACGTTCAGCTCGAGCAGCTCGAAGCGGTCCGGCACGCGCACCACCTCCTCCGTCACGATGGCCATGAGGTCCTCGTCGTAGACGTTCTTCTTCAAGTCAGCGAGCGCCTTGAAGCGCTCGAAGGCCTTGTTCATGTCGACGTCGTAGAGATCGATGCCCAGCGCCTTCAAGCGCTCGGCAAAGGCGTGGCGGCCGGAGTGTTTGCCGAGCACCAGCTTGTTGCTGCTGATGCCCACCGACTCGGGACGCATGATCTCGTAGGTTTGCTTGTCCTTGAGCACGCCGTCCTGGTGAATGCCGGCTTCGTGCGCGAAGGCGTTGTCGCCGACGATCGGCTTGTTCGCCGGTACGGTCAGGCCGGTGACTTGCGCCAGCAGGCGGCTGGCGGGGTAGATCTGTTCGGTGACGATGTTGGTGCGCAATCCGAAGAAATCGCTGCGTGTGGCGATCGCCATCACGACCTCTTCGAGCGAGGTGTTACCGGCGCGTTCGCCGATGCCGTTGATGGTGCATTCAACCTGGCGCGCGCCGTTGCGCACCGCCGCCAGCGAGTTGGCTACCGCCATACCGAGATCGTTGTGGCAGTGCACGCTCCAGCGCACGCTGTCGCCGCCCGGCGTGTTGGCAATGAGGTGCCGGAACATGGCGCCGAATTCCTCGGGTACGGCGTAGCCGGTGGTGTCGGGGACGTTGAGGGTCACGGCCCCGCATTTGATCACCTCGCCGAACACCTGGGTCAGGTAGTCGCGGTCGGAGCGCGAGGCATCCTCGGCCGAGAACTCGATGTAGTCGAGATGCGTCTTGGCATACTCGACGGCCCAGCACGCGGCGTCGATGACCTCTTGCCGGCTCATCATCAGCTTGCGCTTGAGATGAAGGTCCGAAGTGGCAATGAAAATGTGGATGCCGGGATGCTTGGCCTTCTCGACGCTCTTGAGCGCTTGCTTGATGTCGGCCTCGCGCGTGCGCGACAGACTGAGCACGATCGGCTGCGTCACCGCCTCGGCGACCCGTGCGACGGAGTCGAAGTCGCCGGGAGATGACACCGCGAAGCCGGCCTCGATGACGTCGACGCCGAGCTTTTCCAGCTGACGTGCGATGACGACCTTTTCCTCGACGTTCATCGTCGCGCCCGGCGACTGTTCGCCGTCGCGCAACGTCGTGTCGAAGATCTGTACCGTGTTGGGGTCCGTGACCCTGGCGTTCATTGCTTCCACCTCCTTCTGGGCTGCCGCCCGAAACTAAGAAGGGCCGCGGGGGAAGCTGCCCGTGGCCCTTCTAGAAACACAAACGCCACGGACAGCGTACCCGCCCGTGGCGTCCTTCGGTTGCGTAATCTCGCTTACGCTCCCCCCAGACGCACGGGCGGGCTCAGAAGCAGCAGCCCCAGCAAGGAAAGCCCCAGTGCGTTGCGGGAAACGTTCATCGTGCTGTGTGTGTAAAGGAGGCCATGCGGCTTGTCAAGAGCCGACTTTGCGCCCCGGCCGGCTGGCCAGCTCCAGCGGCGGTCGCGCCGCCGGTAACTCGCGTGATTCAGAGGCTTGCCCGTCTACGTTCGGCGGCTGTCCCTCCAGCCACCGGTTGCGTCGCCGCATCTCGACGCGGAGCCGCTTGACCACCCAACGGACCGGCCCGGACAATGCGTACAGCGAGAACCCGGCGAACAGCATGATCTGCGGTTCCGCCACCAGCAGCTTCAGCACGACGATGACAGCGATCAGCATCCAGAACGGCTGGCGGCGGTACAGCCCGGTTTCCTTGAAGCTGAAGTACTTCACATTGCTGACCATCAGGCCGGCCAGCGCGTAGGTCAGGAGCAGCAGGAGGGCATGCTTGTGGGTCACGCCCTCGCCGCCGAAGTAGTAGTAGAGCAGGACCGTCGAGGCGATGACCTCGGCAGCGGCTGGGATCGGCAGCCCCGCGAAGTGTCGCTTCTCTGAGATTTCATATTGCACGTTGAAGCGCGCCAGGCGCAGCGCCCCGCAGGTGACGTACAGCGACGCCGCCAGCCACCCCCATGAGCCCCAGGGCTCGAGCGCCCAGCGGTAGACCAGAATGCCGGGTGCGACGCCGAAGGCGATGAGATCGGAGAGCGAATCGTACTCGATGCCGAAGCGGCTGGTCGTGTTGGTGAGGCGGGCCACGCGGCCGTCGAGAATGTCAAAGACGTTGGCAATCAGGATGGCGACCGCCGCCGCGAAGAAGTCGCCACGGAAGCTGGCGATCACGGAGTAGAACCCGGAGAACAACCCGGCTGTGGTGATCAGGCTGGGGAGGACGTAGACACCCTTGCGCAGCGAGCGCGGACCTCGCGGGCGGCCCGCCGGGATCGGTTCCTCGTCGATCATGCCCACTCCGCGATCACGGTGAGCGCGCCGCGCGCCCGGTCGCCAACCTTGACACGCACGCGCGCCGCGGGCGGGAGATAGATGTCCGCACGTGATCCGAACATGATCATTCCGTAGCGCTGCCCACGTTCGATCGACCTTCCCACCTGAAGATAACAGACAATCCGGCGCGCCAGAAACCCGGCGATCTGCACGAAGCACAGCCGCCGCCCCTGCGCGTCCTCCATCAGCACCGCGTTCTGCTCGTTGTCCAACGACGCCTTGTCGGCGAAAGCACGGAAGTACTTGCCTGGGTTGTAGCGGATGTCGAGCACGCGGCCGCTGGCTGGCACCCGGTTTACGTGGACATTGAGCGGCGACATGAAGATGCTCACCAGCGTCGCCTCACCGCTGAGGAACCGGTCATCGCGGATTGAGGCTACCTTGATGACGCGGCCGTCGGCAGGAGAGACGATGAGGTCGGGTCCTGCCGGCGGTCTGCGCTCGGGATCGCGGAAGAAGCTGACGATGAATACGGTCAGCGCCAGCGCGCCGGCGCCAGGAAAGTTCCAGCCGAGGAGGAAGAGGACGATGGTCAGTCCGAGCGCGCCGCCGATGAGCGGGTAGCCTTCGCGTGCCAGCGGGAGGCGTGCTGCTGGCTGGCTTGGTTGGCGAAACTCTCGATTCATGACGTCGCATATCTCGCGGATTTCCCGACGAGACACGCTCGACGAGATACGTGAGGCGTAGCCTCAGTTCTTCGACTTGTCGACCAGACGCTCGGACGCCAGCCACGGCATCATGGCGCGCAGCTTGGCGCCGACTTGCTCGATGGGATGATTGGCCGCTTCTTTGCGCAGCTCGCGGAAATGCGGCATGCCGCACTGGTATTCGGTGATCCACTCGTCCGCGAACTTGCCGCTCTGGATGTCGGCGAGGATCTTCTTCATCGCCTCGCGGGTTTCCTTGCCAATCACCTTCGGTCCGCGCGTCATGTCCCCGTACTCGGCCGTGTTGCTGATCGAGTAGCGCATATTGGCGATGCCGCCCTCGTAGATGAGGTCGACGATCAGCTTCACCTCGTGCAGGCATTCGAAGTACGCCATCTCCGGCGAGTAGCCTGCCTCGACGAGGGTTTCGTATCCGGCGCGGATCAGTTCGGTGAGGCCACCGCACAGCACGGACTGCTCGCCGAACAAATCAGTCTCGGTCTCCTCCTTGAAGCTGGTTTCGAGCACCGCGGCGCGGGTGCCGCCGATGCCCTTGGCATAGGCGAGCCCCACCTGCGTGGTGTCACCGCTCGGATCCTGATGGATGGCGAGGAGGCAGGGGACGCCGCGCCCCTTCTGAAACTCGCTGCGCACGAGGTGTCCGGGGCCCTTCGGCGCCACCATGAAGACGTTGACCTGCGGCGGCGGCACGATGCGCTTGAAGTGGATGTTGAAGCCGTGGGCGAAAGCGAGGTACTTGCCGTCGCGCAGCCCCGGGGCGATGTCGCGCTCGTACAGCTCTCCACCGAGTTCATCGGGAACGACGATCATCATGACGTCCGCCGCGTTGGCCGCTTCGGCGGTGTCCAGCACCGTCAGCCCCGCGGCAACCGCCTTGGGCCACGAACTGCCGTCGCGTCTGAGGCCGACGATGACATCGACGCCGCTGTCACGCAGATTGTTGGCGTGCGCATGGCCTTGGCTGCCATAGCCGATGATGGCGACCTTCTTGCCCTTCAGGTGCTGCAGATCCGCGTCCTTGTCGTAGTAGATATTCATGCCGCCTTCTCTCTTCCGTCGCGCACGCCGAGAACCTGGATCCCGCGGTGCATGGCCACTGTGCCGGTGCGGACGATCTCTTTGATGCCCAACGGACGCAGAAGTTCGAGGATGGCGTGGATCTTCTCTTCGCCGCCGGTGACCTCGATGATGTACGACTGCGGCCCGACGTCGATCACCTTGCCGCGGAAGATGTCGACGATGTTCATCACCTCGGCGCGCGACTTTTCGTCGGCCGCCACCTTGATGAGCGCCATCTCGCGCTCGACGTGCGGGCTGTCGGCGAAGTCGCTGACCTTGATGACGCTGATCAGCTTGTTGAGTTGCTTCTCGATCTGTTCGAGCACCTGATCGTCGCCGCGCGTCACCAGGGTGATGCGCGAGACGGTCGGATCGAGGGTTTCGGCAACCGTCAAGCTCTCGATGTTGAAGCCACGACCACTGAAGAGCCCGGCGACGCGCGCCAACACGCCGAACTCGTTCTCCACCAGTACTGATATCGTATGGCGCATGACGTCATGCGTGCGCGGCGCGACAGTGGCGCACTCTGGCGCCGCGGCCGGTGCTACGCGCTCGCGCCTCGCGCGGCGGCTCGGTGCTTGTCGAGGATCTGCATGATACGATCCTTGCCGATCAGCTTGCGCTTCTGCAATTCCTTCTTCTCGATCTCTTGCTCGGGCGTCATGTACAGCTTGCGGTTGAAGTCCGCGAGCTGCGCTTCGAGCGCGAGATGCTCCTCGTAGTACTGCTTGAGCTCAGCGTCGTGCGCGAGCAACGACTGAATCAGTTCCTCGTCCTTCTTCTCCATGCGTGCGCTCCAACGGTAGGCAGGCGACAGGTGTAGCTAACTGCCCCCTGCGTGTCAAATTTTGTCCGATCAACAAAGGTCCGCAATTTCAGTCTCTTATGGATCGCACTTCCGCCTCTGATGGGCGAATGTAGAACGGTTCCAGCTGGTGCAGGTCGGCTATCTCTCCCGCCTGCAGACGCTCCCACCCCATGCGTGCGACGATGCCGCCGCGCGGCGCGTGTGTCTCGAACGGCAGCACGGTGACGTGCCCGCCCAAGCGCGACTGAAACAGCGGGCCGTAGCGTTCCACGGCGTCACCCAAGATCACACACGGAGTCGGTAAGGTCTCGAGCAAGCCGTCTGGCGTCACCAACGCGTCCGCAGCAATGCGCGTCAATTGTCCCGCACACGCAGCGAAGGCGGCAGCGTACAACTCCCCCTTGCGTGCATCCAGCACCGGGCAGATGACGCTGTCGCAATCAGCGACGGTGCGCGCCAGCGCCTCCAGGGTCGGCACGGCCACCAGGCGCGCACCGGTGGCACAGGCGACACCTTTGGCAACGCTCACGCCAACGCGCAGTCCGGTGAACGAACCGGGCCCGCTCGACACCGCGACGGCATCGAGCGCCTGCGCGGCACACGCAGCGCGTCGCAGGACCTCCTCGATCAACGGGAGCAACGACGCCGCGTGATTGCCCGTGGTCGATAGGGATTCCTCGGCTACAACGGAGCCGTCGATGACGAGGCCGACGCTTGCCCTCCAGGTTGCCGTATCCACGCCAAGGATACGCACCCCTTACCCCCAGCCCTGCAGGACGCGAGCAATGTCGTTGTAGAACGCAAACGCCATCAGCGAGATCAGCACGACCAAACCAACCTGCTGCGCGATCTCGCGGTGACGCATGTCGAGCGGGCGGCGCAGAATTGCTTCGAGCGCGAAGAAGAGGAAATGGCCGCCATCGAGCACCGGGATCGGCAACAGATTGAGCACGCCGAGGTTGACGCTGATGACCGCCATGAAGTGGAGCAAATACTCGAGGCCGAGGCGTGCCTGTTGACCGGCGGCTTGCGCGATGAGGATCGGGCCGCCGATATCCTTGGCGGGAATCTTGCCTTGCAGCATCTTCAGCAGACTCATGAGCAAGGTTTCAACCCACCACGCGGTTTGCTGCACGCCCATGCCGATGGCGGTCAGCACACCAACCTTCTCCTCATCGAAGCCACGTTCGACGCCGATCACATAGGCGGTGCCGAGTGTCTCGCCGAAGATGTTCTTGTCGGGCTTGGCTTGAGGTGTCAGTTGCACCTGGAACGTTGCGCCGTCGCGCTCCACGGTGAGCGTCACCGGCTTTCCACCGCTGGCACGAATCGCCTCAGACAAGCTGTCCCACTTCTCGACCTTCGTGTCGTTGACGGCGAGCACAACGTCACCGTTCTTGAGGCCAGCGGCAGCGGCCGGCATGCCCTCCATGACGCCGCCAACCTTGGCCGCCTCGCTGGGTACGCGCGCGCCGTACACGGCGAACACGATGCTGAAGGCTAGTGCGGCGAACACCAAGTTGGCGCCAGGGCCGGCCAGCACGATCGCCATGCGCTTCCACAGCCGCTGCCGTTGGAAGGCGATCGCCTGATCCGCCTCGCTCACCGGCTCGTCCGGATCCTCACCGACCATCTTGACGAAGCCGCCGAGCGGTATCGCGCTGATGACGTACTCGGTGTTGCCGACGCGCCGTCCCACCAGCGTGGGCCCGAACCCGATCGAGAATTTCAACACCCCCACACCGGTGCGCTTGGCGACGAGGAAGTGCCCAAGCTCGTGAAAGAGGATCAAAAAGCCGAGAACGACGACGGCTGCGACGATGCTGGTGACCATGAACGCTCCTGACTCCGCGGCGGTTAGCGGACGAGAAGCAAATAATAGTACAGAAAGGCCACTGGGAAAAGCAGACTATCGATGCGGTCGAGCACGCCGCCGTGTCCTGGAAACAGCCAGCCCGATTCCTTGGCTCCAAAGGTCCGCTTCATGACCGACTCGCTGAGGTCCCCGAGTTGGCCGATGGTTCCCATCACCAGGGCCAACAGGATCGCTTCGTTCCAGCTCAGGGTATCGAGGAAGACCCACTTGCAGATGGCAGCAGCCAGTACGCTGCCGGCGAGGATGCCGAGGGACCCTTCGACGGTCTTGCCGGGACTGACGCGAGGCATCAGCTTGTGGCGTCCCATGAGATGTCCGACCGCGTAGCCACCGGTGTCGCCGGCCATGCCGATGGCCACGACGAGAATCACCCAGCGCGGCCCGAGCGGCAGGCCGTGCAGGAAGATGAAGTGTGGCAGCAGAACACCGACGTACAGTATCCCGACGAACGCCAGCCCGAGGTCGGCGAGGCCGCGCTCGAAGTCTGGGCGCGCCAGCAGGGTCCACACGAGTCCCACAACGATGGTCAGCACCAAGGCGGCACTCAGCCAAGGCGCTTGCGGCGTGCGCCAGATGGCTTGCGTGCACGCCGCGATCGTAAGCAGGGAGCCCAGCGCGATCGTCAAGAAGCGGTCGCCGCGCTGCGCCGGGAACGCCATCGTGGCGTATTCCGCAACACCGATCACCCCCACGGCCATCACCAAGGCGGCCAGCGGCCACCGCGATGGGACCAGAATCAGCGCCAGCAGGGTTGGGATCGCGACGGCGGCTGTGGCCAGCCTAGCGCGCAGCACGCAGCCGCTCCCTCTCCATCTGCTCGGGAACCCGCCCGAAGCGGCGTTCGCGCTGCTGGTAGTGCGCCAACGCCTCGATGAACTGCGGCTCGCGAAAATCCGGCCACAGGGTGTTGGTGACGTAGATCTCGCTGTAGGCGCTTTGCCACAAGAAGAAGTTGGAAATGCGCATCTCGCCACTGGTCCGGATCAGCAAGTCGGGATCGGGAATGCCGGTGGTGTTGAGGTAGGCGCCGAACACGCTCTCATCGACGGCCTCGGGATCGAGGCGGCCGCTGCGTGCGTCACGCGCCACGGCGCGCGCCGCCTGCAGGATCTCTTCGCGGCCGCCATAGCTCACCGCCAAGACCACGGTCATGCGGCAGTTGTGCTTGGTCGCCTCGATGGTTGCGGCCAGCTCGCGCTGCAAGGCGATCGGCAAGCGGGTGGTGTCGCCGATGGCCAGCAGACGAATCTCGTTCTTCATCATCTTGCGCAGCTCGGTGCGCAGATAGCGGCGCAGCAAGCCCATGAGCGCGTCCACCTCACGCTTCGGCCGCTGCCAGTTCTCCGTGGAGAAGGCGAAGAGACTGAGGTAGGAGATCCCCAGCCGGCGGCTGGCCTCGACCACCGCGCGCACCGAGTCCTTGCCACGCTTGTGCCCCTCGATGCGGCTCAGACCGCGTTGCTGCGCCCAGCGCCCGTTGCCGTCCATGATGATGGCGACGTGGCGCGGCAGCCGCTGCAAGTCGAGATCGTTTGTCGGGATCGCCGTCACCGCCGCTCACACCTCCATGATCTCTTCTTCTTTGACCTTGAGCACCTGGTCGACCTTCTCGGTGTACGTCTTGGTGATCTCCTGGACCTTCTCGGTCGCTTTGCGCACGTCGTCCTCGGTGATCTCCTTGTCCTTTTCGAGCGACTTGAGCAGATCGAGGGCGTCGCGGCGATGGTTGCGGATGGAGACGCGATAATCTTCCCCCACTTTGCGGATGTGCTTCACCAACTCGCGGCGGCGTTCCTCGGTGAGCTCGGGGATCGGCACGCGCAGGATCTTGCCGTCGTTGACCGGCACCAGCCCGAGGTCGGACTGCAGGATGGCGCGTTCGATCTGCACCAGCGCACTCTTGTCGTACGGTTGGATGACCAGCAGTCGCGGTTCGGGTGCGGCCAGGCCCGCGAGCTGATTGAGCGGCGTGCGCGTGCCGTAGTAGTCGACGGTAATCCCTTCGAGCAACGCCGTCGAGGCGCGTCCGGTGCGCGTGCGGGTGAGATCCTTGCGCAACGCGGTGAGCGTACGCTCCATTTCTTTGCGGAGATCTTCGATGACCTCATCGGTCATAGCACTGCCTCAATGCACCATGGTGCCGATCGGTTCGCCACACACCGCACGCTTGATGTTGCCCGGCGCATGCAGGTCGAACACGATGATGGGGAGTCCATTGTCCATGCACAACGAGATTGCGGTCGAATCCATGACCTTCAGGTGCCGGTTGAGCACCTCCATGTGACTGAGCTCGCGGAACTTGCGGGCCCCGGGGGAGGTCTTCGGATCGGCGTCGTAGATGCCATCGACGTTGGTCGCCTTGAGGATCACGCGAGCGCCGATCTCCACGGCGCGCAGGCTGGCCGCCGTATCGGTGGTGAAGAAGGGGTTGCCGGTGCCGGCGGCGAAGATCACAACGCGCGCCTTTTCGAGGTGGCGCACGGCGCGCCGGCGGATGTACGGCTCGGCGATCTGCTGCATGCTGATCGCGGACAGGACACGGGTCATGACGCTGGCCCGTTCCAAGGCATCCTGCAACGCCAGCGCATTGATCACCGTCGCCAGCATGCCCATGTAGTCGGCGCTGGCGCGGTCCATGCCGTGCGCGCTGCCGGCCAGGCCGCGGAAGATGTTGCCGCCGCCGATCACGATTGCCAACTCGCACCCGAGGGCATGCACGTCCTTGATCTCGGCGGCGACGGCGTGCAGCACCGCCGGGTCGATTCCGTAGCCGCCTTCAGGCATCAGCGCCTCGCCGCTGAGTTTCAGCAGCACTCTGCGGTAGTGCAGGTTCGCCGGCTGCCGACTGGCAGCGGGCGCGGTCGGCGGAGGTGCTGGGCTCACGGGGGTGTCAGGCCGATTGCTCGGTCATCTCTCCCAGCTGGAAGCGTGCGAAACGGCGGACGACGATGTTCTCCCCGAGTTGCGCGACGGAATCGGTGACGAGCTGCCCCACGGTGCGCTGCGGCTCCTTGATGAACGGCTGTTCGAGCAAGCAGACATCGGCGAAGAACTTCTCCACCTTGCCGTCGACGATCTTCTCGATCACCGCAGCCGGCTTGCCAGAGCTGCTGGCCTGCGCGCGGTAGATGCTGCGTTCGGCCTCCATGACCTCCGCGGTGACCTCCTCGCGGCGCACGAAGCGCGGGTTGGCGGCGGCGACCTGCATGGCGAGGTCCTTGACCAGGTTCTGGAACTGCGGCGTGCGGGCGACGAAGTCGGTCTCGCAGTTGACCTCGATGAGCACACCGATCTTGCCGCCGGCATGGATGTATGATCCCACCAGTCCCTCGCTGGCGGCGCGCGCTGCGCGCTTGGCTGCGGCGGCCAGGCCCTTCTCCCGCAGATAGACCACCGCCTTCTCGAGGTCGCCGGCGCTTTCGGCCAGCGCGCGCTTGCAGTCCATCATCCCGGCGCCGGTCTTGTCGCGCAGTTCGCGGACCTGCGCCGCGTTCACCTCGCTCATGCCAGCTCTCCCGGTGTCACCGCAACCGTTTCCGGCCGCTCCTCGGCCGGCGGCGCCTCGTCTGCTGCTCCCTTGGCCTTCTCTTCGTATTGCGTCTTGCCTTCAAGCACGGCGTCCGCCATAGCAGCGCAGAACAAGCGGATGGCCCGAATCGCGTCATCGTTGCCCGGGATCTTGTAGTCGACGACGTCCGGGTCGCAGTTGGTGTCGACGACGGCCACCACCGGGATGTGGAGTTTGTTGGCCTCCTTGACGGCGATCTCTTCCTTCTTGGGATCGATGACGAACAACGCGTCGGGCAGCTTGCGCATCGTCTTGATGCCGCCGAGCGACGTCAGCAGCTTGTCGCGCTCCCGCGACACGCCGAGCATCTCCTTCTTGGTGAGCGCTTCAGCCATCGCCGGGTCTTCGAGTGTTTCCTCACACTTCTTCAGGCGGTCGATGCTCTGCTTGATGGTCTGGAAGTTGGTGAGCGTGCCGCCCAGCCAGCGGTTGTTGACGTAGTACATGCCGCAGCGCTCGGCCTCTTCACGGATGGCGTCCTGCGCCTGCTTCTTCGTGCCGACAAACAGGATGCTGCCCCCGTTGCCTGCCAGGCCGCGGACAAAGGCGTACGCCGCTTCAAACAGTTTCACCGTTCGCTGGAGGTCGATGATGTAGATGCCGTTGCGGGCCCCGAAGATGTACGGTTTCATCTTGGGGTTCCAGCGGCTGGTCTGATGCCCGAAGTGCACGCCGGCCTCGAGCAGCTGTTTCATGCTGACTTCTGCCATACCTGGTCTCTCCCTGTGCGCTCCCTCAACCGAGTGTCGATATCAGAAAGCTTTGGCGCCTCGCAACCATTGGCCTCACTGGTTCATGGAATCGAGGAATTCCTGGTTGTCCTTCGAATCGGTGATCTTGTCCATGATGAACTCCATCGCCTCGACCGGGTTGAGCTGGGCCAGCAGCTTGCGCAGGATCCAGACGCGGGCGATGACGTCCTTGCCCAGCAGGAGCTCCTCCTTGCGCGTGCCGGAGCGGTTGATGTCGATGGCAGGAAAGATACGCTTGTCGACCAGCCGCCGGTCGAGATGGATCTCCATGTTGCCGGTGGCCTTGAACTCTTCGAAGATGACCTCGTCCATGCGGCTGCCGGTGTCGACGAGCGCGGTCCCCATGATGGTCAGGCTGCCGCCGTCTTCGATGTTGCGCGCGGCGCCCAGGAACTTCTTCGGTTTGTGCAGGGCATTGGAGTCGACGCCGCCGGACAGGATCTTGCCGCTCGGCGGCACCACCGTGTTGTAGGCGCGTGCCAGGCGCGTGATGCTGTCGAGCAGGATCACGACGTCGCGTCCGTGCTCGACCAAGCGCTTGGCTTTCTCGATGACCATCTCGGCCACCTGTACGTGGCGGGTGGCGGGTTCGTCGAAGGTCGAGCTGATGACCTCGCCGTCCACCGAGCGCTGCATGTCGGTGACTTCTTCCGGCCGTTCGTCGATGAGGAGCACGATCAGCACCACCTCTTTATGATTCTGAGTGATCCCATGGGCGATGTTCTGCAGCATCATCGTCTTGCCGGTACGCGGTGGTGCGACGATGAGACCGCGTGTGCCCTTGCCGATCGGTGTAAACAGGTCGATGACGCGGGTCGTGTACTCTTCCGGGTCGTGCTCGAGTCGCAGCTGCTCGTTCGGGTACAGGGGGGTGAGGTTGTCGAAGAGGATCTTCTCGCGCGCCTTCTCCGGCTCCTCATAGTTGATGGCCTCGACCTTCAGTAGCGCGAAGTAGCGTTCGCCTTCCTTGGGCGGACGGATCTGGCCCGACACCACATCGCCGGTGCGCAAGTTGAAGCGGCGGATTTGACTCGGCGAGATGTAGATGTCGTCTGGACCGGGGAGATAGTTGTAATCGGGGGCGCGCAAGAATCCGAACCCGTCGGGAAGGATCTCGAGGACGCCTTCGCCATACACGAAGCCATTCTGCTCGGTCTGCGCACCCAGGATGGCAAAGATCAGCTCCTGCTTGCGCATGTTCGAGGCGCCTTCGACGTTGAAGTTCTTGGCAATCTGCGCCAGCTCGCTGATCTTTTTCTCCTTGAGGTTTTTGAGGTTAAGTGCCCCTTCCTTGGGGGCGGGGTCCTCGACCGCCGCCATCGCCGGTTCGGTTGTGGGTTCGATTTTCACGCGTCCACGTGCGGCCTCGTCGCCATCGTCGCTGCGGCGCCGGCGCTCGATGCGGGCCGCACCAACAGCAGCTTGCTTGGTTCTCCCGACGGCTTCGTCGGCCATACGTTGTCCCCTCTCTCGACTGGTTGTTCGGGAATTGGCAGCGTGGCAAAGGTCGGCCCGAGGTGGCCAACAACTACTGCGACGATCGCTACGCTAGTGAAAGCACTGTTCAATGTCAAGCCGCGCCGGAGTTGGACGAAAAAATCGTTTCATAGACGACTGAGGATGCGCAAATCCTGTGGAACTGTTGCGGTGAACCGCATCCGTTCGCCAGTGTGCGGATGGCACACGGTGATCTGCTCTGCGTGTAATGCGTGACGCGCGATTGGTACCGGGCGAGCGCGACCGCGACCGTACACGGCATCGCCGACGATGGGGTGTCCGATCGCCGCCAAATGCACGCGCAACTGATGTGTCCGTCCGGTCTTCGGAAACAGCCGCAGACCGCTCATGGTGTCGCTGCGCCACACGACCTCATAGTAGGTCATCGCCTCGCGGCCGCCGGAACGCACGGCCATACGTTTCCGATGCACCGGGTTGCGACCGATCGGCGCGCTGATCGTTCCGCTGTCCCTACGCACTCGGCCCCAGACGCACGCGACGTAGCGCTTCTCCACCTCGCGTGCCCGGAACTGCGCCGCGAGCGCCGTCAGAGTCGCCGCGTCCTTGGCGATCACGAGTACCCCCGACGTGTCTTTGTCGAGGCGGTGCACGATGCCGGGTCGTAGCGAATCGAGACCAGGCCGGGTGCCTTGCCAGTGATACAAGAGCGCACTCACCAATGTGCCCTGCCAGTGCCCTGGTGCCGGATGCACGACCAGTCCCGCCGGCTTGTTGATCACCAGGAGCCACGCATCCTCGAACAGCACATCCAGCGCGATGGGCTCCGGTTCGACACCTGCGGTGACCGGTGCGGGAACGTTCCGCACTTCGATCAGTTGGCCGGGCCGCAGAGTCAGGCCGGGTTTTGCCGGTTGACCATCGATGCGGACGTGACCCTCGGCGATCAAACGCTGCACTTGCGAGCGCGAACCCCAGCGGCCGCGTGCGGCAAGATAGCGATCGAGGCGTTGCCGCGCGTCGTGGGGATCGACCCGGATCTCCTCGCGATCAGGCACGCGGTGTCGTCGCCTCGAGCACGCGCCGCGCCTCGGCGATGTCGCGGGCGATGGCCGCCATCAAAGCGTCCGGCCCAGGGAATTTCATTTCACCACGCAACTGGTGCACGAAATCCACCTCGACACGTTTGCCGTATAGATCGCCATCGAAGTCGAGGAGGTGGACCTCCAAGCTCCGCTCGTGCTCGGCAAACGTTGGCCGCAGCCCCAGATTGGCTACCCCGAGCTGCGTGCTGTTGTCGAGGCGTGCCCGCACCGCATAGACGCCATCGGGCGGCAGTGCCAACCCGTGCACACGCAAGTTCGCCGTCGGAAATCCCAGCTGTCGGCCGCGGTGCCTGCCGTGCACGACACGCCCTGCGATGCTGGGAAGATGACCGAGCAGCCGCAGCGCGCGTGAAAGATTCCCCCCGCTGATGGCATCGCGTACGGCGCTGCTGCTCACCAGGATGTTGTCGACTTCGATCGGTCCGACGACCTCGACACCGAAGCCGCACTCGTGCCCGAGGCGTTGCAATGTTTCGGCATTGCCGGTGCGATGGTGCCCGAAGCTGACGCGGTGCCCGACGACGACCGTGCGGACTCCGAGCCCGCTGACGAGGAACCGGCGGACGAAGTCGTCGGCGCTGATTTGCGAGAACGCTGGCGTAAAGCGCTGCACGATGATCGCATCGACACCCAGTGCGGCGATATGTTCAACGCGCGTGCGCCAATCGGTGATCAAGCGAGGCGCGCGATCCGGTGCCAGCACGGCGGCGGGGTGCGGATGAAACGTCAGCGCCACAGCGTCGCTGCCGGCGGTATGCGCGGTGGTCACCAGACGGCGCAGGATCTCCTGATGCCCGCGATGCACCCCATCAAAATTTCCCAGCGTCAGTGCCGGCGCCCGAAAGCGCCGGCCGATGCGCTCCAAATGGCGCAGGAGGAGCATTGTCTAAGCTGTGCGCGCGCCCCCGCGCGCGCAGCTACTCGCCAAGCGATTGCAACTTCTGCCGGCCTTTCTCGGCTTCCTCGGTATGGGGGTGGTCGCTCGTGAGCTTCTGCAAAATGAGACGGGCGTCGATTTTATCGCCGGAATCCGCAAACGCATCGGCGAGCATCAACAGGGCCGCCGGCACTTTGTCACCCTTCGGATACTTGAGCAGCACCTCGTTCAATTCGATGATTGCCCGGTTGTAGTCGTGTTGGCCGTAATAACAACTGCCGATCCAGTACTGGGCGTTGTCGGCGTAATCGGATTTGGCGTTCTTGCGGATGAAGTCGCGCAATCTGGGGATGGCTTGGGCGCATTGTCCCTGGCGAATCAGGCCGATCGCCTCCCGATAGTCGTTGTCGACCCGGGCTCCCTGCAGCGCCGTCTCCTCTTTGGCTACCTCTGCTTCTTCCGGGCTAGCGACCTTGGGTGGCACCGGAGTCGGTGCAGTCGGTGGCAGCCGGACCTGGGGTTCGGCTCCGGGGGGCTGCTCGCCGCCCAGTGGCGGCATCGTCGGTGTCCCTTGCGCTCGCCCTTGTTCGAGCGCGCCCAGCCGCGTGTCGATGTCGTTGACCCGCTGCACCAGTTCACTCGGGGCTGCGCCTTGTGCGCGTGTGCGTCCGGACTCCCCGACCTCCCCGCGCAAGATCTCAAGGCGGCGTCGCAGACCGTCGATTGCCACTTGCTGGTCGGCAAGCAGCGCGCGCACTTCACGTTGATCGCGTTGTACTTGCAACAAGTCGGCATTTGTTGCGCATCCGGCGAGGCTCGCCAGGCCGGCCGCGAGCGCCAAGCCGAC
Organism: Candidatus Margulisiibacteriota bacterium; assembly: GCA_035541735.1. Lineage (GTDB taxonomy): Bacteria > Desulfobacterota > Binatia > HRBIN30 > HRBIN30 > DATKMS01. Next base: position 49,898 of record DATKMS010000467.1, read on the forward strand.
GCCGAATCGGACTCTATTCACTGGGAACGACGAAATGCGCACGCCGATTCCGCTGCCAGCACGACTCGTCGTGCTCATGACACAGTGGCAGCTCCTCACCGTAGCTGATGGTCGTGAGCCGGCCAGCCTCGACGCCGAGCGCCACGAGATAGTCCTTCGCGGCCCGCGCGCGCTTCGCGCCCAACGCCAGATTGTATTCCACGGTGCCACGCTCGTCACAGTGTCCTTCGATTTCGGCCTTGGCGGTCGAATGATCCTTCAACCAATTCCCGTTATCGCGCAAGACCCCACGCGATTCCTCGTCGAGATCGTAGGAGTCGAAGGCGAAATGAACGTCTTTGAGGGGACCCTCTTCACCGGGCGGCAACCCCTGCTTGTATTTTTCCAAGCTGCCTGCACCGCTGCCGAGAGCTTCGTCGCCCACACCGCCACCGGCGGCTCCAGAGGTTGTGGCTTTCTTTTTTGATGAGCATCCGACCCCGGCGACCACGATCAGCAACGCCAGCGTCATGGCTCCGAGCAGCCGCTTCCGCATCACACCCTCCTCAGTAGGCCTGCGCCACGCGCACCCTGTGCTCAATCGAGCCATCGCGACCAGGCCGGACTGGTATCATCTCCCCCCCCGTGAGTCAATTGAACTTGGCTTGATCCGCTCGCATCGGTGACGAACAGTTTCGAGTGTCCGCCGCGTGAGGAACTAAACACCAGGTAACGTCCGTCGGGTGCCCAGCTCGGGTCTTCATTGTCGCCGGTGCCTTGCGTGAGCTGATGCGGGTCACCGCCGTCCACCTTCACCGTGAACAGGTTGAAGCCGCCGTCCAGCCGGCTGACATAGGCGATGCGATCGCCCTTGGGTGACCACGCGGGTGAAGTATTGTAGGTGCCCGTGAACGTCACGCGCCGGGCCTCGCCGCCATCGACCCCGGCGACGTAGATTTGCGGGCCGCCGGCCCGGTTCGACGTGAACGCGATTTGCCGGCCGTCGGGCGACCAGGTGGGC
>DATKMS010000468.1:0-36535 GCA_035541735.1 Candidatus Margulisiibacteriota bacterium
GTCGTAGGTTGGTATGCCACACGCAGGGGCAGCCCCCGGATTCACGGTGTGAATGCCCGGGATGCTCCACCCCCCGCCACATCCGGCGATGTCGGGATATGCAGACTCATCAACGAACCCCTCGCGCTGTCCGTCGGCACAGCCGGTCGTACCCACTGAAAGGACCGAGATCGAAGCATCTGCGCGAGTCTCGGCTCTTGCGAACGATCGGGGGATGAGCGTCGTGCTGTCGGGTAAAGCCAGCACGCCCGGAGTTGGGGTCGGCCCCACGTCGGCTCGACTGCCGATTGCGGTTAGCGTCAGCGTGAGGATCAGGACTGCAGCCACCTTGCCTCGCTTGTGCATCGTTGTCACCACCCTTCAGCCGAAAAGGCTGTGTAAGAGGCCGAACCCAGTCATCAGCATCAGAACGGAAGACGCGTACTTTGCAGCAGGTGTCCCCGTGCATCGCGGGTCCGTCTGTTACGAATGGAGCGCGCGTCGTCGCTCGCTTCTCGTATCCCGCTGTTTACCGGCAGTGCACCAAGCGTGCCGGAGACCAACGCGACGATTGAGCCAACGGATGCAGCGGCAGGTTTGCCATGTCTGCGAAGGATTGTGGAACGGCTTCACGGTGCGCCGGAGACGTTGGCGACCGTGAGCAACCTTCAGTGATGATCATTCAACTAACGTCTGTCTCCCGTGCAGTGTGCGCTACGTAGAAATACGGAGTGGAGAACGTAGGACACAGTAAGAATGCAGGTTTATTCGATGATGGTGCAGCACGTGGCGCCCGCCATCGGCTCGAGCCCAACGTGCTGATTCGTGAAAGCTGGTCACTTCGCATCCAGACCAACCTTCGCGTCCCAAGACGTTCTTACCTTTGCGAAGTGAGGCGAGACGGTCGCTTGCGCCGACGCCCCCTACTGAACCGCTGGGTTACGCCGCGCCCTCTACTTTGCAGAATAGCGGCCCACGGTTCTCACCGGATCGCAAAGGAAGGCGGATGAATGAAGAGGCAGTTCCGGGCAGCGGTCGTGGGAGCCGTACTGCGTCGAGATGAGGGAACGCGAACCGGGCCCGCGGGGCTCCGCCGGCAAAGGCCTGCACAGGCAGCATCGCCCGTCGCAAGCGTAATCAGAACTCGACGCGGTAGAGCCGCACCCACATGTCGGCTTCGCGCGAACTGCCCTTGCGGACGTTGAACAGCTCGCCGCCCTCCGGTGGCGTGATCGCCGTGGTGCGGCACAGGGAGGGCTTCTTCGTCAGCTCGGCGCGAAATTGCTCCGTAGCCCAGATCTGACCGGGCTCGACCTGCGGCTCGACGCGCGCCGCCCACAGCAGCGCCTCGCCGCCTTCGACGAGCGGCGGCTTGTCGCCGCGGCGGCGGATGCGCACCTCGCCGTGGTGCAAGGCGACGCGCAGGCGTGGCTGGCCCTCGGCGCTGTAGACCTCGTCGATGATCTGCCGAGCCATGCGCGCCAGCTCCACGGGGTTGTCGTGGACGACGACCACCGAGTCGCCGCCGCGCACGTCGTGGTACAGGGCTCGGAACGCAACGCTGCTCACGGCGCGCTCCAGCGCCAGGCGCACGGGACGGTCCGTCCCGCGGCGGATCATGTCGCCGAAGTCGTCGAGGTCGCCGGTGAGGACACAGAGATCCTCGACCTCCTGATCGTCATCGGCGGCGTCGGCGTCGCGCCACGGGCGTTCGTAGCCCACGATGTTCATCCGGTCGACGCGCTCGATGTAGCTCGGGTTGAGGTGGCTGATGACGTTGGAGAGCACCGGGTGTACGACGTAGTGCGGTGCTTGGGGCAATACGCCGTCGGTGTCCAGCGTCCCTTCGCCAGGACGCAGAAAGCGCTGGATGCGGCGACCGCGGACGCGATCGTGGTGGACGTAGCCGAGCAGGCCGCTCTTGTACAGGGCGCAGAAGGCATGCTCCTCGGTGCCCGCCACGATCTCAGGGGCGTGCTCGCGGAACAGCGTCTCAACCTCGTCGCGGCTCAAGATGCGCCCCGGCAGACGGCGCAGAATCCCCTCGATATCGATATCGCCGAGATACGGCGCGATCTCCTGCAGGTACTCGTGCGCGATCTCGGTGGCAGCGCCGTCGACGGCTTCCTTGATACGTGCTTCGGCACGCCGCTCGGTGGGCGGGATCGAGGAGAGCCGCTGTCCGATGGTCATCAAGTCGCGCGGACGCAGCAGCGTGTGGCGACACAGATAGTCGAACGCGTCCTCGCTTTCGCGGGTGTAGGTATGGGACACGTGGGCGGTGCCGAGAAAGGCCTCGATCGGATCGCCCTTCAGCAGCTCCGGCCGCACCAACCGCTGCGCCGACTCGCGGCGGACGTTGTTGACGAAGATCTCCCGCAGGCTGTCTGGCGAATAGAGGATGTCGACCGCGCAGCCGCGATACTGCTGCCACATGGCGGTGCTGTGGCGCAGGCGCGAGTATGCCTCCTTGCGCACCGCGGCGAACACCTTGACGTGGTGGTTGATCCGCCGCAGTTGATAGGCAATCTCCACCAATCCGAGCTGCGCATAGTACCAGATGCCCGGCGACACCTCGCCGACCGCACTGGCCCGGCTGCTGAGGTTCTCGATGTGCTTGTTGAAGTACTCGTCGATGCCGTCGATGAAGATCGCCACCGGCATCTTCACCGCGCGCAGGCGTGGCACGAGGTGACCGTCGGTGTCGTTGGCGCAGCGCTGCAGGTCGCCCGGCGTGAGATCGAGCAGGCGCACGAAGTGGTCGATCACGCTCTGCAGGTGCTCGTCGGCGATGAGCGTCTTGAGCTTCGGGCTAACGTCGAGGCCGTCGGTTGCGCCGAGCCGTTTGAGAACCGCAACGGCGACCGCCGTCAACCAGACCTTCGACCACCACAACGACGAGCCACCGAAGAGCCGCACCGTTTCCTGGCTGAAGACCTTGTCGCCGATGGGCTTGTCCAGGAGGTTGCCGTCCGGCAGGCAGATGGCGCGGCCATCGCGCTGATAGAGGACGCGCTTGGCTTTGAGGAGCAGTGTCTTTCCAAACCCCTTGGTGCCGATCACCACGAACTTGTCGTCGCGATCCTGGCTGAGAAAGTCATCGATCTCCGGGGTGCGGTGCAGCAACGACTCGTCAAAGTCCTCGGTGACACGAATGTCGTCGGCGTCGACGGTCCAGGCTTTCATGATCTGTGCGGCGGCCGTTCGGCAGGGGACAAACCAGAACGGCCCGGATGCTTCGGAGTAAATGAGGGCGGCGATCCTGTCAAGATGGGACGCTCGAATGCGGCACTCGGATCATCGGCACAACGCCGTAGCACGTGTCCGGGCGTTGTGATCATCACTCCATGGGTAAGCATAGACGGACCCGCGCCGCGAGGTGGCCGCGACCGGCCAGCGAACCGCGCCGCTTGATCGATGGGGATGAGCCGTCACAAAGCAGCACGTTTTCCACTTGCCAAGACAGCAGAGGTACGGTAGTTGCGTCGCAAACGCGAGGCAACTGCACAACATTTACCGGTCGGGAGGATCGAACCACCACTCCTGATCACTGAGGGGATGCGCCTATGGCCGAGAAGCCGTTCAGGGAGAAACAGCGCGCTGCTGCAGCGAAGGGGGTAGGAGCCAAGAGTGTCGCGGCCGACAAGGATGACTTCCAGGATAAGGTCCATCAGGAGCTCGGCCAACTCAAAGAGCGCGTCGATTATTTCAAGCAGAAGGTCGAGAACCCCAAGCCGGAAAAGGACGAGGGCGCAGACAAGTATGCTGCCGACAAGTACCGCGTGGACCATAAGGCGCAAAAGCACGAAAAACTCGAGAAGGAGCGCAAGGACTTCGTCAAGGAAGGCGTGAAGGATTACGATGTCTTCACGCCGCCGGGTCCGGAAATACCCCCCGTCGGGGTGTCCACTGCGGAAGCCCAGATCCTGGCGCGTATCGCGGTCTTGGAGGAGGCGGTCGGCAAGCTCGAGCACTTCATCAAGGGAGAGACCCGGCCTGACCTGAGCCGCGGGGCTCTCAAGGATGAGCCCGAATCCCGGGCTGAACCCGTCACGACGGGGCCGTCGCGCCGCAGGCGCCGCCGATAACGCGAGGATCGGCCGGCCCGCTCGGACCGATGGCCGCGATGTACCTCGTCCTTTGTCACGACTACGACGAGTGCGCCCGGTGGGCTTATCGCCAGCTGCTTGCGGCGGGACTGGCTCCGCTCGAAATCATCACGTCGAGCGATCTCGCCGCCGCTTGCCGATGGGATCATCGGCTTGGGCAGGACGGCGTTCAGCTCGAAGTCGAGCTCGCCGACCGACGAGTCGTGCGCGGCAGTGAAGTGCGCGGCGTCCTGAACCGGCTCATGGAGGCGCCGCGGGACATCGTAGATCGCGCGGAAACAGCCGACCGCGAGTACGCGGGCGCGGAAATGGCAGCCTTCTATCTGAGCTGGATCGCCGGCCTCCGAAACCCGATCAACTCTCCGACGCCGATGGGTCTATGCGGGGCCTTCAGGCATGTCTCGGCGTGGGCGGTGCTCGCTGCACAGGCAGGGTTTGCGGTTCCCGGTTACCGGCAGTCGCACCGCGATCGTCCCGCATCCGGGTACGCATCGATGGCGCCGGCAGGCGTGCAGCTGAGCACGGTTATCGTGCTCCGCGGACAGACCTATGGGTCATCCGGATCGCCGCTGCCGCACGAGGTGGCGCGGCGATGCCGGCGGCTCGCCCACATGAGCGGAACCGATTTGCTTGGAATCGATCTGTTTGATTCCGAAGAGGGGTGGGAATTTGCCTACGCCACGCCGTGGCCAAACCTGATAGCCGGCGGCGCCGGCCTGATCGACGGCCTGATGCAGGCGCTGCGCGGCGAGCCCACATGATCCTGCTATGCGGCATTCCCTCCGAAACCCCATTGCGCCTCATCGCTGAAAGGCTGCAGGCCGCAAGAGCGCGCTTCGTGGTGTTCAATCAGCGGCACTTCGCCGATTGCCAGATCGAACTGGAAATCTCCGGTGGCGCGGTGCGCGGCAATTTCAGAATCGATGGCAGAGATCACCCGCTCGAGCAGTTCCGCGCCGTCTATCTCCGATTGATGGATCACCGTTGTCTGCCCGAGCTAGACGGGCAACCTGAAGACGCACCGATGCGCCAGCATTGCGCCGGGTTGCACGAAACGATGCTGCGATGGGCGGACGTCGCCCCGGCGTGCGTCGTAAACCGTTCAGCCCCCTCCGCAACAAATATCTCCAAGCCGTACCAGGCGCAGATCATCCGCAGGCATGGCTTCCTCGTTCCGGAGACGCTCATTACCAGCCACCCCGAGGCCGTGCGGGCATTCCAGGCCAGGCACGGGCGGGTTGTCTACAAGTCGATCAGTGCTATCCGTTCGATCGTGCAGCCCCTGGAAGAAGCCGATCTCGCTCGACTGGAGCGCATCCGCTGGTGTCCGACCCAGTTTCAGGCCTACGTCGACGGTACCGACCTGCGCGTGCACGTGGCAGGCGACCAGGTGTATGCGACCGCGGTGAGCAGTGCAGCTACGGATTATCGCTACGCACTTCAGCAAACCGGCCAGCCGGCGCAACTGCGCGAGGTCGAGCTGTCGGCCGAATTGGCCGAGCGATGCGTAGGCCTGACTAGGACGCTCGGGATGGAGCTGTCGGGGATAGACCTCAAGGTCACGCCGGAGGACGAAGTCTACTGCTTCGAGGTGAATCCGACCCCCGCGTTCAGTTACTACGAGTTGAGCACCGGACAAGCCATATCGGGCGGCATCGCGCGCCGCCTGATGGATGCGTCCTCATCGCGATGACGCCTGCGGTACCCGGGCGAGAGACGGCGGCTACAACCGCTGGCGGTCACAGGTTCCAGCCACTGTGAGGCCATGCACGGATTTCTTTCGCACCACTTGAACACGGTGGGAAAGCGCGTCTACGCGGCCATCTTCCTTGTCGCAATTCTCCATCCATGCCACGTGTGCCTCAATCATTCGTGGAGCGTACAAGGGTTTGCGCTTCACTTTGGTTTGTTGTCCGCGTCGCTGCAAAGCGCATGGCTGATTCATCGCGCCGCATGTTCGGCGAACTATCGGCTGGACTCGACACGGCAGGACACAGGCGAAATCACGTGAGACCGGCGGACGACGACCGCGAACAATCACGTGGAAGCCAGCTGCCGAGCGCAATAGCCCCTGCCAACCTATCGAACAACGAGTGCCGGGGACGGGGATCGAACCCGTACGGGGGAAACCCCCACAGGATTTTAAGTCCTGTGTGTCTGCCAGTTCCACCACCCCGGCCCGTAGGACAAATCAAGAGCGTCAGCCAACCGGCCGTCGCATGTAGCTAGTGCTACCATACCCCCACCATGGTCGCCATCGTGCATAAAGTTGGGGGCACTCCATTGGCCGGCACTCACTACTTATCGGAGGAAGCCGTGGTGCCCCATTTAGCACCACGCGCCGATGACGCGCGGTCCAGACGCATCCGAGAACCAACGCATCCACGAGGATCTCAATCGGTTCCCAGATTCCTGCGGACACCGAGCGAAGGCGCGCTGGGAACTCAAAAAGTCTTCAACGTCGTACGTCCGCGCGGCGCTGCTGCTGATACCACTCCGCCAGGGTGCTTCTGACGGCGCTGCTATCGAGGCTCAGGACGTCACAGACGTACTCGAAGGACAAAAAGACCGTAGCGTCCGAGGACCATTCCTTCTCAGCGTCTCCCATAATCCACGTTTCCGCCTCGCGGAACAGCCGTCGTCCGTGCCTGTCACCAGCAAGCGCGTATGTCTGAAAGCACTTGATGGCGTCTTGCAGCACGGCCATCAGCAGTTGGAACTCACCCTTCTTCGAGGGGCTCCGAACGGTGTCGAAGAACTGTGCCGGCAGAAGAGCATCGGGCAGCATGAGCCGGTTCTTGGGTAGACGTTTTCGCATCCACGGATTCTCCGGGTGACTGGCGCAGCCAGCACGCCCTGACTCACCGCCGCGACGGTGGTGTCGGGGCAACTGCCCCTGGCGGGCGCAACCTCGTCGGCACCAACTCGCTGCCGTTGCCCGCAATGATCTCCGCCAGCACCAGGAAGAACTCGCCAGCCCGCTCGTGCGCGCGAAATCGCCGCCGTGCGTTGTCCATTGTCGGGCTGAACAGCGGCCGCCATCCCTCGTCCGTGAGGGCTTCCCAGGCGTGCCAGCCCCACCCATCGTTGAACTGCTCGACGGCGACACGGAACTTGTCCGTCGTCATCCAATGCGTCATCCGTCTACGTCCGGCTTCACGGAACGCACGGTTCCCGTGGAGGCTCACACAAGGCTCAGGTGGGGAGGCCGTCGTGCTTCCCGCGTGTGAGCCGGAGACGTTACGGATATTCGGGCGATCTATCTTGCACACTGCCGCGTGGCACAGTGCAACTCTCCCAAACGCCGGCACCGCGCCCGAGCCTCCGTCCAGTGGAGAATCCACTTTGAGGTCTCTTCCCTCGTTATAGACTTCCGCCACCAATTCACCGACCACTATCGCCGCAGCGTCCTCGGTCAGTCCCAGGCTACGCGCGGCGTCGAAGATACGCCGAGCGGACCAGTCGGGCAGGCCGGTGTCGAGCACGATGATGCCGGCCGCAAGATTGTGCGCGTCCATGTGCGCTTGCTCCTTCCATCCCGTCGCGTCGTGACGGGGATGACCCCAGAGACACCCAGTCCTGACAACAACCGATCGATTGCGAAGACTAGTGTTGGTCGGAGGAGGGAGAGCTGTAACTCCGCGCCAGCGGGAGCCTGAGCCGTCGTACCCGGAGGGCATGACGCGGGGCTCGGTGTGTCTTGAGCACGAGCAGCAAGGTGTCCGCACCCAGCCTTGGCAGAAGAGACCGAGTCTCGCCCTCAACCGGCGGCTGCGAGCCTACCCTCGTGTGGTCCGCGGGTCTCGACAGCAAGCTCATCCGCGCCAGCCCGAGATGCGGGCAGAGACGTCCCACGGGGCGCGCCACGGGACGTACCGTGGCTACGAAGATCATCACCGTGAGCACAACCACCGCGCTCAGCTTCCCGCGCCACGAGTCAACTGTATGCGTCATGCGTGATGACTCCGGTACCACGATGCTGCGCTCCGCCAGCACTTCCGTCAAGGCCCTCGTGCGAAGGCCCATCACTGTAAGCGACCCGGCCCCTGTGTGCCCATTCGCAGCAAGTCGCCCCTGGGTTCCCAGGACCCGCCGAGAGCGCATTGGCTGCCGTGGCGATGCGGGACAGTGGCAAGGCCTACTGCAGCCAAGACTGTAGCTAAAGACGCGCGATACGCGAGCGATACGTACAGAGCGATGCCGGGCAGAAAAGCCGCACCGCGACACTACTTACTTCACCGTATTGCATAGGACATGACAGGTACACCATCAGCCAATTTCCACCAATTCCACCACCCCGTATAACGCCTAGTACTACTGTGTCATAAAAGTGCGCGAAACCCCTGCCCAGCCAGGATTTCCGCGATTGCGCGCGCTGAAATGCTACCCTTTGCAAACCCGCTCGCCATGCGCCTTCCAGCGTTTTGTGACACTGTAGTACTAGCAAGCGCCGCCGTCTGTCGTGGACCGCTACCACTTCACGCGTGGTTTCACCATGACCGTAGATCGGACGAGCGGTGATTCGGGGCAACGGAAATGGACCGGCCCGGGCGGCGGACTGTGGGCCGCAAATGCACACGTGCCGCCCGGCCGGTCTCCGTTTGGAGCCGGCCGGGCGGCACGGTGCGTCGGGTCGCGAGTCAGGTTCCGGGATGGCGAGAGCGCTCGGAAGTGACGCCGCTTCCGGCAACACACGGGTCGGTTCCGCGTGCTAGTTGGTGAGCCCGCCCGCGGTGCTGTCGTAGGTCCAGGTCACCGCACCGTTGTCGTGCTTGGACGTTCCGGAGAAGCCGTTCGTGCCGATCAGCACCATGCTCAGCTTGACGCCGCTCGACGGCTTGAAGTTGATCTTGCTGCTGCAGTCGGCCTGGGTGCAGGCAACATAGGCATTGGCAACGGCGAATTGCGCTTCCTCCGCCGTAGCCGCATTGCGCAGATCCGACTGCGCGCGTGCATCAAAGCCCCGCTGCCGATACAGCGCAAACTGCGGGATGGCGATCGCCGCCAAGATGCCGATGATCGCCACAACGACCAACAGTTCGATCAACGTAAAACCCTCACTATTCCTCAAAGCCTTCATTTTACCCTCCCTGGAATGCATTCTCATGTTAGTTTCACTTTGCCCTTTGACCACCAACTCTCTTCCTTGGGTACTCCATCTACAGCTTCACGGCGGGCCGTTGGCTTGCTTCATTGATCACCTCCAACGCTCTCTTGGCGTTGCAATGCAGGTGCCAGCGGCGCTCGTACTGGCGGCCAAAGTCCCTGCGGTGCCAGGTCCCCGCGACAAACGCACTAAATGAGGAGGAGCCTGGCAACATGACAATTGTTGACATATTTACTTTTAGCGGTTTGTGACAATATGCCGCCAAAGGGTATCTACGCATATATACAAATGATCTCACAATACGGAGACAACGCCGTGCGTATTGATATGCGCCAGGCTGCTATGGATTCCAGGGACGCACGGAGCAACAACAACCATCAAGTCTTCCGCTGAGTGTAGGTTGACGAGCCGCCACCCGCTGAACCGGCCGGGCCAGTCGCCTGCGTCCGCCAGAGCGTGCATCGTGGAGCGTGCCGCCGCTTGGAGATCCGACCTTCCGGAGCTCGTTCGAGGGACGAGCCTGTCCAAGACATGGGCGCGAATGTTCAGCAGGCTGTTGGAGAGGCCGACCCGCGACTCGGCGGGGGCGCCGGTCGGATAAACGCCGCAGCCGCCGGACTTGGCAGCCCGTAGCGACCCAGGCCTATCCCGAACTCCGTCGAAGGAGGGAGCGGGTCCACGCACCAGGCAAACGCGGCCGCGGACCCTAGTTCAGAAAGCCGCCGGCAGAACTGTCGTACGTCCACACGACAGCACCATCGGGATGACGGGCGGTGCCGGTGAAAGCCCCACCGCCAACCTTCATCTCCAGCTGCACGTCGCGCGATTTCTGGTACCCTGGCAGATTGGCTTCGCACGCGGCCGCATTGGCACAACTGCGGTAGACCTGGCCGGTCGCAAACAAGTACTCCTCGGCCGCCGCGGCATTGCGCAGATCAGCCCGCGAGCGGCCGTCAAAGCTGCGCTGCCGGTAAATGGCGTACTGCGGGATGGCGATGGCAGCCAAGACCCCGATGATCGCAATGACGACCAACAGTTCAATCAGGGTAAAGCCCCCATTGGCGCCGCTAGGTTTGATTTTGCACTTGTTCATTGGCTGCCACCGCCCTCTTGGCTTCGTGTGCTTCCGAGGGCGTTCCGGTTGCAACGTGCGTACCAAGAGGTCGACTGAAATGAACCAGATGGGATAGACAGCCATTTGGGGCTGTTCGGTAACAAGATGCCGTGCCCGTGAACCGAAGTGACAAATCCTGGCCGACCTTTTTTTGACGAAGGCCGCCGCGTGTGGGCACCCAGGGTGGTCCCATCAGCCCGGGGAAAAGCAGCAGCGATTCAGTGACTTGGCTCTGCAGACCCGAGCAGGTCATCAAACCCTTCGATCATCGCCGTGTGCGCCAATACACTCCAACGAAAGGCACGGCGGACGCGCGCTTGCTGCTCCAGCGTCTGCGCGAACCATTCCACCGCCTGCATTGCATTGTCGCCGTGCTCGTCCTCGGCCTCGACGTGGATTTCATAGAACTCCAGCGTCCGGCGATCGAGGCCGTAGTGATCCCGCAAGGCTTCATAGATGACCTGCGCCCCCGCGGCGCGACCCGGCACCTGCATCTCCACTGCGAGCCCGAACGCCCCCAATCCTTCCTCAAACGAGGACCGGCAGAAGTATCCCATGGCGGCGGCGGCCCCCAGCGTTGACGCCAGCGGCAAGTGGGCTCGCACTTCATCCAACGAGACACCGAGCCCCTCGAGGAACTGGACATACAGCTCGTAGTGCTCCGCTTCCCGTATGTAGCCCATTTCGCCCGCAAGGTTCCGTCCCAGGGCCTTGTAGATCGTCCGGTTCGGCACGATGGGCGCCTGGCTCAGCCATGCGGCGATCGTCGGGACTGCCGGCTCGGTGTAGTAGTATGCATCCTTTGCCCAGAGTACCAACTCGCCCCGCGTGCACTCCCCTGCCATCAACTTTCGCATGAAGGCACCGCGGGGTGCATGTTCACGCTTGAAGTCGTAGCATTGTTGAAGGAACTGCTGCGGCGACAGTGGGTGGTCAACTGCCGGTCCCATAAGCCCTCCTTGAGGTATGCTGATGCAGGGTACATACTGCGGGACGCAGCGGTTGGCAATCGGAGCGCGATATGGGGGTGCGTGACGCGTGGAACCATAACAACTATGCGGTGCCGCCGCAGCGCATGGCGTTGATTGAGGCGTGCATCGACGCCCTGTTTCCGTGGGTCAAGTTCGTGAGCAAACCGCAGTTGCTCGGCTACCGACTCACCGACGACTTGCATGCGGGTGCGCTCTACTTCCGACCGGCCGCACCGGCCGCAGCGCTGCAGGCAGTGCTGCAGCAGCTGCGCACCGAGCACGGCGCGCTCGACGCAGCGCTCCGCGGCCTCGATGGCATCGAGGCCGACTATAACGACCACTGCGGCTTCATGGTTCCTACCGTTGCCGAGTGGGAGCAGCGTGTTGCCCGCGCCCAACAACTCGCGCACACACGCCCTGAGTTCGAGGTGCGCGTCGTCGGCCTGTATCGACCGGGAGACAACCGCGCCTTGACCGACTATCTGTACCAGGCGTTCATCCGCGTCGGGCTGCTCGGGCCGTTTCGCAACACGTTCGAGATGCAAGCGCGCGCCGCCGCGGGCAAGCCGCAAGGTTAACCGCATGCAATTCGGCGTGCTGCTGCCGCAGTTCGGCGCGCTGGCGCGCGGCGCAGAGGTCACGCGACGCATTCGGGCGGTCGCGCAAACGGCCGAGCACTTGGGCTACGATGTGCTCTGGACCGCCGAGCACATCATCTTCCCGCAGACCATCACCACCCCCTACCCGTATGGCGGCCGCTTCCCCTACCCGCTCACAGATCCGATCCTGGGGATCGTCGCCACCCTCTCCTACGTCGCCGCCATCACCGCGCGAATCAAACTGGGGTCCTCCGTCCTCGTGCTCCCGTACCGCAATCCAATCGTGCTGGCGAAGGAGTTGGCCAGCCTCGACGTGCTGTCAAACGGCCGCCTGTTGCTCGGTATCGCCGCCGGATGGTTGCAGGAGGAGTTCGACATGCTCGGCGTCCCGTTCCATGAACGCGGCCGACGCACCGATGAGTCCGTCACGCTTCTGCGTGCCCTCTGGACGCAGGAGCGCGTGACCTTCCGCGGCAGCCGCTTCGACCTCACGGAGGCGGCCTTCTTCCCGAAGCCAGTGCAGCAGCCGCATCCGCCCATCTGGATCGGCGGCGGCAGCCCGGCCGCCCTGCGGCGCGTTGGGCGTTTGGGCGATGGCTGGATGGCGGTGCCCCGCCCTACCCTTGACGACCTCGCGTGCGACATCGGAGAGATCCGCCGGTGTGCGGGCCGCGCCGGCCGCGATCCGGCGAGTCTCGGGATCGCTTCGAGCGGTGGCGCCTCTTCCATCGATGATCTGCTCGACCGCCTGCCGCGCCTTGAGAAGATCGGTGTCACCATCACCACCGTCCCCGTACTGTTCTGGGCCCGCAGCTTCCCCCACGCGCTCGAGCTGATGGAGGAGTTCGCGCAACGCGCGCGGCTGCCCGCACGCTGATGGCACGGCTCACCATCGTTGCGCTCAACGCCTCCAGCCAGGATGCGGCATTCGATGCGGTCCGCTCGATCGATCCAGGCAACATCGACGTGGTGCACGCGCCCTTTCGCACTGATTGGGCGAATGTCTCGGCACGCCGCCGCAGCGGCGCGGTGATCGAGCAGGACCTCCCCGACGACTTGCGCGCGGCGTTGGCGCGCGCCGACGTGGTCTTCAGCTTCCTGGTTCCCAGCCACCTGCCGCAGCTCGCCCCGCGCTTGCGCTGGCTGCACACGCCGGCAACCGGCATCGACCACCTGCGTGGCACCGGCGTGTTCGAGTCGGACATCATGGTGACGACGGTGGGCGGACTCTTTGCGCCGGTGATCGCCGAACACGTGCTCGCCCTGATGTTGCACTTCGCGAAGCGCTTGCACATCTTCGAGCCGCAACAGCGCGAGCGGGTCTGGCAGATGAGCCGCGTCCAGTCGCTCGCCAATCGTACCGTCGGCCTCGTTGGCGTCGGGAACATCGGTGCGCAGGTGGCGCGGCTGGCGCAGGCGTTCGGCATGCGTGTCGTCGGCATTGGCCGCTCCGCCCCGCAGGGGCGCGTGATCGCCGGTGTCGACCAGTTGCTCGCTCGCACGGAGCTGCCGGCGCTGCTCACGCAATCCGACTATGTGGTGGTTGCAGTCGCCGACACCCCGGAGACGCGCCACTTGATCGGGGCACCGGAGCTGGCGGCGCTGCAGCCGCAGGCGGTGCTCATCAACGTTGCCCGCGGCACGGTGATCGATGAAGCGGCACTCATCGCGGCACTGCAGGCCAAGCGCATCGCCGGCGCCGGCCTCGACGTCTTCGCACGGGAGCCGCTGCCGGCCGACAGCCCGCTGTGGCTGCTACCTCAGGTGGTGCTGACGCCGCACGTGGCCGCCAACGTCGAAGGCTATCTGGCGAAGGCCATCGCCCAGTTCGCCGAGAACGTCCGCCGCTTCGCTCGCGGGATGCCCCTGGAGAACCAGTTCGATCGCCTGCGTGGGTACTGATCCGCAGTGCCAGTCAGTCAAGCGCTCTCGTGCCAAGCGGGCACCCTTCGCTACGGCGCCTGAGAAGACGGCGCCTACTCTCAGGGCGAACGGAAAAAAGATCTTCTTCCTCCAAGGATAATAGAACCGTTCGCCCAGGTAGGCCGCATCTTCTCAGCGGCCGTATCGAAGGGCGCGATCTAGGCAGGATGCTCTTAACAGCCTGTTGAAGAAGTCCGCCGATGCCCTGGACCGTCATTCCCGCGAACGCGGGAATCCAGATCTTCCGCCTGCTTCTGGACCCCCGCTTTCGCGGGGGTGACGATGGCGACCAGTTTTTCAACGGGCTGTTAACCGACCACATTGTGTATTAGCCCGCCATCCCGGCGCGGCGCTACTCCGTCTCGAAATAGATGTTCTTCACTTCGCTGTAGTGTTCCATCGCCTGCATGCCCAATTCGCGGCCGAGGCCGGACTGCTTGTAGCCGCCAAACGGCGCCTGCAAGTGCACGCTCGACGACGAGTTCACCGACAGCACACCGGTGCGGACGGCACGCGCCACCCGCAGGCCGCGCTTCAAATCATTTGTCCACAGCGACCCCGAGAGCCCGTAGATGGTATCGTTGGCAAGCGCGATCGCTTCGTCCTCGCTTTCAAACGTGAGGATCACGGCCACCGGCCCAAAGATCTCCTCGTCCACGATACGCATGCGCGGCCGCGCCTCGGCAAACACCGCCGGACGCAGAAAGTAGCCCTCGCGCGCCAGCCGCTCACCGCCGCACATCAGGCGCGCACCGTCAGCCTGACCCGCAGCGATATAGGCCTCGGTGCGCTCGCGCTGATGTGCCGACACCAGCGGCCCCATCTGCGTTGCACCATCCAACGGGTCGCCGATGCTCAGCGCCTGCGCCGTAGCCACCATGGCATCCACAAACTGCGCTGCAATCCGCCGCTCGACAATCACGCGCGAGCGCGCACAGCAGTCCTGTCCGGCGTTGGCGAATACCGACGCCACCGCCTCGCGCGCCACCAGTTCGATGTCGACGTCGGCGAAGATGATGTTCGGCGACTTGCCACCCAGCTCGAGCCCGACGCGTTTGATGGTCGCTGCTGCCGCCGCCATGATGGCTCGCCCGGTGGCCGTTTCACCGGTGAAACCTATCTTGGCAACATCCGGATGCGCCGCCAGCGCCGCACCGATCGACGCCCCCGGTCCCGGCACGATATTGAGCACGCCCGGGGGGAGCCCGGCCTCGAGCCCCAGCTCGCCGAGGCGCAGGGCGGTCAGCGGCGTCAGGCTCGCCGGCTTGAGCACCACCGTGTTGCCGCACGCCAGCGCGGGCGCCAGCTTCCACGTCGCAATCACCATCGGGAAGTTCCACGGCACGATCAGAGCGACGACACCGAGCGGGTCGTGCACGGTGACGTCGAGTCCCCCCTTCTTGACGGCGATGGTTTGGCCACAGAATTTGTCTGCGGCGCCGGCGTAGTAGCGCAGCGTATCGGCGACATGGCCCGCCTCCCAGCGCGCATCCACGATCGGCTTACCGACGTTGCGGGCTTCCAGAATCGCCAACTCCTCGGCCTGCGCGCGCACCAGGTCGGCGAAGCGGAACAGGATGTCTGCACGCGCCACTGCCGTCAGCCGCGCCCAATCGGTGAAGGCAGCCCTGGCCGCAGCGACTGCAGCATCGAGGTCGGCTGGACCGGCCGCCGCAACCTCGTCGAAAGGGACGCCGCGTGCGGGCTCGGTGATGGCCATGACGCTCGCGCCCGCCGGGCGGCGATCGGCAATCAGCAGTCGGTGCATACGCAACCACCTCCCTATTGAGTCTCTATTTCCGCGAGTACCGCGGCCGTGCACGCCAGCTGCACGCCCGCTTCCGCATGCCGCAAGACCTCGCGCAGGCGCACGAGGTCGCGACTGCCATCGACGTCGAAGCAGCGCGGCAGCAAGTGCACACGCAGCCCACCGGCCGCCGCCTTGCGTAGGGTCTCGTCCAGTACCCGCTCGGTGCTCATCGCAATGCCCGCAAAAATGTCGTGCGCTGCGCGCATCGCCACCAAATAGTATCCACCGTCGTCGCTCGGACCGAGCACGACGTCGGCGGCGCCGAGCTGCACCTCTGCCTCGTCGAGCCACTCGTCGCGCACGTGCGGCACATCAGCACCGATCATGACGACGCGATCGAAGCCTTCTGCGCACAGCACCTGAAAGACGTTCCACATCCGTTCGCCGAGCTGGGCGCCGCGTTGCGGCATGCACCGAGCCGCCGTGCGGACCTGCCCCACGAAGTCGGCATCGGGCGGGTGGAAGGCCCACACCAGGGTGCGCTGCCCGCCGGCGAAGCGGGCGTCGATGTCCTGCAGAAAGGCACGGTACAAGCGGTAGGCGCTTGCGGCACCGATGTCATGCGCCAAGCGCGTCTTGACCTCTCCCATTCGGGGGTGGCGCGCCATCACCACGAGAGCGGATCGCATCACAGCTAGCTTCCCAACCGTCCGGTGACCTCGCGACATTAGACAGCAGCCGCGATTCACGCCATACATCACCATATGGCACAGAAATCATCCCCCCCGAAGTCCGCCACCGCAAGGAAAGGCACAGCCGCGACCAAGTCGACGGTGAAGCCGGTACGGCGCCAGGCCGCCAAGAAGAGCACGCGCCCCGCCAAGCAGCCGGCCGCCCCTGCGGCACCGCCGCCAGCGCGGCGCGCCGTTTTCATCGATGTCGAGAACACCAGCGGCGAGTCGGATCTGCTCAAGGTCATCGATCATCTCCAAATTGATCGGAAAGCGCAGCCCACTGAACTCTACGCCCTGGGCAACTGGAAGTCGGTCGGGGCGCGCGTCGCGCGGATGCTCGCCGGTCACGGCGCGCAATTGATCCACAGCGCACCGGCGGTCGGCGTGCGCGACTGGAGCGACTTGTGGATCGCGGTGGCCGCGGGCCGCTGGCTTGCCACCGCGGCGCCGGGCGATCTCCTCGACATCGTCTCGGACGATCGCGCCTTCGATGCGGTGGGCGACGCCGCCGCCGCCGCTGGCGTCCTGTTTCGCCGCACCTCGTATCGCGCCATTTCGGGAGCCGCACCGGCCCCAGCAGCGTCCGCGGCGACCGAAGCACGGCCACGCCGCCGGCGGCGCGGCGGACGCGGACGCCGCGCCCCTCTTGTCCAGCACCCGGCAGCACCTGAAGCTCCGCTAGCAGCGACGTCCACTCCCATCACGGCGCCGGCAGCGGCGGTCTCCGACGAAGAGGCGCACGGCGCGTCGCACGAGCAGATCAGCGCCACGCTCGCACGGCTGGCCGGCGGAACGTCTCGTTGGATCAACTTGGACGCGCTGGCGAACGCCTTGAAGACCGAAGGGTTCACCCGTCCACCAGGTTCACCGCGTCTGGTAACGCGCTTGCGCCGCATGAAGGACGTCGAGGTATCCGCAAACGGCATGGTGCGCTTGGTGGGCAGCGGCGCCGAGTTGCCCGCGGCGCCGCGCGCCGAGCTGCTGGCGGAAGCGCTCCCGGAGGCGCTCGCGGCACCGCCAGCCGAACCCGCTGGCCGCGCCAGCGCGCCGCCGCGCCGCCCACGCCGACGTGGCGGCCGTGGCCGTCGCCGGCCACGCGCCGAAACTCCCGCAGCCGTACCGCCTCCGCACGAGGACAGCGCTCGGTAGACGGTCCGCCCCGTGGTAACGCAGCCCTGAGCCGTGTAAGTGAATGTGGATGCGACGCTTGATCGATACCTGGTTCGAACTCGGCCGCCAGCCGCGGCCGCGGCGCTACTCCGCGCGCACGCACGACGGCTGGTACCTCGCCCTTTACCGCTACCTGCCGGCACGCCGCAGTCACCCCACGCCGGTGCTGCTGTGCCACGGCATGTCGTCCAACCGCTGGGACATGGACGGCCCTGGCGACATCTCGCTGGCGCGCTATCTGCTGCGGCACGGGTACGATGTCTGGGTCGTCGAGCTGCGCGGCGCTGGCCGCTCGACGCGTCCGACGTGGTGGAACGGCAAGCGCTACGACTGGCGGTTCGAAGATTACGTGCAACACGACGCGCCGGCGGCACTGCGTAAGGTGTTGCAGGAAACGGGGGCGAGCCAGGTGCATTGGGTTGGCCACTCGATGGGCGGCATGATCGCCTACGCGCTGCTGATGACGCCAATACACAACAAGATCGCCAGCGCCGTCACCCTCGGCTCACCGACGATGAGCGACGTCGGGCACCCGGCACTCGATTTCGGCCTTCCATACCGCGGCCTGCTGCGCCTGCTGCCGCCCCGCGTGCTGCTCGGTACGCTGGCGCGACTCGGGGCGCCCTTCGCACCGCTGCTGTCATATGTGCTCAGCACGAGCATCTCCGAACTGGGCTGGCACGAGGGCAACGCCGACCTGCGCCTGCTCCGCGCGCTCATGCTGACGGCGGTCGATGATCTCCCGGCCTCGCTGCTGCGCGAGTTCGCGCGCTGGTACGAAACCAAGGCGATGAGCGACCGCTACGCCATGTTCGACTTCACCGAGCACCTCGAGCGGATCACCGCGCCGATCCTCATCATCGCCGGCAGCAAGGACGGCCTCACCCCGCCGCGCGACCTCGAACACGTCTACAAACGCGTCGGCTCGCGCGACAAGGTGTTCCGCATCATCGGCAAGAGCTTCGGCGATGCGCGCGACTACAGCCATGCTGATTTGATTCTCGGATTGCATGCCCCGACGGACGTCTATCCGATCGTTCTCCAATGGCTGGAGAAGCACCGGCAGACGCGGCGCGCGAAGCGGCGCGCCACCGTCCACGCGCTCCGCCCGGTCCCAGGAGAGTCAAGCGTCGCACCGGCTTAGCAGCCTGTTGAAAAAGTCCGCCGATGCCCTGGACCGTCATTCCCGCGAACGCGGGAATCCAGATCTTCCGCCTGCTTCTGGACCCCCGCTTCCGCGGGGGTGACGATGGCGACCAGTTTTTCAACGGGCTGTTAGGGTCACTCGGGGGTCACGTACGCCGCCGTCGTTCCGCCATCGACCAAGAACGTCGTGCCATTCACGTAGGAGGATGCGTCGGAGGCCAGGTAGAGCGCCGCCCCGGCAATCTCATCGGCCTCGGCCAAGCGGCCCATCGGCAGGTGGACCATGCGGCGCGCCCGGCGTGCCGGATCGGCGAGCAGCGACTGCAGCAGCGGCGTGTTGACCGGTCCTGGACACAGCGCGTTGGCGCGAATCCCGCGGCGCGCAAACTCGATGGCGATCTCGCGTGTCAGTGCGAGGACGCCGCCTTTTGACGCGGTGTAGGCGCTCTGCGAGGTCGCCGCACCCATCACGGCAACGAACGAAGCCGTGTTGATAATCGAGCCGCCGCCGGCCCGCAGCAGCGCCGGGATGCCGTACTTGCACCCGAGGAAGACACCCTTCAGGTTGACGGCGACGACCCGGTCGAACACGGCTTCGTCGGTGTCCACCACCGAGCCGTCTTCGTCGGGGAAGATCCCGGCGTTGTTGAAGAGCACGTGCAAAGCACCGAACTGCGTCTCCGCGAAGGTGATCATGGCTTGCACGTCGGCGGCGCACGTGACGTCGGCACGGAAGAAGGCCGCGCTTCCGCCGGCGACAGTGATTGCGTCGACTGTCGCACGGCCTGCGGCCTCCACGGCATCGACGACGACAACGCGCGCGCCCTCACGGCTGAACGCCCGTGCTGACGCGCGCCCGATACCGCCGCCGGCACCGGTGATCAAGGCGACTTTGCCACTCAAGCGATCGGACATTGGTTCCTCCACAGACATCAACAAAGTCAAAAGGCAAAACGCAAAAGGCAACAGTAGAAATTCTCCCACCTCACCTTTGACTTTTGCATTTTGCGCTTTGCCTTTTGACCTGCCCCACGGCGCCGGCAACCAAGGCGGCGAACAACGCGCGCTGCGCCGGCTCGTCGAGTTGCATCTCCGGATGCCACTGCACACCGATGCACCACGGATGGGCGCTGTGCTCGACGGCCTCGATCACCCCGTCTTCGGCCCAGGCCAGAGGGCGTAGCCCCTCGCCGATCCGATCGATCGCCTGGTGATGCCATGAGCACGCCTCAACCTCCGCGGTGCCGAGAATGCTCGCCAAGCGGCTCTGCGGTTCGATGCGCACGGGGTGCCGCGAAGTCTGCCGCGGTGGCAAGCGGTGCGGGACGCGGTCGCCGAAGCGCTCCGGGACATGCGGGTGCAAGGTGCCGCCGCAGACGACGTTCAGCACCTGCATGCCGCGGCAGATGCAGAGCAGTGGAATGTCGCGGCGCGCCAGCGCCGCACGCGCCAGGGCGAACTCGAACTCGTCGCGCTCCTCGGACACCGAGTAGATGGTCTCGTGGGGCTCGCCGCCGTATGCCGCCGGAGCGATGTCGCCGCCGCCCGCCAAAATCAGCGCATCGACCAGATCGAGGAGACCTTCCGGCTGCGCTTCACCCGGCGGCAGCACCAGCGGCGTGGCCCCGGCGGCACGCACGCCATCGACGTAACCGCAGGGCAGACTGAACGCCGGCGGCTGGCCGTCGCGCGCGTACGACGAGATGCCGATCACCACACGACGTGTCACGGCTCAGGCCCGTTCCAGAAAGCGGCGGCGCTCCCAGGTGGTGACGACCTCGTCGAACTTACGCTGCTCGGTGCGTGCGAAGTGCAGCAAGTGCTCGACCACGGCCTCACCGAATGCGGCCCGAAACAGTACGGACGCCTCGAACTCGGCGATGGCCTCCGCCAGCGATGTCGGCACGCGTTCGAGACCCTCGGCCGCATAGACGTCGCCACGAAACATGGGCGGCGGCTCGATGTGCCGCGCGAGGCCGTCGAGGCCGGCAGCGAGCGTCGCGGCGAACGCGAGGTAGGGATTGGCATCGGCACCGGGAACGCGGCATTCGACGCGCAGCGACGGTCCGCGCCCGACGATGCGGAAACCGGCGGTGCGGTTGTCGTACGACCAGGCGATCCCCGTGGGAGCAAACGAGCCGGCGCGGAAGCGCTTGTACGAGTTCACGTACGGCGCGAACAGCAGCGTGCATGCCCGCGCATGCCGCATGAGCCCACCGAGCCACCATCGAAAGTGGTCGGGGAGTCGCGCCAGGTCACCGGTGGACGCATCGCCGCCCGCGAACAGTGGCTGGCCGTTCTCGGTGGACCACAAGCTCGAATGCAGATGCATCGAGCTGCCAGCGTAGCGTTCATCGAACTTCGCCATGAAGGTCACCGCGAGCCCCTGCTGGATCGCAACTTCCTTGGCCAGTTGCTTGTAGATGACGTGGCGGTCGGCCATCTCGAGGAAGTCGGCGTAGCGCACATTGATCTCGTGCTGCCCCGGCCCCCACTCGCCTTTCGAGAACTCCACGGGGATCCCCGACCCGTCGAGATGCCGGCGGATCGCACCGATCAACGGTTCCTCCTTGAATCCTTGGAGCGTGTGGTAATCCTCGACGTACCAGCCGAACGGTTCGAGGTTGTCGAAGCCTTTGTGATGCGCCGACTCGTAGGTCTCGCGCAGCACGAAGAACTCCAGTTCGGAGGCCCCCATCGGCCGGACGCCCGCCGCGGCGGCACGTTCGAGCTGGCGCTTCAAGATCGTACGTGGCGCCACCTCGACCAGCGTTTCGTGCTCCGCATCGTACACGTCACAGATGACCAGGGCGGTTCGTTCGAGCCACGGCGCCAGACGCAACGTGGTCAGGTCGGGCACGCAGTGGACGTCGCCGTAGCCATCGGCCCACGATGCAAAGCGGTAACCGGGCACCGGATCCATCTCCATGTCGCACGCCAGCAGGTAATCGCACGCGTGCATTCCGTGCCCGAGGATCTCGTCGCAGAAGAAGCGGCCGCTGATGCGCTTGCCGACGAGGCGGCCGTAGAGATCGGGGAACACGGTGAGCACCGTGTCGATGTCGCCGCGCTGCACCAGGTCGCGCAACTCGGGCGCCGCGAGCATGCCGATCGGCCGGGTCTCTGGCATGCGCGGTTGTCTAGCACGGCGAGGCGGAACAGAGAACAGCGGACCCGGCGCCCTTCCCGATGTGCATCGGCGCGGTTGCTTTTCTTCCCGTTCCGTTCTTTTCTCGCTCACCACGCTCGATGACTGATCACGTGCTCACGCGCTCCTAGGCGGACGCCATGCCTGCCATCTCCGCCGGCTGCCTCGTCACCCGCAACGGTCCTCACGGCCCCGAGGTGCTGCTGGTCCATCCGCGGCGCGCCACGTTTCGCCGGCCGCTGTTCGGCATTCCGAAAGGATTGGTCGAGGAGGGCGAGACAATCGAAGCTGCGGCACAACGCGAAACATTCGAGGAGACCGGCCTGCGCGTGCGCGTCCGCGGCGCGCTGGGCAGCGTCCGCCAGAAATCGGGCAAGGTCGTGCACGCCTTCTGGGCCACGGTGGCTCCGGAAAGCGCCTCCGCCATCGACGGCCAGGGCCGCTGCCGGACGCCGGATGCGGAGAACGATGTCAGCCGCTTCTACAATATCGACAAGGCCCGCGCGCTGATGATTCCCGCGCAGCGCGAGTTCCTCGACCGACTGGAGGCAGCGCTGGGCGGTGCGACTGACGGATGAGAGCGCCGGTTGCCTCAGCAAGCCCTCCACACTAGAAGTGAGGCCACCTTTGACGGAACGAGGAGGCACGATGGCAGACGTACGGATCAAGACGTTGAAGAACGGCCCCTACGAAGTGAAGGGCCCCGTCCAGCTGGTCGATGCGAAGCGCGCGGAGTTCACGCTGACCGAGGACCCGATCTACCTCTGCCGCTGCGGACACTCGGCGAACAAGCCGTTCTGCGACGGCACGCACGAAAAGATCGGCTTCAAGTCGGAAGAGCCGGCACGATAAGACTGTGCGGGGCTACTTGGGCTCGCGCACCGTCATCGTCAGCACGTTATCCTCAGTCACGCACGTGATCGATTCGTCCAACGAGTCCGTTGGGTAGTACGACGCGAACCAGTTGCAGTGTTCATTGGTGTCGGTAAACGGGCCGAACTTGTAGTCGTTGTCCGTGTTGTTCTCCCAGTAGCACTGCCACTGAATCCCCTGCCCAGGGGCGAAGACGAGCGGCGGATCGTGGAGCTTGAACGGCGGGTCGTTGTATCCCACGTAATCGTAAATCTGGTCGCCGCGCATGCCGTTGTCCCAGAGGAACGTGCTGAACTCGCGGCCGCGGAAGTGATAGTGGCCGGTTTCGCTGATCAGATTGAGGGCCTTGGGAAAAATGCAGTTCGCCGCCTGCGTCGTCTGCGAATGCGCCGGAACGAATACGTCCTTGTCCTGCCCGAAGATGGTGCCAGCGTGGTCCGTGACCGTACCGGGCTCGGCCGCCTGCAAGTTCATGATCGCATGTCCCTCGCCCGCCGTCTCCAGCGAACCGACGTTGACGAAGTGTGTCTGAATCAGTAGCTGCTCACCGGCGCGGAAGTGGAACGCCACGCCCGGCGGAAGCTCCCAGTCGACTTCCCGCAGCTGCACGGGAACCACCAGCTCCCAGGTGTCGAAGTCGACAGTCATGTTGCAGACTTCGTAGTGATCCGGCACATCGAGCGTCTTGTCGTAAGCGCGATAGAGGTGAATATGGTGGCTGCCGCCGGTCACGGCAACTTGTATGCGGTTGACGTCGAAGTCGACATCGGACGGCAGCTTCAGATAGTGACAGCCGGTCTCTTCCTTGCCCCTCGGAACTGGCGGGGAAGTGACCTTGAGCTGCACGCCGCGCACCGGCGGCGGCAGCGTCAACTCGGTACCGTTGTCGCCCCCGGAGCTCAGATCACGGCCGTCATCGCCCGCGACGACGCCCTCCTGCGGCGCGCCCGCATCGATCCATGCTTTGATGATATCGGTGGTCGAGGGCGAGAGTGGTGCCGCGCTGTACGGCATCGAGGTACCCATCCCCGACTGTAGGTTGCTGGTGAGCTTGGCGTACAACAGGCTCATGTCCGACCGCCGGGGCATGACACGCATCATCCCGTCCGCCTTTGCGACAGGATTAGCCGGCGTCTGGTTCACCAAGTTGTCGTACGATTTGCCGTCCTCGAGCACCATGTTCCCAGCTTGCCCAACACTGCTGTGGCATGAGCTGGAGGTACAACTGACGTCGAACACCTGCTTCTGGATGCGTTCGAACGTCGGGGCCGCAGTGGTCGTAGGCGTCGTCGCCGTTGTAGCGTCGCCACCACAGCCGGCAAGCGCACAAGCCAGCACGACCGTAACTCCCCAAAGACCCATGGCAGTCCTCTCGGGAGGGAACGATTTTTCGTCGAACATTTCGACTCTGTACAGAATCCCTACCACCTTTTCAACATCATGTGTTGCACTACCACCATACTTCGATCTGCTTGCAAGCACGCGCCGACGGCCACGCCAACGGGTTGTTGATCGTCCCGCCGGCCCCAGGTAAACAGAGAACAAGCGGCGCGCAGGACGCCGTCTCAAAGCACACGCAAAGGAGGAGATGCTATGGCAATCAAGGTTGGTGATAGCTTGCCCACGGATCTCAAGCTCAAGGAAATGGGTGAAGGCGGGCCGAAGGATGTCAGCGTCGGCGAGATCTTCAAGGGGAAGAAGGTGGTGCTGTTCGCCGTGCCCGGCGCGTTCACGCCCACCTGCTCCATGAAGCACCTCCCGGGCTTCCTCGAACAAGCCACCGCGATCAAGGCGAAGGGTATCGATGAGATTGTCTGCCTGTCGGTCAACGACGCCTTCGTCATGGGCGCCTGGGGCAACGCCAACAACGCCAAAGGCAAGGTACGCATGCTCGCCGACGGCAACGGTGACTTCACCAAAGCGGTCGGCCTGAGCCTGGACGCCAGCGGCTTCGGCATGGGCACCCGTTCGCAGCGCTACGCCATGATCGTGACGGACGGCAAGGTGGAGCAGTTGCTGGTGGAGCCCGGGCCGGGGCTCACGGTTTCCAGTGCCGAGGCCGTGCTCTCCAAGCTCTGAGACCAGCCCTGAGTGCTGGGTCTTGAATGTGGAGGGCAACGACCGCCTCTCGTCTCACGACTCAGGACCCAGCACTCAGGACGTCCGCGTGGGAAAGGCGGCGAGCGGATTCGAACCGCTGCATCGAGGTTTTGCAGACCTCTCCCTTAACCACTTGGGTACGCCGCCGCGGAGTTCTCTCAGTAGCACATAGCCGCGCGGGTGCAAATTCGCCAGCGAATTGTGCTCCACGGATGCGCCACAACGCTGCCCATCCGCGTTGACCCTTCCAGAATCTCCAAGTAATAGCGGTACCATCATGCTGCGGACCTACGGTGTTCTCCTGCCGCTCCTGCTCTGGCTCGTCGGCGGCGTAACGGCATGCAGTTCGGGTTGCAATCGACCGGAAGAAGCGTCGTCGTCGCCATCGGCCGGTGCGGCCAGCAGCGGGGCTAAGGCCGGAACGCCCACGGCGCTAGCGCCGCGCTCACATCAACTGATTGAGCAGGCCGGGGGGCGCCTGACGCCGCTGCGGGGAGTACAAGTAACCCCGGGATTGGGTGCGCAAGCGGCGCAGGAATCCGACCGCCTCTGGGTGAGTGCCAGCGGCGATCCCGACACGGGCGGCGTGCCGCTAACCGTCAGCTTCACCGGCGAGATACAAGGCGGGGGGCCGGATCTGCGCTACCGCTGGGACTTCGGCGACAACAGTCCACCGGCGTATCAGCTCAATGTCCAGCACACCTACCGCGAGGCGGGTGACTACACCGCCACGCTCAGCGTCACAGGAACTGATGCCGAGGATTCCGACGAGGTCACCATCCAGGTATCCGAAGAAGGCTTCGACGTCAGCATCGATGCCGACCCCGACATCGGCAAGGTGCCGCTGACGGTGCACTTCTCGGCGGTGCTGGACGAAGACTTGCCGGGCCCCTTCTACTACCAGTGGGACTTCGGCGACGGCGGGCGTGACGTCACCAATCCGACCACGCACACCTACCGGCTAGCGGGCGAATACACCGCCACCTGTGTGGTCACCAACTCGCAGGGGCAAACGGGCCGCGAAGAGGTCGAGATTCAGGTGGATACGCCCGATGCGGATCAGGAGACGCAGTGAGCTACATCTCCTGATCCCAAGGCATGCCGGACGATCGAGCGGCGGAGTTTACCCGGCCGTCTACGCCACCTTGCGCAAGCGCGGCGGTGTTTCGAGTGCCTGTGCGATCACGCTCCAGCGGTTGACGTACTGCGCGTATTGCCCGTTGTACCGCTGACGCGCCGCGTGCAGGGAGAAGGTCTTGCCCGACAGGGCTTCCCACGGGATGATGAAGACTTCCTCACGCGACGGATGCCGTGGTTCCATTGCGATACACACAAACACATCGGCATAGCGCTTCCCGAATTTTCCGTGATGGTGAAAGTTGAAGTGCCACGAACGGTAGTTGTACGTGTAATGTCGGCCACGAACGGTGACGTGATGCTTGCGGACACGGGGAAACGCCACGCGCAACGCGACGCGCGCGCGGCTGTTGATCAGCAGATCGTACCCCTGGGTCGCTGACACGGATTGCACACGATATCCGGCGCGACGCACACGCTCAGCGATGCGCCGCTTCGGTAGGAGATGCTTCTTTACTCTGTCCATGAACGATAGACGCGTTTGGCCGTTGCTGTATTCGAAGCGCCTGCACCGGCAGGCACGGCGGTTCTGTTTTGACTCCGCTCTTTGACTTCGCTAGAGTTCGCGCCCGTATGCGGGTGTAGCTCAGTTGGCTAGAGCGTATGCTTGCCAAGCATAAGGTCGCCGGTTCGACCCCGGTCACCCGCTTTCGCGAGGGCCCTGAACGCTCAGGGCCCTCTCTACATATGGCCGCAAACGTACCGGACTGGGTGGATGACGGCTTGAAGCCGGCAGGAAAGTGGGCCACTCTCAACTAGACAAGAGGCCCATCCTTCCATTTGGAGGCAAGAGTGTACGTCGCTGAGATCTTGGAGAAGTGCAGTGAATTGGCCGCGCGCACGGCGCGTGCGTACCGTCGGTTGGCAGAGCGCTTCCATGGGGATGGAGAGCGCGTCAGCCTGTGGCGCGAACTGGCGCTCGAGGAAGAAACGCACGCCGATGTGCTGCGTCGCGAACTGCAGTCGTTTCAGGAAGAAGACGAGAGCGGGTCGTTCATGCCGGACTACGCTGAACGATTGACGCGACTCGACAGGGAACTCTGCCAGCTCGAAAATCGCGTGGAGACGGCGCGCAGCGTCGACGAAGCCCTGGCCGTCGCGGTGGCGCTGGAGCAGGCTGATCTGGAGGACCTGTACGACGACCTGGTGCTGCAGGGTGAACCCGCCTTCAAACTGATCTCCGAACGCATCGAAGCGGCGCTCGCGGCAAAACCCGCCCGCCCCCCGGCGGCAGGGCTGGCCCGCGTGCGCCGCCGCGAATGATGCGCCGCGCCGCAGGCCGCGCGCGCCCGTTGCCCACGGTGCGCCCCAACGTCCCGCAGCACGACGATGCCGACGCATGTTGATGCCCGCCGCGAGGCGGCACGCGCCTTCTTTGAATTCCTCGAACGCGAGCTCACCGCGGACGAGACGCTCGCCGACAAGCAGTGCGTTCGCCGCATCATCGAAAGGGCGCAGACCGAGCAGGCGGCGCGCTCACGCAAGCGCTTCGACCCAGAGGAGGTCTTCCGGCACAAACTGCTCTACACGAAGATCGATGACGCCATCGCAACGTGGTGCCACAAGCGCGAGATTCGCACCGACCCGTACAACGTGTTCCGCTACGCGGGTGCCGAGCGCGGGCCGACGCAGCACGACACCGCCATTGGACCGTCCCTGCCGTTGGTCAGCCGTGCCTTCGAACGACTCGCTACTGCCGTCCCGGAGCTCACCAACTACGGCAGCGCGGTCGTGAAAGCCCCCAGCACGGCCATTGCCCCGGCCTTCCGGCTGCAACACCCGCTGCCTTTTGGCGCGGCCGGTGACACGGCATACGGAGGAAGCAAGAAGGAGCTGGAGCGCGGCATCTACCAAGTCGCCATGTACGCAGCGACGGGTGGCGATCCCTCACGCAGCTGGCGCTACGACTGCGGGCTCTTCGTCTTCTACTGCCTGGAACGCCCACGCACGCTTCTCGGCGCAGACCTGTTCGAGACCTGGCCGGAAGTGCAGCAGCGCATCTGGGAATCCGGGCGCGTGTGGGCTATGGTGCTCTGAATCGCTCGGCTTTTGCTGATGCCCGCTATTCGACATATTCCAGCCATATGAAGCTGCGTTCGCTCACCTGGATCTTCGTGGTCGCCGTCCTCGCCGGCTGTGAAGCCAAGAAGCATCTCAGCGCCGATGAGTATTTCAAAGAAGCCACCGAGCGCTATCGCACCGGTGCCCTGACGGTGGCGATCGACAACTATCACGAGCTGCTCGACCAGTATCCGTTCAGTGAATACAACGAAGAGGCCGAGCTGAAGATTGCGCACGCCCACTACCTCGAAGGCAACTACGCTGAGGCGATCGTGGCGTTGACGGACTTCCAGCGCCGCCACCCCACCAGCGCGGAGCTGCCCTTCGTCGGATACTTGCTCGGCATGTGCTACGTGCGACAGATGGGCACGGCGGACCGCGATCAGACCGCCGCGCGCAGCGCGTCGAACTACTTCCTCACGGTGTCACAGCAGTACCCGGACAGTCCGTTCTCCGAGCTGGCACGCATCGAGTTGGAACGTTGCCGCCAGCGTCTGGGAGAGCATGAGCTGTACGTTGCCAACTTCTACAGCAAGCGGGGGAACCGCCCCGCGGCCAAGGTACGGCTGTTGACGCTCGCCTCCCGCTATGAAGAGACCGACGCCTCGGCCGATGGCTTGCTGCGCCTCGCTGCCATCTGCCGCGAGGACAACGACAGCGAGCAAGCGATCCTGGCCTATCAAGCAATTACCAAGTCACACCCCACCAGCCCGTACGCCGTCACGGCACGCGCGGCACTTGCAAAGCTGAATGCCGACGTTGACCCGGCAGGTGACCCGGTCGACATCCTGCTCGCAGCCAACGGCCGCCGCCGCACTGAAGGGAGCACTGAAACCGTCCAGGTGCCCGGCCTCGACAATACCCGTACCGCTCGGGGGCCCTCGGGGGTGCCGGCGCTCGGACCACCCGCCGATCCATTCGGGCGCCGTGGTGGCGGCTTGACCGGCCGGCCGTATTGACCGGTCACCGTCGAGGTGAGACAGTTCCCAGCGGCCCGTGGCGTCGTGGAAACGGTCGCCGGTGGCGAGAAGATGTTGCGTGAAGCAAACGAAGCCGCTGCGCCTCTCAGGCGGCTGGCGCAGCGCCGGGTCCTCATCGTGGGCGTTGGCGGTCTGGGCGCGCCGGCAGCGCTGCGTCTCGCGGTGGCGGGCGTAGGAACGCTCGGCCTGATCGACGGTGACGCCGTCGAGCTCTCGAATCTGCACCGTCAGATCATCTATCGTACAACCGACATCGGGCGATCCAAGGTGGCCGCGGCCGCCACACGTCTGCAGACGCTGTGCCCGAGCGTCAAGATCGAGCCGCTTGCCCAGCGACTCACGCCCGACAATGTCGCGACCATCTTCGCTGGGTTTGACTTCGTGATCGATGCCACCGACGGCAGTGATTCCAAGTACCTCGTCAATGACGCGGCCGTGCTGTGCGGTGTACCGTTCTCTCATGCCGGGGTCCTGGGATTCCAAGGACAGCTGATGACCGTTGTCCCGCACCACAGTGCCTGCCTGCGCTGCGTCTTTCCGTTCCCGCCGGAACCGGACGAGCTGCCGACGTGTCAGGAAGCGGGGATTCTGGGCTCGGTCGCGGGCACCGTCGGTACACTGCAAGCTACCGAAGCTCTCAAGTTCCTCCTGGGGGAGGGCCGCCACCTCGGCAACCGCCTGCTCACCTACGATGCGCTCGCGGTACGCTGGCGGACCATTGTGCTCGCACGACACGCCGACTGCCCGCTGTGTGGGGCACACCCGACGATCCGCGCGCCGCTGGCCGCCGAACGCCGGGCCTGCGAATGACTGCGGTTGGGCTTTCGTTACGGCTGACATCTGGCTAAGAAAAGGGAACACTCAGACCTCACGGCCTGCAGCGGCTTTTCCGGGGGACGATGTCTCGATCACCTGCTGTAGTCGACCGCTGCGTGTTTGTGTGAAGGACGTGACAGGAGGAACGACAGACATGAGCGTGCAAGTGCGTATTCCCACCCCGCTGCGACGCTATACCGCTGGTGCCGAAGAGGTTGGCGTCAGCGGCAGCACCATCCGCACCGTGGTCGAGGACTTGGAGCGCAACTTTCCCGGCATCAAGGAACGTCTGTGCGACGAGCAGGGACGCGTGCGGCGGTTCGTCAACATCTACGTCAACGGCGACGACATCCGCTTCCTGAGCAGCCTGGACACCGAGGTCAAGGACGGTGACGAAGTAGCGATCGTCCCGGCCATAGCAGGGGGGTGAGGAACGCATGGTGGCGGCCTCCCAGCCGCAGAGCGACGCACCCTCGGAAGAACGCCCGCAAAGAGTCGAGTCGATTCTCGACCTGGTCGGCCACACGCCACTTGTCGAGATCCGCCAGTTGCGGCGCGAGCTGTCGCCGCGCGTGCGCATCTACGCCAAGCTCGAAGGCTTCAACCCGGGCGGCTCCGTGAAGGACCGGCCGGCGGTCTGGATGGTGCGCGACGGGCTGCGCACCGGCAAACTGCGGCCGGGCAAGACGATCATCGACTCAACATCCGGCAACACCGGCATTGCGCTCGCGATGTGCGGCGCAGCCCTAGGCTACCCCGTCGAGTTGGTGATGCCCAAGAACGTCAGCGAAGAGCGCAAGAAGATCGTACAGGCCTATGGTGCCAGGGTGATCTACAGCGACCCGCTCGAAGGTTCCGACGGCGCCATCCGCCTCTGCCGTAAGATCATCGAGGCAGACGCGGAACGCTACTTCAAACCGGATCAGTACTTCAACGAAGTCAATCCATTGTCCCACTACGAAAGTACCGGTCCGGAGATCTGGGAAGCGACTCACGGCACGGTCACGCACTTCGTCGCCGGCATCGGCACGGGCGGCACCATCATGGGCACCGGCCGCTACCTCAAAGAGCGCAACCCGGGGATCCAGGTCATTGCCGCGGAGCCGGACGACGCGTGGCATGGGCTCGAAGGCTTGAAGCACATGGCCAGTTCGATTGTCCCAGGCATCTACCACGAGGAACGGCTGGACCGGAAAATCAGCGTCGGTACGGATGCGGCGTATGAAATGGTCTACCGGCTCGGCGCGGAGGAAGGGCTGGTCGTTGGCCAGTCCTCCGGCGCGGCAATGGTGGGTGCTCTACACGTCGGCAAAGAGATCGACGCGGGCGTCATCGTGCTCATCTTCTGCGACTTCGGGGATCGTTACCTCAGCACCAACTTGTGGATCGGATGGCGCGAATGGCGCGAGCGTGCGGCCGCCGGCGCCGCCCCGGCACGCAGCGCTGCACGATAAAGCCGATTCGAAGGCATGCTCAGCGAACAACAAATCGAGCGCTATAGCCGCCAGATCATCCTGCCTGAGTTGGGCGGCCGCGGACAGGAAGCGCTGCTGTCTGCCAGGGTCGCTGTCGTCGGCGGCGGAATGCTGGGCACGATGGCACTCACGTACCTCGCCGCCGCCGGCGTTCGCCGGCTGCTCGTTGCTGCACCGCAACTGGCGGATATCGAGGGACTGAACCCCGACTGCCAAACCACCACCCTGCCCGCGCCGCTCACTGAGGTGAGCGCCCTGGAGGCCGCCCGCCACTGCGACGCCGTGCTCGCTTGTGGCGCTGCGCCGGAGGTGTGCGCCCTGCTCAATGCCGCGTGCGTTGCGCAGCATATTCCCCTGGTGTGGGCCGACACGGCAGGCGCCCGTGGCCTGATCAGCGTGCTCGCGGGTCCGCACCTCGAGTCGCCCTGTTATACGTGCGTTGCGCCACTGCTGGGGCGCTTGCTGGCGGGCGGATCATCACATGCGTTCGCCGACACCACGGCGGCGCTGATCGGCACCTTGCAAGCCACCGAGACCATCAAGATCCTGGCCGGTCTGAGCACCCCGCCAATGGCGCGGCTCTTGACGTACGACGCCGCCGCTGGAACGGCCGACGTGATGAGCGTAGACAGAGACCCACGCTGCCCAACCTGTGGAGCGCGCCCCGGATGAGCCCCCATGAACCTAGCGCTAACCCCGGCTATCTGAAGTTGGAGCTGACCGCTCGGGGTTTGCGCATCGATGCGGCGGTGCAGGCGACGGCCGCTCTGCGGCGAGCTGCGAATGATGCGTCGCGTGGTGCCGTCGAGCTCGCGCTGCCGGAGGGTGTCTCGGTAAATGCGCCGGTAGCGCCCGCGCCCGTGGCGCCGAGCGTCGCCGGCGACTCGCCCTACCTGCTGTCCGCACAGGGCGACCGATTCACGTTGCTGAAGAATGGCTCGTCAGTGGACGTCCACCTCGTGCCGGAGCCCGACTTCTATCGCGACCATGTGAGTAGTGGCCTGCCAATGCACCAGGTGGGGCGAGTGTATGGCAGCTTCATTGCCGTCAATCCCAGTTTTGCGTGCGGCTACAGCTTGCACGGTGCCCCCTGCCGCTTCTGCCGGACTGGCAGTGGCGTCAGTCTCGGGGACGGCTTTCCGATGTCGGTGCAAGATGTTGCTGAGGTCGTCCGTGCGGCCTTCTCCGAAGGGGTCGCCGACTTCGTGTACTTCAACCTCGCCTACGGCGGCGGCGAGGACGCGGGCATCGCCTTCCTGGAGCCGTACATCCGGGCGGTCAAGCGGCAGTTCAACACGCTGGTTGCCGTACAAGTGCATCCGCCGAAGACCGACCGTTGGGTGGACCGCACGTACGCCATGGGGGTCGATGCGGTGAGCTACGCGATCGAGATCCACGACCCCGGACTGTTGGCGCGGCACTGCGCCGGCCGCGTCCGCTACATCGGCCGCCAGCGCTACTACGATGCACTCGGGTACGCGGCGACGGTCTTCCCGAGCGGGACAGTGTGGAGTGACCTGGTGGTTGGGTTGGAGCCGGCTGAGTCAACGACGCGGGCGATCGATTGGCTCACGGCCGCGGGGGTCCTACCGGTGCTGTCCGTTATCGGACCGTCGTCGGACCTGGCAGTCGCCGGGGTGCAGCCACCGGCGCCGGAAGCCGTGGCCCCGGTCTGCGCGCACCTGTTCCGAGCGGTGCGCGCCGCACGCATCAACATGGGTTGGATCCGTGACCTGAGCTTTGCGATCACGCCGCTCGAAGCCCGCTTTTTTGCCGGCGACGAAGCCCGGCTGACCGTGGCCATGCAGCAGTTCTACCGCTCGAAGATCGGTTCGGCCGCCGCGCGCAATCTCGCCCGCCTGCGGCGCCGCTTGCGCGTGCGTACCGTCAGCGACTCATTCGACTCGTCGCATCTATAGGTCCTAGCGTTCAGCTGTCAGCGATCAGCTATCAGCCGGAAACCAGTTGCAGACATGAGCCCAGGTGCGCAAGACGCCGGTCTGAACGGCCCAGCTGAGAGCTGATCGCTCCTTCCCATGGCACTCGAGCACGAAGTCGTCATCGACCGGCGGCCCCTATGGCTCATCTTGCTGGGACGCAGTCAGCAGACGGCGACCGTCATCGCCGGGGCGCTGCTCTACTGGCTGATCGTTTCGCTGCGCCTCCCCGGCGACTTGACGCCGCAGGGGCAAAAGGCGCTGGGCGCCTTCGCGCTGTGTGTCTTCTACTGGGTGCTCAATGCCCTGCCGCTCATGGTCACGAGTTTGCTGGCGATCATCATGCTGCCGCTGACCGGTGTGATGCAGAGCAACCAGGCGTACGCGCTGTTCGGCAACGAGGCGGTGTTCTTCATCCTCGGCGCCTTCATTTTGGCGGCCTGCCTGATGAAGTCCGGGCTGAGCACGCGCATCGCCTTGAGCATCTTGCATCGCTTCGGCCACACGCCGCGGCGCTTGCTGCTGAGCATCTTCCTGCTGAACGTCGTGATGGCGTTCTTCATGTCGGAGCACGCGGTGGCGGCGATGAATTTTCCGATCGTCGTGGAGATCGTTTCCGTGCTCGGCCTGCCGCGGCAGCGCAGCAACTATGCCCGCGCCTTGTTTCTGGCGATGGCGTGGGGCAGCAGCATCGGTGGAATCGCTACGCTGCTGGGGGGGGCGCGCGCGCCGCTGGCCCTCGGCATTCTGCGCGAGGCTACCGGCGCATCGTACAGCTTCCTGGAGTGGACGCTCTTGGCCCTGCCGCTCGTGCTGGTGCTGCTCGTCGGCGGCTACCAGATCATCCTGCGCTTCTTCCCCATCGAGATCGACACGGTGCAGGCGGCCGACAGCGCACTGAATGAGCGCTGGATGAAGCTCGGGCGCGCGTCCTTTGAGGAATGGGCCGTCGGCCTCGTCATGGTTGCCACGTTCGTAGCCTGGTTGATCGGCGGAGAGGAATTCGGCCTGGCCAACATCGCCATCGCCGCGGTGGTGCTGCTCTTCGTGTTGCGTGTCGTCAGCTGGCGGGACATCGAACGCTACGTCAACTGGGGCGTGCTGTTGATGTACGGCGGGGCCATCGCGCTGGGCGCTGCGATCAACAAGTCCGGAGCCGCCGCCTGGTTGGCCCACATGACCATCAGCCAGTGGGCCTCCAGTGGAGTGCTGGTGGTGCTGCTCACCTCATTGGTGTCGATTCTGTTGACGGAAGCGATGAGCCACTCGGCGGTGGTCGCGTTGCTGATGCCGGTCAGCATCGGCGTGGCGCGCGAGTTCGGGTTGGACCCGCGCGTGATGGCGCCGGTGGTGGCGCTGCCGGCCGGCTTGGCCTTCACCCTGCCCATCGGTACACCTGCCAATGCCATTGCCTTTTCGTCCGGCTACCTGCGGATTCGCGATCTGCTGGTGCCGGGGGCGCTGTTGGAGTTGCTGGCGTGGGTGGCGTTCAACCTCCTCGCCCTCTGGTATTGGCCGCTGCTTGGGGTACACCTGCAGCCGCAGTGAGTTCGGGAGCGCATGCACAACGTACTGCTCGTCATACCGGCCAGTAAGGAACCGCAACGCGCTGGCGCCGCCGCCATCGAACTCGCTCGACAGCGCGGCGGCAAGCTCGTAGCCCTGGTAGTCGTCGATCCCAACGTGCCGTCGTACGCGGCCAGCACCCTCTCCGACGTTGGGTTCATG
The DNA here is from genome assembly GCA_035541735.1 of Candidatus Margulisiibacteriota bacterium. Taxonomy (GTDB): domain Bacteria; phylum Desulfobacterota; class Binatia; order HRBIN30; family HRBIN30; genus DATKMS01. The sequence continues at coordinate 34,858 of DATKMS010000468.1, forward strand.
GGTGAGCAGGTAAGCGAACAGGTCAGCGAGACCATCGTACGCGAGCAGCACACGCGCGCCGCAGCGCTCTTGCATGCGCTCGCCGAACGCGCGAAGAAGGAGGGCGTTGTCGTCACGCCGATCGTCGAGGAAGGCGACATCGGCGACATCTGCAGGCGGGTCATCCGCACGCATGCGATCGGCAGCGCCGTGCTGGTAGCGGAGAAACAGTCATGGCTCACGCGCTTTCTGTCGCGTAGCGCCGCGGTGCAGCTGCCCGCCCTATCCGGTTGCGAGGTGCGGGTGATGGAGGAAGACTGAAAGGAGTAGTGCAGCATGCCTGATTTGGTTCCCGTTCATGGTGGTTTGGATGCACCGGTGTCGCGTACGGTCCCGCTGTCGCGGCGCAAGCAATTTCTCGCCGAAGCGGCGGGGCTGCCGCGCATCGAGCTGACGCGTGCCGACTTGTCGACCGTGTACCGCATCGCCGACGGCACCCTGTCGCCGCTCAGTGGCCCGATGGACGAGGAGACGTGGCACTACGTCCTCGACTACGACGCGCTGGACTACGGCTTTCGCCACTACGCGTGGACCGCGCCGATCGCCTTTCCGGTGACCGATGAGGAGACCGAGCACCTGCACATCGGCCATTCGGCAGCCTTGGTGCACGACGGCAACGTCATCGCCGTACTGCACGTGTCGAGCATCTTCGATTGGGACAAGTCGAAGCACGTTGAGAAGTTCTACGGCACGCCGCGCACCGATCACCCGGGTGGCCACATGGTCATGGACGACCCGCGCACCGTTCTCGTGGGCGGGGAGATTTGGGCCTTACCGCAGCAGGTCGATCCGGAGTACGGCGAGTTCGTGCTGACGCCGCGGCAGGTGCGCACGTTGATCGCCGAGCGCCGTTGGGAGCGCGCGCTCGCCTTTCAGACGCGCAACCCGCTGCACCGCGCGCATGAGTACGCGCTGGTGGCGGGCCTCGAACGCCTGACGCGCGAGGGGCACTTCGCCGGCGTCGTGCTCAACCCGCTCATCGGCGAGCTGAAGGGCGACGATGTCCCGGCGCGTGTCCGCATGCGCTGCTACCGCGCCCTGCACGAGCAGAAGCTACTGGGCAAGGGCGACAAGGACGAGCGGCTCTGGGAGTCGCGCGGCTACGACCTCACCGAGGTCTTCGAGCTGGTCGGCCTCGACATCAAGATGCTCTACGGCGGCCCGAAGGAAGCGGTGATGCACTCCATCTACCGGCAGAACCTCGGCTTCACCGACATCGTCATCGGCCGCAAACACGCCGACGCACCATTCGACGACGGCAAACCCATCTGGGGCGACTTCGACGCGCAGGAGATCTTCAACAACCTGAAAGGCAACCTGCACATCCGCCCGTGCAACATCGGCTTCGCCGCCTACTTCGACAGCGCCGGCCGCGTCGAGTTGATGGAGCAACATCCGAATGAGAAGCCGGTGACGATTTCCGGCTCCAAGATCCGTGAGATCCTTGGCAACGGCGAGCACCCAGACGAGCGCATCCTGCGCCCCGAGATCGCCGACATCCTGATCGCGTACTATCGCGACAAGAGTTGAGACACCACGGACGGCGCCGGGTCGTTGATGCTGCCAATGCGGTTCGGGTATGATGCGGCTGTGACGTCATCCGAGTATGGCTCGTTGGCTGCCGCGCCTGCTGGAGCGC
>DATKMS010000469.1:0-8497 GCA_035541735.1 Candidatus Margulisiibacteriota bacterium
TCATCTGGTTGGCGCAGATCGGAAGACACGGCGGAGGGTAACAACAGTCGCTTGACAGTGGCGAACGGATCGACATAGGGTCCGTCCATGCGATCCCATTGGCTGGGCTTCACCGTCGCGGTCCGTGTGTGGACCGCGGGAATCACTGCGGCCACTGCGGCGCCGGCCCCTTGCCCGGAGGCGCTGTACACCATCGTCGGCGATCCCGTCGGCGGTGCGGGGGTGACGAGCAGCAGCGCCGAGATCGGCGTACGCGCGGGGTTCGGCGACGCCTGCCCGCCGACGACCGCCACCAAGCGCAGCGGGTCAGCGAGCGGCATCACCAAAGTCAGTGCGACCTGGACGGCCTGCTCCGGGCTCACCGGCACCGTGAAGTTCTCGGGCAAGATCGTCGACAGCTGCAGCCGCCTCGTCGGTACCCTGAAGGCGAAGGGCTACAAGCGGGCGCTGGAGGCGGTGCGCGTCGACTGTGGCGACGGCATCCTCGAGGCGGAGCCGCCGGCGACGCCATATACCGGCACGCTCTCGTCTCTGGCGACGCACGCGCTGCCGCCCTGGTTCGATGACGCGAAGTTCGGAATCATGATCCATTGGGGGATCTTCACCATACCGGCGTGGGCCGAGACGATCCTCAACCCCGCGGACTGGTTGTGCGGCTCGAAGCTCGTTGAGCCGCCGGACTTCGGCAGCGAGTTCTTCACGCACATCCCGTATGTGGAGTGGTATGAGAACACGATCATGATCGCTGGGTCGCCTGCCCAACAGCACCACATCGCGACCTACGGTGCGACCTTCGCCTACGACAGCTTCCGGCCGCAGTTCGAGGCGCAGGCGGCGGCGTGGTCGGGGGACACCTGGGCCGACCTGTTCCGCGACTCCGGTGCGCGCTACGTCGTGCTGGTCACCAAGCATCACGACGGCTACGCGCTGTGGCCGACCACGGTAGCGCACCCCACGCGCAGCAACTGGCACATGGAACGCGACATCGTCGGCGAACTCTCGACGGCGGTGCGGCAGCGGTGCATGCGCATGGGACTGTATTACTCGGGGGGATTCGACTGGTCCGTGCAAGCCGGACCCGTGAAGAACAGCCTCGATTACCTCACCGTTGCGCCACAGAGTCCCGCCTACATCAGTTACGCCGACGGGCAGTGGCGTGAGCTGATCAGCCGCTACAAACCGGCCATCTTGTGGAACGACCTGGGCTACCCGACGAACGCGGATGCGCTGAGCCTGTTTGCCGATTACTACAACACCGTGCCCGATGGGGTGATCAACGATCGGTTTACGGTGGTCGGGGGCGGCACGCATCACGACTACACCACGCCCGAGTTCTGCGTCGTATCCGACATCTCGCCGACCAAGTTCGAGACGGTGCGCGGCATGGGCCACGGCTTCGGCTACAATCAGAACGAGACCGACGCCGATCTCGCCTCCGCCGACGACCTGATCCGGCTGTTGATCGACGTCGTCAGCAAGAACGGCAACCTGCTGCTCAACGTCGGCCCGCTGGCCGACGGCACCATCCCAACCGCGCAAGTGACGCGGCTGCAGGCCATCGGCGCGTGGCTGAGTGCAAACGGCGCGGCAATCTTCAAAACGCACCCGTGGACAGTCCCTGCGGGCGCAACCAGCGACGGTACACCGGTGCGGTTCACCACCAGCGCGGATGGCGCAACGCTGTATGCCATGGTGCTGGGTTCACTCCCCGCGAAGGAGGTGACGCTCGTCGGACTGAACGTGACGCCGAAGAAGGTTGTGCTCCTGGGTACACCTGCAAAGAAGGTCAAGGCGACCGTGGCGGGCAGCGATCTGCACATCAAGATTCCCGCGGCACCGCCGTCTCAGGCGGCGTACGCCTTTGCCCTGACGCTGTGACCTGCGCCAAAAGCTGGGATTGACGCCCGCGGCGGCGCGAAAGGGGGATCGCCCGACTTTTCCAGAGGCCCGCAGCTGATGCTCGGGGGTTATGTCACATCGGTGCTCAACCTGGCCCACACGCTCGCGCCCTGGGAAGTCGGATCCGGATCGCGTCGTCGAATCTGGTGGTGCTGCCTCCGCAGTCACCAGAGGCAGGCGGATGTCGCGCTGGCGGCGACCCATCCCGAGGTAGCGCGTGGCACCCGGTGATCGTAGCGCGCTGCAGGCGTGGCTGGTCTTGGTAGCGCCCGGCATGCTGGTCACCCGCGGCGTCATCGCGCTTGCGTTCATCGCTGCCCCATGGCTCACCAGCGTCGTCCACGTTGCGGTTGTCGCCCGCGCCGTCGCCGCGGCTCTGTTGCTCGCACAGGTGGCGAGCACGGCCATGGTGCTGAGCCGTCCGGGTTGCTGGTCGATGGGCGTCTTCACCACACTGCTCGCCATCGACTTCCTGCTGTGCGGGATCCTCTTGAGTACCGACCGCCAGCTGTGGGGCGCGGGCGTGCCAATCGCCGTGGTCGCGCTGGCCATGAGCTTCGAGGTGGCCGGATGGCTCAGTGTGGTCGTGGCAATCGTCCTGATGGGCGCAGGGTTCGCGGCGGCGGTGGGGTTGGACATCGGCGCCCCGCTGCTCTGGCCGGATACGTTGATGTTCGGGACGGTGTTGAGCGTGGAGACATCGTTTCCAGGTGTTCCGACGGTCGAGGCGACGGTGCGGTCGTTCCCGACGGCGCTCCATGTGGAAACGTCCTTCGGCGGCGCGTCGGGCCTCGGCTGGACGCCGCCGCTGCTGGTGCCGGTGCTGGCGATTCTGCTTGCCGCACTTGGCATCGGCGGTGTCGTGAACGTCGTCCGGGTGCGGCGCGCGCGCACGTTGCATACGGCGCCCGCGGCCCACTCGCCGATGAACCTGAGCGGCATCGCCACTCTGGGAATCGCACTGCTCGTCCTGGCCTCGATGGCGCCGGCGAGCGCACAGTGTGATCCCGCGGGGCACGCCGCCTTCGCCCAAGGGTTGGAAGTGCTCAGTCACGGCGACCTGCCCGCCGCCACACGGATATTCTTTCAGCTCGTCCAGACCCAGCCGGCGTGTCCGGAGGCGCGCAACAACCTGGCGGTCCTGTTCGTCGAGCAGGACCGTTGGGACGAAGCCGCTGCGCAACTGCAGCAGGCGTTGCAGCTGAATCCCGGTTATGAACGGGCCCGCGTCAATCTGGCGCGCGTCGAAGCGCTGCTCAAGGAACAACGCCGCTGCGAGCAGGCCGCCGCGACGGCGACACCGGAGCCGTCGGCGACGCCTGCGCTTCCAGAGGGCGAATCGGCTTGCAAGGCGACCCCTGAAAGCATCTCACAGGACACCCAGCAGGCGGACGCGACAACAGCTGCAACGCCCTAGCAGCCGGACTTGGAACGCCATAGCGACCCATCGGGCCATAGAAGGGACGCCGGCCGCAGGCCCTACAACCTTCGCAGGATGAGCAACGCGCCGTAGAGATTGCCGTCGCTCCGCCGCGACGCCAGGGCGGTGGCGTGGAGTTGCTCTGCGCACGCTCCGGTCCGGACCGTCACGGTCTGTTCCACGACCTCCCGGCGTGCCACGGCCTCCATCATCACGGCGGCTTCGCGCTCGCCGCCAAGGATCGCGCTCAGCGTAAGCTCGCCACTGCTCCAGTGCAGAAGCTCGCGCGCGATCGGGTCCGCAAACTTCAACTGGCCGTCGCGGTCGACGCGTGCGATGCCTTCCGCTGCCACTGCTGCAGTGGACACCGGTGAGCTGCCGACGGGTTCAACCCCACCCACGCTGTCTGTCGGCAGATCGCCGGTCTCTGGCGCTGCCGCGGGCAGCCCGTTCCGGGGTGAGGGCGCGCCGGGGGTTTCGCTCAGGGCACGCAGGATGATCCGCGCCGCATGCTCCTGGGGCGGATGCCGAGGATCCGAGAGGGCCGACACCGCGGTGGGGGCGGCAGCGATGCGACCAAGCGTCTCGCGGATTCTCCAGAGTTCATGTCGAAGACGGATTCGACGATCATAGACGTCCCCCGTCGTGGGTCCGCCGTGCGGCTCACTGGCGGTACTCGCGAAGAACAACTGGCGTTGCTGTTCCAACGCGGCCAGCGCGATCGTGGCCACCACCGCCGCGCCGACGACTAAGCTGACCCACAGCATATGCGGTTGTGGTTGGCGTGGTAGCGGAAGCGAATAGGCTGCTCGGCTTCCATGGTCGTGCGAGGAGCGGATTCTACGGCTGCGGGTGCCTGGCCGCAAGAGAGCCAAGCGACGGGTTCGGTGACCGCGGCCATCCAGGCTTCAGCGGCACCGCCCTTGCGCCGGCAACCCAGCGGGGCGTCACGCTGCACTGGGCAATTGGGACCTGCGGAAGGGCACCGCACGCGCTGCGGCACGAGGAGCCTCGCGCGCGCTGCCGCTGCCGTTGCGGAACTCGTCGAAAAGGTCCTGGAGGGTGACGTGTTCCGCATACACCGCCGCGTGGCCGGCACGCAGTTCCGTGAAACACAGCAACTCTTCGATGATGGCGGTGAGATGGAGAGCGCTGGCACGCAAGCGGTCGATGCTGTCGCGGGCCAGGGGCGATGCCACCCCCTGTACTTCGTCGGCGATGATGTCGGCGTTTCCGAGAATCACGTTCAACGGGGTGCGCAGCTCATGCGACAGGGTCGAGAGAAACTCCTCCTTCAAGGCGGTCGCATCGTGCGCCCCAGCTTGCTCCGCACCGGAGAGCGCGTTGGCGGCGATCGTGGCCACCCCCTTGCAGAACTCTTCCCGGCCGGGCCTCAACGCGCCGTCGTCCGTCATCGCTGTGCCAACGGCGATCGGAGCAATGCTCTCCGTGGCCGTCGTCAGGAAGATGGTAAAAAAGTAGATGATCAAGAAGTCCTGCGAGAAGCAGCCCACCGTCAGGTACAGCCCGGTCAGTACCACTGCGGTGTCCGCCAGCAGGAGTGCTGCCGAGAACCACGGCTGGTGAAACCATTCCTTCGGGGTCGATGCCAGGAGCACGTTGCTGGCGACCAACGCGAGGATGTATCCGACGCGGGCAGGGCCCCCGGCGAATTCACCGAAAAGGATCAGAAAGCTCGTTGAGATGACAACAACCGAGCGCAGCAGAATGACCGTGCGCTTCCTGTCGATAGCTCGCTGTTCCACGTGTGCCCCCGCGCTTTGCGCTCGCCGTGTGATTCGACCCACCCCGCGCTATGTTGCGCTGCGTCAGACCGATGGCCCGAGCCGGCCTGGCGAGAGCGCAGCGGTATCCGCCTCGCCGGGCCGCGGATTGGGGAACAGAGTGGGGCTAGTGGCTCGGCCGGCCGCGAGACGCCGGTTTCAGCGAGGTGCGGCGACCGGACGGTACGGAAGGCGCCGCCGTGGGACCACCCAGTCGACGGAGTGCCACCACCGTCTTCCACCGCTTGTCCTCTTTCGACCACTTGCCAATCGCCAGTACTTGCATCGCCTTGCCTCCCCCTTGCTGACCGCACTCCAAGGCAAGCGAGATGCCAGCCGCGGCGGTATGCCGAGAAGCGGGAGTGCCGAGACGACCGTACAATTTCGTACGTTTCGGCAGCCGGTCTTGGCCAGAGCGTTCAAGACTGAACGGCGCGCCGACAGAAGGCAGGCTGATGTGAACAAGCTGCGAGGGAGACGGAGCACATACGATGGCAAGATTTTGGACTACTTGCTGGCGGGAGCCTGAGCCGAGTATGAAGCCAGATCCTATGGCCAAGCTCATCGCCGCCGCAATCGCCGTTACCGTGTTGTGCACCATCCAGCACGCCACGGCGCAGTCGCCGAGCGCGAGAAATATGTTCTTCGATCCCAGTCAGAGTGCGATACCAAGCGTTGGGGATACCACCGTGGTCGCCGTGTCAATCGACGACCCTTCTCAGTTGAGTACCTACGATTTCACCGTCGAGTATGATTCAACGATAGTGCAAGCGACCACCGCGACCATCCAACCGCCTTTCACCGACCCCGCCTGCCTCCTGCTGTGTGCGACCCCTGGGCCGACGCCTCCGGTGGGACAGGTCATTTGCTCAGGGTTTTGCCTGCCGCCGGTGGCTCCAGCCCTGCCGACCAGCATCGTGAATGTCACGTTCCAAGGACAGGCGCAGGGAAACAGTCCACTGCACCTGACCACGTGTGACCTGGTGGTCCTTTCGGGAATCAATCAAACACCGGTGCCGTGCACTCCAGGGAGTGGCAGTGTTGTAGTCTTCACTCCGACCCCAACACCAACAAACACGCCCACGGCTACGCCGACCAACACCGCGACCCAGACACCAACCAACACCGCGACCCCGACGAAAACGCCAACGGCAACGCCAAGCCAGACACCAACGCGCACGCCGACGTCGACCCCCACGTCAACTCGAACGCCTAGCCCAACCGCGACAGCCTCGAATACGCCAACTCAAACCGCAACTGCAACGCCAACCCCAACGCAGACGGCCACGGCTCCGCGAACTCAGACCCCGACGGCAACGGCTACCCGAACCCCTACGCCAAGTCGAACTCCCTCACCCACACGGACAGACACACCTACACCAACGGCTACGCCGACGTTGACGGCGACCCCGACATCAACCAGCACTCCAAGTGAAACGCCCACGCGCACTCCTACCAAGACCCCAACGGATACGCCGACGTCCACCAGTACATCGACAACGACGGTGACTCAGACTGCAACGCCAACACGCACGCTTACGCCCACCACCACCGACACCCCGACGCGCACCGCGACACGGACACTCACGCCAACACCCACGACGACGGCAACACTTACTCGGACAGCGACTCCCACGCTGACGGTGACCCAGACCCCGACCGTTACACCAAGCGAAACGCCGACGCGGAGTCCCACCAGGACTCCGACCGACACACCGACATCCACCGACACGCCGACGGTAACCGCGACTCAGACCCTGACGCCCACGCGCACGCTCACCGCGACCGCCACCGACACCCCGACGCGCACTGCGACACGGACACTCACGCCAACACCCACGACAACGGCAACTCTGACACCGACACCGACGAGAACGTTCACCAGGACAACGACGTGGACCCCAACCACCACGGTGACTCGCACGCCGACTTCGACCCCGACCCTCACGTCCACACGAACGGGCACGCCGACGCGAACGCAGACCCCGACCTACACGCCCACGCCGACGGCCACGGAAACACCGACGCACACCTTCACCCTAACGGTCACACCGACTCGCACCTTCACCCCGACCAACAGCGCCAGTCAGACGCCAACCGCTCCAGCGACGGCAACGCAGACGAGGACGTTCACACCGACGGCGACGTTCACCAGCACACCCACGGCGAGTTTGACGCCTACGAATACGTTTGTTCCAACGCGGACGCCGACCCACACGCCTAGTGCCACCGCAACTCGTATTGGAACGAAGACGCCAACGGAGACGCCGACTCCGACAGCGACTTCAACAGCCACAGTGACTCATACCCCGCTCCCAACCAGCACGGACACACGCACCCCAACGCTCACCCCCGCATCAACCTACACCGAGACGCCCGTGGATACTGCGACTCGCACCGCCACGAAGACAGCGACGGCGACGTTGACATCAACCGATACACGGACACCGACACACACGCTGACCCCGACGAACCCGCCGAGTCACACAGCGACGTTGACGGCTACGACGACGGCGACACCAACCCACACGCTCACGCCGAACCCAACAAGCACGCTGTCGCCAACCCCAACGACGACGGCGACGACCACTCACGCCGTTGCAGGGACACCCACCAGGACGCCGATACCGACGCCCACCGGCAGCGCGATCTCAACGACAACGGCTACACCGACTGCGACTATGGCCCCAACGACAGGAGCGGCGACGCCGACTCCAACGCCCACGCAAACAGCGATGCCCCCCCTGTGTGTGGGCGACTGCGGCGGCACGCAGACTGTGGCGGTGAACGATGTCATCACCCTGTCGAACATCGCGCTCGGCACTGCCCAAGCGGCGGAGTGCCCGCGCGGGATTCCGAACGGCGCCGAGGTGAACGTCGCGTTGATCATCCAAGCCGTGAACCACGCACTGAATGGGTGCAGCAGCGGTTGAGGATCGCGCGACGCGGTTGGAGAAAGAGCTGGAATTCTTGACCTGTACGGCAAATGGCCGTACACTGGGTTCGTCAGGAGACACGAACGAAGGCCTCCACCAAAACAGATACGGACGGCCAGACCAGTAAGTCCGCCCGCTTCGAGGCACGCATCACCGCCGAGCAGAAGTCCCTCTTCTTGAAGGCCGCGACACTCACCGGGCGTTCGCTCACCGATTTCGTTGTCGCGTCGGCCCAGGAAGCCGCGACCCGTACTGTGCAGCAACACGAGGCCATGACCCTGAGCATCCGCGACCGCAAGGCTTTTGTCGCCGCGCTCCTGCAGGCACCCGCACCCGGGGCGCGCCTGCGCAAGGCAGCGCAGCGCTACAAGCGACACGCGGCTGCGACGGATGCCGACTGAAGGCAAGCCACCGCAACGGCTCGTTGAACCGCTTGGCGGACAGCATGACCGGGACTC
>DATKMS010000470.1:0-4706 GCA_035541735.1 Candidatus Margulisiibacteriota bacterium
CGGCCTCGCGCATTGTCGAGGCATCCAGCACCTCAACGCGAACCTAGAGGGAGAAAGGAAAGGGCGATTCGGGTTTGCTTGCCTTTGAGCGACAACGTAGTGGAGGCGGGCGGGAATCAGTCCAGGGCGTTCGCTGCATCGAACGCCCGCTCGCCCGGCGTCGGACTGAAGCAGTTCAGTCCGCCGAAACCCCGGGCTCGCCCCCCGTCCGTGGCACGGCCGGAGGACCGATTCCCCGGCTCGATCGTCAAATGAAAATGCCACCGCGAGGGTGGCATTTTCATTTGATGGTGGAGGCGGGGGGAATCGAACCCCCGTCCGTAAGCCGTCCACATGCAGCTCTACATGCTTAGCCAGGCCATTTGGTTTAACCACCGTCCCGCAGACCGGCGAGCTGGACGATGCTGAGCCACCTATCGTTTAGCTATCGGCGAAGTGGCCCCACCGAAAGCGATCTCATGAATATGACTCTGCCGTGGCTTGCTGCTTACTGCACCACCCGCGCCCATGAGCAGGCACGGAGCAGAGTCCAGCCGGTATTAGGCGGCCAGAGCGTAGTTGTCGTCGTTCGCAACTAGATTGTTTGCGGTTGGATTTACGAGGTGCTCCACCCCTCGGCATGCCCTGCGCTGCTTCAGAGCCCACGTCGAAACCGGGTCGCCCCCTTGTGTTCGTGGACCACGAACCGCGATTATACGGCTCTCACCACTTGTAGATGGGGCCGCAATGGGCGTTCTCAAGGTCGTCGGCATCATCCTCATCGTCGCGGGCGCTGCGGCCCTCGCTTTCGGCGGGTTCAGCTTCACCAGGGAAACGCACAAGGCGGACATCGGCCCGGTGCACATCGCCGTGCAGGAAAAGCAGGAGGTGAACGTCCCGCTGTGGGCGGGCCTGGGCGCGATCGTGGTGGGCGTCGTGCTGATCGTGCTGCCGAAGAAATAGGCGCGCCCGCGGGTCTGCCCAAGCAGTCCCCCTTCGGTTGCAAGCCGCGAAACATCACGACGCCAGGTGGCCTCGTGAATAGTTGATTGCATCGGCTCCCCGGCGAACGCACAATTTCCGGCACGAGTCCTGTCCGGCTGCAACGTGGGGCACCCCATGCGAGTTCGCACTTGGCTGATGCTCGTGGTCGCGATCTGTTCGTGCGCCGCCTATGGCGCCGTTCCGGCATCTGAGCGTGCGGCGCTCACCGCCTTGTTCGACGCGACCAACGGCAACGCATGGAACAAGAAGACGCAGTGGAAGGCGGGGCCGGGTACTGAGTGCAATTGGTTTGGCGTCTATTGCGACAGCGGCGACAACCACGTAACCCAGATCAATCTGTACGGGAACAACCTGGTGGGAACGCTGCCCTCCCTGAGCGGCCTGCCCGCGCTGACGGATTTCAACGTGGCGCACAATCAACTCACCGGCCCGATTCCCTCGCTCGCCGGGTTGACCGCGCTGTATCGCTTCGACGCCTCGTACAACCAGCTGAGCGGATCACTGCCCTCCTTGCAGGGCCTGCCGGTGATCGACGCGTTCATCGTCACCAGCAACCAGCTGACGGGGTCGATCCCGTCTCTCGCGGGCCTGACCTCGATCACGGCCTACATGGTCGGCGGCAACCAGCTGACCGGATCGTTCCCGAACGTGACGGGACTGGGCCTGATCGTCACGCTCGCCGTCGACGGCAATCAGCTGACCGGAGCATTGCCACCCCTGAACCACACGGGGGTGCAGTATCTCTTCGCCGCGATGAACCACCTGACGGGTCCCGTGCCGCCGCCGCCGCCGAACCTCGTCGCGAATCAATCCACCTTGTGCGGGAATGTCCTCACCACGAGCGGCGTTGCCGCCATCGATGCAGCCTGGTCCGCGGCCGCGGGCAATTGGCAGGCGTGTCAGGCGCCGACCTGCACGATCGCGGCTTCGCCCGCGACGATCCCGGCCGGGCAATCTTCCGTGCTTACCGCGAGCTGCGTTCCTGCCGCGACAAACTACTCGTGGTCGGCGAATGCCTCCCTCGGGTCGGTGGCGAGCGGAACGGTCTCGCCCACCGCGACGACCACCTACACGATGACCGCCAGCAATGCCTACGGGCCGGGCGGCACAGCCAGCGCTACGGTCACCGTCACGAGCGGGTTGGGAGCGCCGGTGTGCAACCTGGTGCCGTCTCCGCCGACGGTGGCCGCCGGGCAATCCGTGACCCTCACCGCGATCTGCAATCCCGCGGCGACGCAGTATCACTGGTCCCACGTGTGCGGAACGACGAGCACGGCGACATGCGTGCTGACTCCGTCGGGTACCACGACCTACAGCGTGTTCGGAGTCAATGCCCAGGGCAAAGGTTCGTCGGTGTCGTCATTGGTCACCTTGGGGGCACCGGCCTTCCCGCTCACCGTAAGCAGCAGCGTGACGCCCGCGAGCGCCAATGCGACCGCGCTTTTCCAGCCGCGCCCGCAGGATGTCGGATCGTCGGCCAGTGTCTACGTTTTCGCCCATGCTCCCTCGAACCTGGTGAGCCACCACGCCGGGAAGCGCGATGACGGAGGGCATGCGGCCGGGAATCCAGCCGCGGATGCCATCGTATGCGTGCTGGCCCAGGTGAATTCATCCGGGCAACTCGTTTCGACTTCCGCCTCCACGATGCAGGCCTACGTGACCGGCGTCCTGGGAAGCCAGGCGCAGGCGGTGCAGGTCCTGAACAACGTGCCGACGCCCAATGTCGCGGGCGCCGCCGTCTTCGTGGGCTACGGCACGAGCGCCGCGAGCATGTTGTCGAGCGGGACCTTCCAGACCGCGGTCTCGGTGCCCGGAGGCGTGCAGTGCACCGCGAGCCTGGCGACTGCGCCTGCGCCCACGCTACCGGGGCCGATCACGGGTCTCTGGTGGGGTGGCCCGAACGAATCCGGGTGGGGCATCCACCTCACGCAGCGCGGCAGCGATGTCTTCGGCGCCTGGTACACGTACGACGCGGCAGGCAACCCGAAATGGTACGTCGCGTCCAACTGCCTCGGCGCGACGGGTGCCTCCGGCACTTGCGGCGGCGCCGTCTACGAGGTGAACGGGCCAGCTTTCTTTGGCGTCGATTTCAAGCCGCTCACTTCTAGCGAGGTCTCAAGTCCCGGCAGTCTCAGCCTCACTTTCTCCAACGCCGACAACGCCACCATGACCTTCCAGGTGGGCGCCGTCACGCGGACCGTCCCGATCATGCGCGAGGTCTTCGACGTCGCGGCGACGGATCCTCCCGCCGTCGACTACACGGATCTCTGGTGGAATCCGACCGAGCCCGGCTGGGGCATGGCGATCAGCCACCAGTTCGGCAACATCTTCCTTGCATGGTACGTCTACGATCGCGGCGGCAAACCCATGTGGTATGTCGCGTCGAACTGCGCGATGAGCGGCAGCTCCTGCTCCGGAACGTTGTATCGCACGACGGGGCCGCCGTTCGGTCCGACGTTCGATCACACGCGCGTCAACGCGGTGGCGGTCGGAAGCGCGCTCGTAAGCTTCGTGGATGCCAACAACGCCGTTCTCTCGTACACGGTCGACGGCGTGACGGCGACCAAGGCGATTACGCGGGAGCTGTTCTAGCGTCAGGCCTTCAGCAAGCCCTCGATCGGCTTGTGCCGCTGCGGGAACACGCCCGCCGCATCGGCCTTCCAGAAGCGCTCGATCACCGTGGTCCACAGCCGCCGCGTGTCGATCGTGGGCTCCGGGCCGCCGATCTTCGGGAACATCTCCACGATGCGCGGCGCTTCGCCGATGAGGCCACCCTTCACGCGCCCGCCCATCACGAAGTGCGTCGTCGCGTGCCCGTGGTGCGTGCCCTTGTCGTCGTTCTGGGTCGGGCAGCGGCCGAACTCGTCGTAGGTGACGATCAGCGTGTCGTCCCAGCGGCCGATCTCCATCAGGCCGGCACGCAACGCGGCCAACCCGTTCGAGAGGCGTGAAAGCGCATCGCCATGCCACTTGAGCTGCTCCCAGTGGCAATCGACGGAGTGGTGCTTGTCCTCGTTCAGGCCGTTCAGCGCCACGTGGATCACCGGCAGGTCGATGTCGTGGTCGGCGATCTCCACCGCCGCGCGCATCGCCTGGCCGAAGGGATCGGTCGGGAAACTCGTCTTGAGCGGCGTCACGGGAAGGTCCGGCGTGTTCGCGAGCGCCGCTTGTCCCAGCGGATTCGCCTCGAACACGCAGCTCGAAAGCTTGCGCTTCACCAGCAGGTCCGCGCCGTAATACACCTGCACGCAGCCCAGCTTGTTGCCGCGGAACGGGCCCATGGGATCGGCTTCGCGCACGTCGAGCACGTCGAAGGCGATCGCATCTTCGCGCCCGCGCCGTGCACGCTTCGCGAGGGCTTTCGACACCCAGCCCTCGGTCGAATAGTCCTCGCCGTCGTACCCGGTGAACGCCGTATCGCCGTCGCGATAGTGCTGCTGCGTGCAATTGGGATACCCCAGCCCCTGCACCAGCGCGAGCTCCTTCGCTTCCCAGACCGGGACCAGCGGCGCGAGCGAAGGATGGAAGCCGTGGTGATCCGTGATGCGGATCACCGAGTCGCGCGGGATCGCGATGTCGGGACGCACCTTGGCATAGAGCGGGTCCGTGTACGGGATCCATGTGTTGTAGGCGTCGTTGCCGCCGTAGAGGTACACCATCACCAGCAGCGGGCCGGCGGGTGCGTTGGCGGCCTGCCCGCGCAGCGCGGCGGCGAGCGGCGC
>DATKMS010000471.1:0-12700 GCA_035541735.1 Candidatus Margulisiibacteriota bacterium
GAGGTCTACTCAAAGAGCGGCACCTGGGGTCCGATCTACGCTGACGCCGGCATCGTCCGCCACATCTCCGGCCGCCAGTTCGTGCTCGTCGTCTTCACCGCCGGGCAGCCTGCGTACCGCGGCGACTTCATCGCGGACCTCACCTACCGCTGCACGCAGCAGCTATTGATGCCCGCGCCGAAATAGTCGGAACGGTTCCCGCGCAACGCGGTCGCGCCGACGATTTCAGGGCAATGCGCAGCGCAGATCGATCCGCGGAATCGTCGTCTCGGCACACGTGAAGCAGCAATTGCCGCAGGGCCGGTCGTTGTTGAGCCCCACACCAAACGCGATCGCAACATTTGGCGTGGGCGAAGGTGTGACAGCCGGCGGCGTGGCGGGCGTGGTGGATGGTGTCGGGGAAGGCGTTGGGGACGGTGTCGGCCCCGCGGCCACGAAACGCCCACCATAGCAGATCTCGTTGCCGGCCTGGCAACCGATCGAGATCTCTGCGGGGATGGCGGTCACCAGGTAGTCGTGCATGTTGTCCAAGAAGATGAGACCGAGCGTCTCATCGAACAGTCGCAAGCGCGCCAGTTCAGCCGAGGGACACGCGTTGCGAAAGGTGAACGTCATCATCACCGGGGCCGGCGTTGGGGTCAGCGTTGCCGGTGGGGGGAACCGTGGAGGGATCGGGGTCGGAGCACCGGGCGCCAGGGTTGGAAGGGGTGCACGCACCGGTCCTGGCGTTTGGATTCCCGGCCCACTGCCGGTGCCACAACCTGCGAGTGCACAGCCCAGCAGCGCCGACACACACGCACCTGTCATCCACACGCGCGCCGTCCATGCCTTGAACCAGGCCATCAATAGCCCCGCACCAGGCCATTTCATATCACGGAACCTGGGACAAAAAACCTTCAAATTTGGCGCCCACGGCGCGCCGCCATCTCATCGGCCTCCGCGGCCCGCGCGCTAACGAACTCACGCAGTGCTCCCCAAAAGGCCTCCGGCGGGCGCACTTCATCGGACTCGTGCCTTTCGCTGCCCAACCGACACGGGAGACCGTGGCGGTTCAACCACCGCATGGGCGTTGAAGAGAGATGAGCCGCGGTAGTCACCATGATGGGGATCTCAAAGCTGAGCGAGCGACTGGTAATTCAGACAAGCCTGAAGTAGAAGGGAGCCCGCGCTGGTGATGTGGCACGTGCCATGCCCGAGGGGAGCCGCCGTCCGATGCCAATGAATCGAGAAGATGCGTTGCGCGCCATCGAGCAACACCGCGCGGCGATCATTGAACTCGAAGCTCAGCTGCAGGAGCCAGTGACCCGCAGCTGGCCACCGGTAGGATTCTACCTCACCTTCTACATCGTCGCAGGCGCCACTATCGGCATCCTTGGCAGCGTCACCAGCTTTGCCTTCAACGTGCTCGGGTCGCTGCTCGTGAAGCAGGACCCGCTGCTCTTCCTGCGCGTGTACGGTACCATCTTTCTCGGCCCCAAGGCGTTGACCACGGACGATCTGAACTTCTTCATGCTGGTGGCAGTCGTCCACTTCTCGGTGGGCGCCAGCGCCGGGGCGGTCTTCCAGGTGTTCATCAGCCGCTTCGTGCCGGACCGGCCGCTCCTGCAGATCGTGTTGGGCGGTGTCTACGGCGTGCTGATGTGGGTCGTGAACTTCTATCTGATCATTTCGTGGCTGCAGCCGGGTCTGGTCGGTGAGGCATACGTGCTGAAGCTCATGCCGGCCTGGATCGCGTTGCTGACGCACCTCGTGTACGGGCTGACCCTCGGCGTGTTGCAGCCACTGGGTCGCTTCGTGCCGTACCGGCCGGCGGTGTCGTGATGTGGAAGAAGCCCCCCGTCCTCCCGCCTTGCTTCTTGCTCCTCTGCCTCGCCCTCCCTGCTTACGCGGCCGACGAGCACGCCACATTGAAGGCCGAGGGCGCGAAGATCTACGCGCGCTACTGTGTCGGCTGCCACGGCGTCAACGGTGACGGCAAGGGCGTCGCGGCGGACATGTTGATCGTCAAGCCACGCGACTTCACCAAGGGCATCTTCAAGTTCCGCTCGACGCCGAGCGGCACGCTGCCGACCGATGAGGACCTGTACAAGGTGTTGAGCCGCGGCGTCTATCGCACCTCGATGCCCGACTGGGCGTTGCTTACCGAACGCGAGCGGCTGGCGGTGATCGAATACATCAAGGGCTTCTACCCGCGCTGGAGCGAGCAAGGGCCGGGGACGCCGATCTTCATTCCCAAGCCGCCGCCGACGCTGGGCTCGCCCGAATCGGTGGCGCGTGGTCGCGAGCTGTATCAGATGCTCGAGTGCCTGGCGTGCCACGGTGACAGCGGTCGCGGTGATGGCCCGTCCGCCAAGACGTTGGCGCCAGACGTCTGGGGGAATAAGCAGAAGCCCTTTGACTTCACCAAAGGACGCCTGAAGAGCGGACCGACGCCACAGGACATCTACCGCACCTTCATGACCGGAATCAGCGGCACCGCCATGCCCTCATACGCCGACATCTTCGCGCAACCCGACGGCGAGAACATCAAAGAAGGAGATGCGTGGAACCTGGTCTCCTACATTCTCTCGCTGCGGGCGCCCGCTACAGCCGCCGGAAAGGAGCAGCAGCCGTGATCGCAACCGTCGACCAGCGTCCGCTCGTGAATCTCGATCTCATCCGCTGGCACCTCGTCGCCAGTGCCGTATTTTTCGCCATCTCGCTGCTCGGCGGGTTGTCGTACGCGATGCAGTTCAACAACCTCTATCCGTTCCAGGGCATCGAGTGGCTGTCTCCGGGCCGGGTCCGCATGGTGCACACCAACATGGCGGCGTACGGCTTCATCGCCAACGCGTTCATCGCCGGCATGTTGTTCGCGATTCCGCGGCTGACACGACAGCCCATCCTCTCCGACCGGCTCGGCTGGTTCATCCTCCTGGCGTGGCAGCTCTTCATGGTGCTGACCATCAGCGGCCAGCTGCTGGGCTACGGGCAAGGAATCGAGTGGGGCGAGACGCCGATCTTCATCGATCCGTTCATCGTCGTCGGCCTGGTCCTGCTGGTTGCCAACCTGGCAACCCCGATCCTGCGCACCAAGGAGACCGGGCTCTATGTCAGTCTGTGGTACTTCCTCGCAGCCTTCGCATGGACGGGACTGGTCTACGTAATGGGCAACTACCTTCCGCAATTCTTCGTCCCCGGCACCGCCGGTGCAGCGATCACCGGGTTGTTCATTCACGACCTGGTTGGCCTCTTCGTGACGCCGATCGGCTGGGGGCTGATGTATTTCTTCGTGCCGTTGCTGCTGCGCAAGCCGATCTGGAGTCACGCGTTGTCGCTCATCGGCTTCTGGGGTCTGGCGTTCTTCTACCCGATGCAGGGTGTGCACCACTTCCTCTACAGCCCGATTCCGATGTACGCACAGTACGGGGCGATTGTCGCCACGATCGCGGTGGAGATCGTCGTCGTCACCGTCATCGTCAACTTCTTCGGTACGCTGCACGGTCGTTCCGATGCGATGCGCGGCAACCTGGCGATCCGCTGGTTCTACACGGGCATGATCATGTACGCGATCACCTGCTTCCAGTGCGCCTTCCAAGTGACCCTGACCTTCCAGCGTATCATTCACTTCACCGACTGGGTGGTAGCGCACGCGCACATGGTAATGTTCGGCGTGTTCGGTTTCTGGATCATGGGCGTGTTCATCGAACTGTGGCCACGCGCTGTGGGTCGGCCGTGGGTGCTGCCGCAGCTGCTCACCGCTCACTTCTGGCTGACGGTGATCGGGTTGGTGCTCATGGTCGTGGATCTCACCGCGGCCGGACTGGTGCAAGGCTTCAGCTGGGCAAATCTGAGCCACTGGGGGGAATCGGTCGCCGCCTCGATGCCATTCTGGTGGGCGCGTTCGGTTGCCGGCTTGCTGATCATCGCCGGCCAGGGGCTCTTCTTCTACGCACTCTGGGCGACGGCGCGACAGCCGGCGGCGGTCACCGCTCCAGCACGCGTCGCCGCAACCGCAACTTGATTGGAGAGACGGAGCCGAGAGCTGAGGGCTATCGATGGAACGATTCGGCGCGAGCTTCCTGATCGCAGGGGTCATCACCTTCCTGCTCGGCTTCTTCCTGCAGGGCATGATGCCGGTGATCACGTTGCGCAAGCTGCCGGTCGCGTCCGTGGAGGAACTGGCCCGCACCATCCCGGCGGAGTTTCATCAGCTCGCGGAAGATTATCCGGACGAGTTTCACCGCTACTTTGGCGAGGTGACCTCGGCGAGCCTGGCGCACGCGCTCCAAGTCGGCAAGGCCAACTACATTGCGGAAGCATGCTGGCACTGCCACTCGCAGTTCGTACGGCCGGTGTCGAAGGAGGATCTGCGTTTCGGTCCCGTGTCGACGCCGCCGGAGTACCAGAACATGATGAACCTGCCGCATCTGTTCGGCACGCGGCGCGTCGGACCCGACCTGATTCGCGAGGCCGGCAAGCACTCCAACGACTGGCACGTGGCGCATTTCTACGACCCGCGCAGCGTCGCACCGTATTCGGTCATGCCGTCGTATCCATGGTTCTTCGACGCCGACAAGCGGCCGAACGAGCGCGGCCTGGCGCTGGTCGCGTATGTACAGTGGCTGGGCAGTTGGGTCGAGCAGGTTCCGGTGACGATCTACAACGTTGATGCCTTGCACGGAGGCCAGTGATGAAAGAACGGCACCATCTGCGTCCGGTGGGTGGACGGCGCGGTTCCACAGAGCGTACGGTGCGCAACGCGGCGGTCATTGTGTTCGCCGTCTTGGTGTTGCTGGTCGCCGGGGTGGGCTTCATCTACAAGATGACCGAGTTCACCGCGACGATCGCCAACGACGAGGTCGAAGGCTTCGGCGCAATGGCTGTCGGCACGTACCTCATCGGCGTCGTGCCGATTGTGTTCCTGACCTTGTGGGCCGTGTTCACGGGGAAGTTCCGCGATATCGAGCGGCCGAAGTTCCGCATGTTCGAGCTCGATCGCGAGATCGAACGCGGCGGCGAGTTGCGGGGCCGTCATGGCTGAGAGGCATCCGACTCCGCCTCCGAGCGCTGCAGGTCCGCTCTTGGCACCACTTGGCGCGAGCGCCGCTGAAGCATCACGCCCCGAGACGCACCTCGAGGAGCGCTACCACATCTACGAGAGCAACCCGGCACCGTGGTGGATCGGGCTGCTGTGGGCGGCGTACCTGATCTTCGGCGTGACCTACCTGATCGTGAATTTGCTTGAGTGAGCGTAGGTCCACGACAGGCCACCGCCGGGGGCTGGAAGCCCCCGGCTCAATAAGCCAAGCCGGCTCAAGCCGGCTCCCCTCCCAATCGTTCAGTAGCCCGGTTTCACCGGGCTTACTTTCATTCGTCCGGGGGCTTGAGCCCCCGGACGAGTCGCGAGCGCAACCTTCGCTCGAGTGCTCCCACTGCGGCCTGCCACTCGGGGGCCGCTCGATCGCCGCAACAGTGGGCGGCGAGGCTGGGCGCTTCTGCTGTTACGGTTGCGTGCTCGCGCAGCAGGTGACGCGCGCCCGCGGCGCGCACGGGGCGGCGGAGTCGATTCTCATTCGCCTGGGGCTGGCGATCTTCTTTGCCATGAACGTGATGATGGTGAGCATGCCGACCTACGTGCCGTACGTGTACGGCAGCGGAGCGGGCGACGGCCCGCTGTTCTTCGTGCTGCGCGTCTTGGCCCTGGCGTTTGCCGCGCCGGTGATCGGTTTGCTGGGCTGGCCGATCCTGGCGAGCGCGGCGCGCAGTGCGCGCCAGGGTGCTGCCAATACCGACGCGCTGATCGTCATCGGCACGGTGGCCGCGTACGCGCTGTCGGTCATCAACACGATCAACGGCAGCGGCGCCGTCTATTTCGATACCGCGGCCATGCTGCTGGTCCTCGTCACCCTCGGCCGCTATCTCGAAGCCCGTGCCAAGGCGGACGCGGGAGCCGCCGTGCGCGCCACCCTGGCGCCGGCACCCGCGCGTGCGACACGCCTGCGCGAGGCGGCAGGGCTGGCTCCGCCCGACGCCGCATCGGAAGTTGTTCACCCGGATGCTCTGGTCCCCGGCGACATCATTCGCGTGGCACCCGGTGACGCGTTCCCCACCGATGGCGTGGTGGTCGACGGCACCGGGGGCGTAGACGAGGCTGCGCTGACCGGAGAGCACCGCCCAGTCCTGAAGGAACGCGGCAGCGCGGTGGCCAGCGGCGCGTGCAGTATCGACGGTCTGTTCCACGTGCGCGTCACGGCACGCGCGGCCGAGAGCGCCGCCGCGCGTATCGCCGCGCTGCTGGCTGCCGCACGGCGCGAGCGGGCCCCAGCGGAGCGGCTCGCCGACCGTGTCGCCGCCGTGCTGGTCCCCCTGGTAATCGTCATCGCCCTCGGCGCTGCCGCTTTCTGGAGCTGGCACGCGAGCTTCGACGCCGGTTTGCTGGTGGGACTTTCGGTGCTCGTCGTTGCCTGTCCTTGCGGTCTCGGCATCGCGACCCCCGTCGCGGTGTGGACCGGGCTGGTCACGGCAGCGCGCCATGGCGTCATCGTGCGCAGCGCGCCGGTCTTGGAGCGCACCGCGGCTGTGGATCGAGTGCTGTTCGACAAGACCGGTACGCTCACCGGACGGACGCCAGAGCTGGTTGCCATCGAAAGTGCCGACGGCGTTGCACTGGCGCCAAGCGAGATCCTCGCTCGCGCCGCCGCGCTCGAGGCCGGTCTCAATCATCCACTGGCCGCCGCCATCGTGAAGTCAGCGCAGCACGGCGCCGCTCAAGAGCGGACTCATCAAGCTGTCGACACGGAAGCAAGCCAAAGCGCGCCACCACTGACGGTCACGGAGGTGAAAATCGTTCCCGGACGCGGCGTACGCGGCATCGTCGCCGGCGAGCGGCTCACGGCTGGCAGTGTGCGTTTCGCAGCCGAGGACCTCGGCGACGCAACACTCCGACGCTACGCGGCCCTCGAGGGGGCGGTGGTACTGCTGTGGCGCCCTGGCCAGTTGCTAGGCGCCTTACGCTTCGCCGAGGCGCCACGTGCGGAGGCAGTCGCAGCGCTCGACCAGTTGCGGCGGGGCGGTGTGCGCGTCGGCCTGGTGACCGGTGACACACGGGCCGACGCGGTGGTGCCGGCGCTGGTGGCTGCTGATGACGCGGCACTCGGCCTTCTCCCGGAAGACAAGGTTGCCCACATTCGCCACGCACGCCGGCCACAGACAGCGGGTGCGGTCGCCATGGTCGGTGACGGCGTCAACGACGCGCCGGCGCTGGCCGCCGCGGACGTCGGCATCGCCGTAGGCAGCGCGACCGATCTGGCGCGGATCACCGCGGACGTTGCGATCGTCAGCGACGACCTGCGTCGCGTCCCCTGGCTCGTCATCCATGCCCGGCGGGTGCGGACGGTAATTCGGCAGAACCTCTTCTGGGCCTTCGCCTACAACGCCGGCGCGGTGTGCGCTGCTGCGGACGGCGCATTGAACCCACTCATCGCGTCGCTGGCCATGTTGGGAAGCAGCATCGCCGTGGTCGCTAACGCGCGGCGCTTGCGGGTTGGCTGATCGCCGGCTGCTAGCATCGCGCGACAGGTTCCCGCATAATGCCCTGCATGAAAATACGATCGCTCGTGCTCTTCGTCTATGCCATCGCCTTCGCCAGCGCCGCTGCCGCAACCGCTGACAAAACCGACGTTGCCATCGGAACCGAGATCGGCCAGCGGCTGCCGCAGTTCACCGCGGCGGCTATCGACGCATCGTCGGGAAAGACGGTCGAGTTCGACTCCCATAAGACGACGCGGCCGACGATCTACATCTTCGTCGGCACGCACTGCCCGGCGACTGGCGCGTACGCCGAGCGGCTCACCGAGCTGGAAAAGAGCTACGCACCGAAAGGGGTCGAGTTCGTCTACTTGTATCCAAACAGGGAAGACACCCAGGAGGCGGCCGCTGCCTTCCACAAGGAGAAGAAGTTCACCGGCCGCTTGATCCACGATCAAGGCGCGCAGCTGGCGCGGCTGCTAAGGGCACAGCGGACTTCCGAGCTGTTCCTGGTCAACAAGGATGGCGTCATCGTCTACCACGGCGCCATCGACGACTCGCGCGACCCGGGCGCGGTCAAGCAGCGCTATCTCGCGAGCGCCCTCGACGAGCTGCTGGCCGGCAAACCGATCACGACAGCCTCGTCGCAAGTCTTTGCTTGAGGGATCCACTTCTAACGCTGCCGGTTCGGCAGCGCAGGTTCGGCAGCGCATGGAGATCGCGGGAGTAACCGTACGGCTCGCGGCAGAAGCGCACGTTGTGATACAGAGCTGAGTAGGTCGCGAGGTCCACTATGGGCGCCCAGGTTGCACGACGTCTGTTCACAACGGATGAGTTCCACCGCATGGCGGAGGCAGGCATCCTTTCGGAGGACGACCGGCTGGAGCTGATCGAGGGGGAGATCGTTCGCATGAGTCCGATTGGCAGTCGCCACGCGGCATGCGTGGATCGATTGACAGCTCTCTTCACGGCGCGGCTGGGCAAACGGGCTATCGTGCGCGTGCAGAGTCCCATCGTGGCAAACCGGCGCTCTGAGCCTCAACCCGACCTAACGATCTTGAAGCCGCGAGCAGACTTCTACGCGGCGAAGCATCCCGGCCCCAGCGATGTCTTGCTCGTCGTCGAGGTCGTCGACACGTCGGCTGAGTATGACCGCACCACGAAACTGCCGCTCTACGCGCGCGCCGGCATCCGCGAAGTCTGGATCGTCGACGTGGTGCGCGTGGCGGTCGAGGTCTACCGGCAGCCAGCGCTCCAATCCTTCCGCGTGAAGACGCAGCTGGAACGCGGTCAGCGCATAGTTCCCATCGCATTTCCACGCACGGTCTTTCGGGTCAGCGACGTTCTCGGCTAGGAAGCTGCTCCTGTATCGGTACTTCTGCGGCGCGCTTCCCCACTACGTCCAGATCGTGAATGTTTCGGTCACCGCATACCCAGATACGTTGAAAGACGATCCAAACTGATCGGTCTGGTCCGCGCATTCTCTGCGTATGACACGGCCGCGCACAGGTAGCTGCGTTGTCGCCGCCCCGCTGCCCTGCTAATTGTGAGACCACGACGCTAGAAGGGGTGGTCCCCTGTTGGACCTCCCCTTTTCGCATTGGACTGATGACGACGGCGGGCGCGGATTGCGAACGGGCGGTGCAGCATCTGCACGCAGGTGTCGATGCGCCGGGCACCGGTGCGTCTACACGCCGGCTGTGGCGTGTGCAGGGACTAAAGGGCGGCGCCCGTCCGTACTTCGTCTGGCGCTTCCTCGCGCAGCACCCGCGGCCGGCGCTCATCATCTTGCCCTCCGGCAAAGACGCTGAAGCCTTCGTCGACGACCTGCGCTTCCTCCACGGCGAAGACGAAAGCGCCCCGCCGTTCGCGCGGCGCATTCACTACTTCCCGGCGTGGGATGTCGCGCCGTTCGAGGATCTCTCGCCCACGGCGGAGACGGTCGCGGCGCGCATCGAAGGTCTGTACCATCTGCTGCAAACCAAGGACCCGCTCGTCGTCACCACCGCGGAGGCGCTGCTCCAGCGCGTGCCGCCGAAGGTGCGCATGGCGGACCGCCTGCGTTACATGGTGGAGGGCGACGAGGTCGACCTCGATGCCCTGGCCACGCAGCTCGACGACTGGGGCTATCGACGCGTGCCGCTCGTCGAGGACCGCGGCGACTTCAGCGTGCGCGGCGGCATCCTCGACATCTTCCCGCCGGCGCATCCGCAACCGCTGCGCATCGAACTGCTCGGCGACGTCATCGAGACGATTCGCGAGTTCGACCCGGTGAGCCAGCGCTCGCTCGACGCGCACCCCGAGTTCCTCATTCTGCCGGTGCGCGAGTTCGACGCGCACGGCCGCTCGAGCCGCGAGGCGCTGCGCGCCATCGAAGCACGCGCCCTCGATCTCGAAGTCGGGCGCGACGAACGCAGCCAAATTCTCGACGGTCTCACGAACGGCCTGCTGTTCCCCGGGGTCGAGTTCTTCCTACCCTACTTCCACCCCGCGCTCGATACGCTGGCCGCGTATCTGCCGCCGCAGACCCTGGTCTGGATGGATGGCGCGGGCGAGGTCGACGCGGCGCTCGAACAGGCGTGGGCCACCATCGAACGGCGGGCGGGCGAACGGACCGCCGAGCACCGCTTCTTCCCTCCCATCGAACAGCTCTACCTCTCGCCCGCCGAGTGGCGTGTGACGTTCAGGGACTTTTCCACCATCGAACTGGAGCCGCTCGATGTGCTCGCCGCCACCGAGGACCACCACCATCTGTCGGTGCATTCGTTCTTGACCCGCGACTTGAAGATCGAGCGCACGCCTGGCCGCAAGGAGGTCTCCTTCGGCCCGGTGGCCAAACGCGTGCGTGCTTGGTGCGAGGAGGGCCAGCGCGTCATTGTCGTCGTCAGCACACCGCCACAGGTCGAGCGCCTCGGCCGGCTGTTTGAGAATCACGACGTAACGGTCGAGCGCGTCACCGCCATCGGCGACGCCCTCGCCGCGGCAGTGACCCGTCCCCGCCTGCTCGTCGGCCATCTGAGCGCGGGCTTCCGCATTCCCGACGAACGGCTGGTCATCATCACCGAGGCCGACATCTTCGGCGAGGCGCGCCAGCGCCGCCGCACCCGCAAGGTCGAAGTCACGCAGCTGCTCAAGAACCTGAGCGAGCTGAAGCCCGAGGACTTTGTCGTGCACATCGATCACGGCGTCGGCCGCTACCGTGGCCTCAAGCACCTACGGGTCGCGGACATCGAGGGCGACTACCTGCACCTCGACTACGCCGACGGTGACCGGCTCTACCTGCCGGTCGACCGCATCAGCCTGGTCCAGAAGTACGTCGGCGCCGACGGTACGACGCCGGCGCTCGACAAGCTCGGCGGCACCAGCTGGGAGAGGGTCAAGCGCAAGACGCGCGAGTCCATCTTTGCGATGGCCAAGGAGCTACTCGACATCTACGCCGCCCGCGAGATCATGGAAGGCAAGGCCTTCAGCGCACCAGATCCGTACTTCCGCGAGTTCGAAGCCGCCTTCCCGTTCGAGGAAACGCCTGACCAGCTCAACGCCATCACCGACGTGCTCGGCGACATGCAGCGCACCAAGCCGATGGACCGTCTCATCTGCGGCGACGTCGGCTATGGCAAGACCGAGGTGGCCATGCGCGCCGCCTTCCTCGCCGTGCTCGACGGCCGGCAGGTCGCCGTGCTCGTCCCCACCACCGTCCTGGCCCAGCAGCATTACAACACCTTCCGCCAGCGCTTTCAGGGGCACCCCGTGCGCGTCGAGATGCTGTCACGCTTCCTCACACGCGGTGAAAGTCAGGCCGTCGTGAAGGGTGTCGCCAACGGCGAGGTCGACATCGTCATCGGCACCCACCGCCTGCTGCAGAAGGACATCGCATTCAAGAACCTCGGCCTGCTGGTGATCGACGAGGAGCACCGCTTCGGCGTGAAGGACAAGGAACAGATCAAGCAAATGCGCAAGCTCGTCGACGTGCTGACGCTGACCGCGACGCCGATTCCGCGCACGCTGCAGATGTCGCTGCTGGGCATCCGCGACCTCAGCGTGATCGAGACGCCGCCGATCGACCGCCTGGCGATCCGCACCTACGTGACGCGCTACGACGAAGGCATCATCCGCGAATCGATCCTGCGCGAGCTGGCGCGCGGCGGGCAGGTGTTCTTCGTGCACAACCGCGTCGAGACCATTGAGATCCGCGCCCGCCGCCTGCGCGAGCTGGTGCCCGAGGCGACCTTCGCGGTGGCGCACGGGCAGATGCACGAGCATGACCTCGAACGGGTCATGGCGGACTTCTTCTCGAAAAAGGTAACCGTGCTGGTGTGCTCGGCGATCATCGAGTCGGGACTCGATGTTCCCAACGCCAACACCATCATCATCGACCGCGCCGACCACTTTGGGCTGGCACAGCTCTACCAACTCCGCGGCCGCGTCGGGCGCTCGCACGAGCGGGCCTATGCGTATCTCATGATACCCGGCGAACAACTGATCTCGCGCGACGCGCAGATGCGGCTGCGCGCCCTGCAGGAGCTGGACGACCTCGGCGGCGGCTTCAAGCTGGCGGCGCATGATCTGGAGATCCGCGGCGCCGGCAACTTGCTCGGCAAGCAGCAGTCCGGCCAGATCGCCGCCGTCGGCTTCGAGCTGTATGAGCAGATGATGGAGGAAGCGGTGCACGAACTGCGCGGCGAGCAGGTGCACCACGAGGTCGAGCCGGAGATCCAGCTGGGCATCCCGGCGTTCATTCCGGAGAGCTACATCGCGGATGAAAATCAGCGCCTCGTATTCTACCGGCGCCTGGCGGCGATTCGCGGGCGGAGCGACCTCGACGAGATCGCCAACGAGCTGCGCGACCGCTACGGCCCGTTGCCGCCCACCGTCGACAGTTTTCTGCGCATCATGGCCCTGCGCCGCACCCTGAAGGACCACCTGGTGGTACGCGCGGCGTTGCGCGACGGCGCGGTCACGCTACAGTTCCATCCCGACGCCCCGGTGAGTGTCGACAAGCTCGTGGCCATGGTGCATCGCGGCAAAGGACGCTTCAAACTCTCGGCCGACTTCCAGCTCAGCTTTCGCCCCGACGTGCGCGACTGGGATGGGCTGATCGAGGAGACCAAGGCGGTCTTGCAGGCGGTACGCGAGGCATGTTAGCTGCGACGCGTATGGTGGTACCCAGGTATGGGCGTCGGGGGGGGAC
>DATKMS010000472.1:0-2461 GCA_035541735.1 Candidatus Margulisiibacteriota bacterium
CAGCATCGGCGACGATCTGCGCATGGACTACACGGCGCAAGGCCATACCGTCGGCCTGGCACAGCGGATGGAGCAGCTCGCCGAACCGCGCAGCATCTATCTCACCGAACACACCGCCAAGCTCGTTGGCGGGTACTTTCACCTGCGCGATCTCGGCCTCTCGCGCATCAAGGGTGTGAGCGATGCGCTGCACGTGTACGAGTTGGAAGGGCTGGGCGCGCTGGGCACCCGATTGGAGGTGTCACGGGCGCGCGGCTTCTCGAAGTTCGTCGGCCGCACCGACGAGGTGGCGACGTTGGAAGCGGCGCTGGCGCGCGCCCTCGCCGGCCAGGGACAGGTCGTCGGCGTGGTCGCCGACGCCGGTGTCGGCAAGAGCCGCTTGTGCTTCGAGTTCCTCGAGCGCTGCCGGGCGCGCAACATCACGGTCACCGAAGGCCGCGCCGTCGCCCACGGCAAGAACATTCCGTTCCTGCCGATGCTGCAGGTTTTCCGTGCCTACTACGGCATTACCGAGCAGGACACCGACCGCGCGGCGCGTGAGAAGATCGCCGGCCGGCTGCTGCTCATCGACGAGTCATTCCGCGAGGTCTTGCCGCTGCTCTTCGAGTTCTTCGCCGTCCCCGACCCCGAGCGTCCGGCACCACCAATGGACCCCGAAGAGCGCCAGCGGCAGCTCTTCGGCGTGCTGCGTCGCCTGGTGCAGCAGGGGAATCAGCAGCAACTGATCGTCACCCTGCTCGAGGACCTGCACTGGATCGACGCCGGCAGCGAAGCCTTCCTGGCGCAGTGGGTCGATGCGATCGCGCCGGCGCATGGCCTGTTGCTGCTCAACTTCCGGCCGGAGTATCGCGCCGACTGGATGCGCAAATCGTACTATCAGCAGCTGCCGCTCGTGCCGCTCGGGCCGGAGGCGATCGACGAGCTGTTCCGCGATCTGCTCGGCACTGACGCGTCGATTGCCCCCCTCGCGGCGCGCATCCGCGAGCGCACGGCCGGCAACCCGTTCTTCATCGAGGAGATGGTCCAGTCGCTAGCGGAGACCGGTGCACTGGTGGGCAGCCGCGGCGCTTTTCGACTGGAACGGCCCGCCGACACGTTTGCGATTCCTGCCACCGTGCAGGCCATCCTCGCCGCGCGCATCGATCGGCTCTCGGAACGCGACAAGTCGGTCCTGCAGACCGCCGCGGCGATCGGCCGGGAATTCAGCGAGCCGCTGTTGCGACGCGTCCTCTTTCCCCCCTTTGAAAAAGGGGGGCCCGGGGGGATTTCTTCCAGCGCGTCACAAATCCCCCCTTCGACTCTGCCCAGGAGAGGCCTCAATCCCCCTTTGCCAAAGGGGGAAGAGGAGTTGAGTGCCGCCCTGCGTGCGCTCACCGAGGCGGAGTTCCTCTACGAGCAGTCGCTGTATCCGGTTGCCGAGTACGCGTTCAAGCATCCGCTGACGCAGGAGGTCGCGTACGGCTCGCAGCTCGCCGAGCGCCGCCGGCGCACCCACGCGGCGGTGGCAGTCGCGCTCGAAGATGCCGAGGCGTCGAAGCTCGACGAGCACGCCGCGCTGATCGCCCATCACTGGGAAGCCGCGGGTGAAGACCTGATCGCGGCGCGCTGGCACCTGCGCGCAGCGCTGTGGGCGGCCAACAGCGACCTCGCGGCCTCGCACCAGCACTGGCGCACCGTGCGGGAGCTGGCGTCGAAGCTTCCCGAGGTGGGCGAGGCCCGGGCGCTGCGGTTATCGGCGTGCGTGCAACTGGTCAACCTCGGCTGGCGCCTGGCGACGCCGCGCGACGAGACGGACGCGCGCTTCGCCGAGGGCCAGGAGATCGCGGCGCGAGCCGGCGACCTGCGTTCGCAGGCGATGTTGTTCTCGAACTACAGCCTCATCGCGTTCAATGACGACCTGTCGAGGGCGCTCGAGTGCCATCTCGAGGCGAACCGCTTGGCGGATCAGCTCGGGAACCTCGGGTTACGCGTCGCCGTCGGCTGCATGCTGGCGCCCCTGCTATTCGCCGGGCGACTGCGTCAGGCTTTGCAACGTGCCGAGGAAGTGATGGCGTTGACCGGCTCCGATCCGTCCCTTGCCGCCGACGTGATGCACTTCAGCCCCTACCTCTGGCTCCGCACGCTCCGCGGGCATTTGCTCTTCCTGCTCGGCCAACCGCGCGAAGGCCGGAGCGACCTGGAGGGTGCGGCCGAACAGGCTGAGCGATTCCCGACCGGGATCACGCGAGCGGTCGTCTACATCTTTTGCACCGACGGCTGCTACTTTGCGGCCGACGTGGCGGCGGCGCTCCACTATGGCCGTCTCGCAATCGAGGCCGCTGAACGCAGCGGCAGCAATTTCTATCGCATGATGGCGCGTGGCTCCCTCGGCGCGGCGCACGCGCTCAACGGCGACTGGGACGAGGCCCGGCTCCTGCTCGAGGAGGCGCGCAGCATCGCCGGCGAGTTCCGTCTGGTCTGC
>DATKMS010000473.1:0-18613 GCA_035541735.1 Candidatus Margulisiibacteriota bacterium
GCCGGATCGGCGAAATAGCGAAGGCCAATGGTCGCCTCGCCGCGGCGGACGAGACCGCTCACTTCCGCGCTGTTGCCGGTGCGGAGGACGACGTGCACGCGAGGATGATCGTCGCGAAAGCGTCGGAGCCGTGCGGTCAGCTCGGTACTGGCGAGCGTCCCCACGATCGCGAGCGTCAGACGTCCGGCGTCGCCCTGGGCCAGCGCCTGCACGGCAGCGGAGCCGTCGCGTAGGCAGGCGAGCGCGGCCTGCGCGTGCGGCAGGAAGGTGCGGCCAGCGTCGGTCAGACGGGCGCCCTTCCGGCCGCGCTCGAAGACCGGCTGGCCGAGGTCGCCCTCGAGCAGCCCGATGCGGCGGCTGAGCGCCGGTTGCGACAGGTGGAGGGCATCGGCCGCACGGGTGAAGCCGCCGAACTGCACGACCGCAACGAACGCCTCAATGACGCCAAAATCCACGTCATCAGCATTGCGCATGCAGATAATCGAATCAATGCATTGGACACATGTCTGTCGACGGGCGATCATCCGCTCCCATGAAGAGCATCACCTGCCTCATTCGCTATCAGATCGATCCGTTCCAGCGAGACGCCTTCGAGGCCTACGCGCGCGAGTGGTTGCGCATCATCCCCCGCTGCGGCGGCACTCTGCTCGGCTACTTCCTGCCGCATGAAGGCACGAACGACGTCGCCTACGGCGTCATCTCCTTCGACAGCCTGGGAGACTACGAGGCCTATCGGGCGCGGCTCCGTGCCGACCCGGAAGGCCGCGCCAACTTTGCGTTTGCCGAGGAGCGCCGGCTCATTCGACGAGAGGAGCGCACCTTTCTGCGGGGCGTCACGGAAGGAGCCATGAGATGACGCTCGCCGAGCGCCGCGCCGCGTTTGCGGAGCTGCACGAATCGGGGTGCTTCGTCATGCCCAACCCCTGGGACGTCGGCACCGCGCGCTTCCTCCGCCACCTGGGATTTCACGCGGTCGCGACCACGAGCGCCGGCTTCCAGTTCTCGCGCGGCCAGCCTGACACGGTCTGGGGCTCGCCCTGGGGCTCGCCACGCGACGTCATGCTCGCGCACATCGCCGAGATCGTCGCCGCCACCGATCTTCCAGTCAACGCGGACTTCCAGTCGGGGTATGCACACGAGCCCGAGGGCGTCGCCATCAATGTTGCGCTGTGCGTCGATACCGGCGTGGCTGGCCTCTCGATCGAAGACGGCACCGGAAACCCGGAGCAGCCACTCTATGATCTGTCGCTCGCCGTAGAACGCATCAAGGCAGCACGCGCGGTGATCGATGCTGCTGGCGCGCAGGTACTCCTGACGGCGCGGGCCGAGAGCTACCTGGTCGGTCATCCGCAGCCGCTCACCGACGTCCTTCGCCGGCTCACGGCTTACGCCGAGGCAGGCGCTGATGTTCTGTTCGCGCCCGGAGCGCGGACGCGCGCCGACCTCGATGCCATCGTCCGTGCCGTGGCGCCGCAGCCGGTCAACGCGCTCGTCGCGGGCAACGGCGGGCTCAGGGTCGCGGAGCTGACGGCTCTCGGCGTGCGGCGAATCAGCGTTGGGTCGGCGCTCGCCCGCGCCGCGTGGGGCGCCTTCATCCGCGCGGCCACCGCGATCGCCGACCATGGCAGCTTCGATGAGCTCGACGGCGCCACGCCGTTCGCCGAGCTGAACGCGGTGTTCGGCCTCACGGAGGAACCTCCGCGAGATTCCCGAGATTCCGGTGATGCGTACACCTCGCCGAGAGACGGCTCGGCACCGCGTCCACTTGAGCTGGCGAAGGCCCGGGGAGCTACTGTGAACAAAATCGTGAACGCCCCATCGCCGCCGTACTACGCCGTCATCGCGCCCGCAGAGTTGCAGGAGGACATTCGCGGGTACCCGGAGACGGCCGCGAAACTCATCGAACTGGCCAAAGAGCAACCCGGCTTCCTCGGTATCGAATCCGGATTTCAGAAGGGCTTCGCGCTCGCGGTCTCCTACTGGGCCTCGCTGGAAGCGATTCAAGCGTGGCGGGAGAACACCCGGCACATGCTCGCCAAGGAGAAGGGCCAGTCGACTTGGTTCAAGAAGTACCTGACTCGCATCGCAAAGGTCGAGCGGGTCTACTGACCGAAACCGACACCCGGCACCGGATCATTCGTATCGTGCCCGCAAGGCCGAGCGGTGCGAGAGCCGCCAGCAGAATCGGATTCGGCTTCGCAATCGCAGCTTACGGTTGCATTGCGCGGCGGGTCCGCGCATGACTGGCACGGGAGGATCGCATGAGGGAATTCCGAGACAAGGTTGCCGTCGTTACCGGGGCGGCCAGCGGTATCGGGCAAGCGCTGGCGCAGCGTTTTGCACGCGAAGGGATGAGGGTTGTGCTGGCTGATGTCGAGGCGGCGGCGCTCGAACGGGCCGCAGGTGCGATTGATTCGTCGGGAACCCGTGCCCTGCCGGTGCGAACCGATGTGTCGAAGGCGGCCGATGTCGAGCGCCTGGCCCAAGTTGCACAAGACAAGTTCGGTGCGATTCACATCGTCTGCAACAACGCCGGTGTGGTGACTTCGGGGCCGACATGGATGCAGACCGTCGCCGACTGGGAGTGGCTGCTCGGCGTCAATCTGTGGGGTGTCATCCACGGCGTGCGCGTGTTCACGCCGATTCTGCTCGCGCAAGGCGAAGGCCACATCGTCAACACCGCATCGTTGGCCGGCATGATCACCGGACCAGGCGCTGCCCCCTACAACGTGTCGAAGTTCGCTGTCGTCGCGTTATCGGAAACGCTGCACCACGAGTTGACGATGCTCGGGTCGGCGGTGCGGGTCTCGGTGCTGTGCCCCGGCTTCGTCAACACGAACATTGCCGACGCGGCGCGCAATCGCCCGGCGGCGCTGAGCGACACGGCGCCGCAGTTGCCGGGGTCCGAAGAGATGGCGCAAATGGGGCGCCGGCTGCTCGCCAACGGCTCGCCGCCGAGCATGGTCGCCGACGTCGTGTTCGAGGCCATTCGCAACGAGCGCTTCTATATCTTCCCGCACCCCGAGTGGAAACGGTACATCCGCGCGCGCATGGAAGACATCCTCGAAGAGCGTGTGCCGACGCTCGGGACGATGGACGAGGTGCTCGAACTGCTCAAGAAGGGCTGACCGCTGGCGCGCCGACGCGGCGGACCGTCACTCGCCTGCGATCCGTCGTCGCACGCTTCTTGGGCGAGCGCTCGCCGGCCGGGTCGATGTCGCCCACAGCCGGTCACAGAATCAGCTAGAGCGGCGGCTTGCCCTTGCTCGGGCACGACGCCTAACGGCCGGTCATTCGCTCGAGGTTCTCGGGGTAGCGCGCCCCTTGCACGGCAATCTTCGAGGCGGCGCTGTCGATCTCACGGAGATCGTCGGACGTCAGCTCGACGGCGGCCGCGCCGATGTTCTCGTCCAAGCGATGCAGCTTCGTGGTACCTGGGATCGGAGCCATCCACGGCTTCTGGGCGAGCAACCAGGCGAGCGCGATCTGAGCCGGCGTCGCCAGTTTCCGTTCTGCGATCGTGCGAAGCAGATCGACCACGGCCTGATTCGCCGTCCGAGCCTCCAGCGCAAAGCGCGGGACGATGTTGCGGAAGTCGGAGCGATCGAAGGTGGTGTGCTCGTCGATCTTCCCGGTGAGGAAGCCCTTCCCCAGGGGACTAAATGGAACGAAGCCGATTCCCAGCTCCTCGAGGGTCGGCAACACTTCCTTCTCCGGCTCTCTCCACCACAGCGAGTACTCGCTCTGTAGTGCGGCGACCGGCTGCACGGCGTGGGCGCGCCGGATCGTTTGCACTCCTGCCTCGGAAAGACCGAAGTGCTTGACCTTGCCTTCCCGAATCAGATCCTTCACGGTTCCGGCCACGTCTTCGATCGGAACGTTTGGATCGACGCGGTGCTGATAGAACAGATCGATACGATCGGTCTTGAGGCGCTGGAGCGAAGCCTCGGCGACCTGCTTGATGTGCCCCGGCTTACTATTGACACCGGGGAAGGCGGCGAGGTCGAAACCGAACTTGGTGGCAATCACCACCTGCGCGCGGAACGGCGCCAGCGCCTCGCCGACGAGCTTTCGTTCGTGAACGGGCCGTACGCTTCAGCGGTGTCGAAGAACGTGACGCCGCGTTCGACGGCGGCCCGGATCAGTGAGATCATCTCCTGCTTGTCGCCGGCCGGACCGTAGCCGTAGCTCATGCCCATGCAGCCGAGCCCGAGAGCCGACACTTCCAAATTGCTCTTTCCGAGTTTGCGTTTCTGCATTTGCTTCTCCTTTCCGGCGTCGCCGTGATCTGTCTCGCGACTGCCGACAAGATAGCAACTGGCGCGCAATGTGATTAGATGGCCCAATGTCCGCTTGTACGCGTTTGGCCAGACCCCTGGACCGGTGCGTGCGGTGCGGACTACGGCTTGCGGCCGATCTCGTCGAGGAAGGGGCCCGAGTACAGCACGCGGCCCCGAGGACTACCTGGCACGCGCGTAGTGCTCGCGCTCACTGCCCCGCGAGCGGCACGCGCAGGATGCGGTTCTCCAGGTCGCTGACGATCAGCTGCTTGTCCGCAGCGCTGTAGGCGATACCCATCGGGGTTTCGAACGAAACATTCGGAATGCTCTTGCCCGTGATCGTCTTCAGCAGTTTGCCCTTCGCGTCGTAGGCACGGATCTCCTTGTCACCCGGCACCGTGACCCAGATGGTGCCGCTCGGATCGATCGCAACGTTGGGCTCGGAGTACACCTTGCTCTCCCAGCCCGACACCGGGAACTCGCTGACGAACTGGCCGTCGCGCGTGAAGATCTGCAGCCGCCCGTTGCCGTTGTCGCACACGTAGACCTTGCCGCCGTCATCGACGGTGATGCCGCTGGGTTCGAAGAATTGTCCCGGCGCCTTGCCCTTGCCCCCCCACTCGATCTCGCGCTGGCCGGCAGGCGAGTAGCGCAGGATGCGGGCGTTGCCGGTGTCGGCGACGAACACCGTGCCCTTGCCGTCGGTGGCAATGCCGCGCGGGCCGAAGAAGCCGCCGCCCCATTCGCGCTGGTACTTGCCGTCCTTGTCAAACACCTGCACGCGTTGGTTCCAGGTGTCGGCGACGAGGACGTCTCCCGTCGGTCCCACCGCGATGCCGCAGGGATCCTTGAACTGCCCCGGCCCTTCGCCGCGCGTGCCCCAGGCCAATCCCGCACTGAGATCCTTGTGAAACTCCTGCACGCGGTTGTTGCCGAAGTCGGCGACGAAGATGTCGCCATCGCCGCGCACCGCGACGCCGCGTGGCTGGTGCACGCGGCCTGGCGGGAACTGTGCGGCGCGTTCCTCTTCCGCCTTCTGCTGCGGCGCTTCCTCGGCGGTCAACTTCGGAATGTCTTCGATGGTGGTCACCGGCATGGTGCCGGCGAAGCGGCCGTTGACGGCGAGGATGGTCACGCCCGGGTTCTGGTAGATCGGCGTCAGCAGGTTGGTCCACTCGTTGAAGCGTGCCAGGTTGCCGCCGGCGTAGGTGCGGCGCTCGAGGGCGCCAACGAATATCAACGCGATGTGATAGCGCTGCAGGATGCTGGCGACGGTCTGCTCGTCGCTGCTGGTGTACACCGTCTCGATGTCGGCCTTGCGCTTGTTGATCTCCGGCCAGCTGTGGCCGCGCTGGAAGACGTGATAGCCCCAGCCGAGCACCGTGGGCAGCCCGGTGTTCATCGCCACGCGCGTGAACTCCTGATAGCCGTCGCCGGTGGCCTCGAGCATGACCGGAATGCCCTGGATGTGACTGTTCAACCAGTCGTACGCTGCCAGCTCGTCCGGCGACCGGTACCGCAGGTACGCCATCCCATCGAGCGTCGGCTTCGGCGTCTGCACGCGATTGGTGTGGATGACGCCCCAGACGTCGGTGCTCGCGGTGAACAAGCCCACTGCGATCAGGCCGAGCAGTCCCAGCTGCCAGACGCGCCGCGAGGCTCGGGCCAAGCCCGGCAATCGCACATCGCCGCTCCACAGCCCGCTGGCAGCGACTGCCGCCGCCAGCGCCAACATCGACCACGCCTCGAGATAGAACTTGAAGATCGTGTTCATGCGATCCCACACGTAGACGAGATCGCACCCCGCGGTGACCGCAAACGCGAAGGTGGCCATCGCCAACGGAATGCGCCAGCGGTTCTCGGTCTGCGGGGCAACGAGCAGCTGCAGTCCGAGAAGGAAGAGGATCACGCTGAAGCTGCGCGTCGAAACCGCCAGACTCGCCACCAACACCGCAATCGCCAGCGCCAACAGCAACGTGCGCACGACCCCGAGCCGCTCGTCGCTGCGGCGCATGTTGCGCACCCACAGTGCGTACAGGAACGGCACCAATACGAAGAGGTACAGTCCGAAGATCAGCAGGAAGTCGCGCGGCGGTGCCAGTGTCCCGCGCTCCCAGCCGAAGTTGCGCTCCGGCGGCACGAAGTGGCTCCAGAAGGGCAGGTACAACACGTACGCGCCGGCGACGATGAAGGCCGTGAGCAGCAGCACCCGGACGACCACACCGAAGAGGAAACCGACGGTGCTGCGGTAGTTGCCCTCCGTCAACCACAGCGCGCCAATGAGGAACGGCAAGAACAACACGTAGGTTGGGGTGCTCCAGGTGTTGGTCACCATGATCGCCCCCAGGAACAGACAGAGCAGCACCAACTGCAGCGGCGCGGCCCCGGACGGCAGGGGCTCACGCGGTTCGACCACGCGCGTGCGCACCCACAGGACCGCCAGGCAGATGAAGCTGAGCGATACGGGGATCACCAGCACGTGAGCGTGCAAGTCGGCGAACAGGAAGCTCCACAGCGGGAACTCGTTGATGGTGTCGCGGATGACCCGCGACGTCGCCCAGAAGTAATCGAAGTTGTATGTGCGGTGGATGCCGCTGGTCGCCTCGCGCACGCCCGCGAGGTTGCCGATCAGGGTGACGAAAAAAGCCGCCAGCAAACCGGTCCGCCAACGGAATGTGATTGCCGATCCGGCGGCGAACGCGGCTGCCGCCGTCAGACCGCCGAACAGCGCGATGCCGAGATTGAACGTGATCGCCGGATCGAGGTGCAGCGTCTTGCCGAGCGCGGCGACCATGTAGTGCCCGAAGTAATTGTATTGCAGCGGCGACCCGGCGAACCACGGCTCGGGTGGCGGCAGCGTGGTGGCGCGCGTCAGCGCGTTGAGAAATGAGAAGTCCATCGGCTTCTCGCCCCAGAACACTTCAGGGTTGAAGGCGCGGACGGCGAGGAAGAAGAGGAAGGTCCCCCAGAAGAGGGCTTCGCTGGCGATGATCTCGGCGCGCGGCTGTGGGCGATACGTGCTGCGCCGCCAGACCAACGTTCCGAACACGCCGAAGGCGACGGCGAACGCCAACAGCCGCCCCTGCGTGAACGTGGCCGCGCCGAGGTTGATCGACAGCCACGACACGTACGAGAACAGCAGCACACCGAACACCTTGCTGAAAGCCAGGGTTCCCGGCCACGGCAGCCAGCGCCGCGCCAGGGGGTACACCGCCAAGCTCAGGCCCTCGACCAGCAGGACAAAGAGAATCACCGCCAGCACGCTCGACTGGATCGGCGGCGCAGCACCGGTCGATTCCATTGAGGCCTCGCCGCCGGGATGCGCGGCCAACAAGTCGTCGCGCGTCAGCGACCGTGACGGCAACCCGTGCAGGATCTTGTCGGCGATCACCGTGGCGTCGAGATGTCCGGTGTTCTGGAAGATCAGCACCTTCGGGTGGTCGTAGACCGTCAGCGACTCATCGCCCAGCTCGTCCGGAATCTCGATGCCAAAGAGGGACGGCCGCGACGCCACCTCGTGTACGAGGGTGTAGCCGAGATCACCCGCGAACAGTTCGTAGAAGTAGTTGGTCGTGAGTGGAAACCGTTGCGGCGCGCGTGTCACCGCACCGTACAGGCGTTTGGTTTGCAACGCGATGTAATCGGAGTCGGCGAGCTCCTTCGCCAGGCTCTGGATCTTCGTGGGGTTGTCCGCCTCGTAGTAGCCGAACTCGGTCACCTTGTAGATCGAAGCGCTGTGGTTCGGCAGGGAGAACGGGAAGCCCTCATCCCAGTGCTGCGAAAGGATCTTGCTGCCCGGCGGCACGTGCCGGTACATCCACTCCGAGGCGGTGACCACCGTGTGCGGCCGCGTATAGATCGACATGAAGGCAAAGGCGGCCGCCAGCGTGCCGGCCACCACCAACGGCGCTGCCAGGCGCCCGAGCAGCCGGCCGCTGCGGTTCCAGCGCACCAGCGATTCGGCCGCCCACAGGATCATGATCGGATAGATCGGCAACAAGTAGCGCGGAAACTTGACCTCGAACCAGCCGGTAATCAGGAAGAACGGCACGACCCAGGAGAGCAGGATCCACTCTTCGGCGCGCCGGGTCCGCCACGCCACGCCGACGCGCACCAGGGTTGCCCAGACGGCGACGATGCCCAGCGCCGGCGCCATCCCCCACACCACCAACTGCTCGATGTCGTACCAGTACTTCACCGTGCCCATGTACTGCACGGTGTAGGGAAAGACGCCGGCGTTCCGCACCATCGTGCTCTGTTCGAAGATGTCGTGGATGAAGGCGCGGAAATCGAGGATGGCATAGGGTTGTGCCAGCGCGAAGGCGGCGGCGGCGGCGACCACGGCGAGGAGCAACCGGGTAGCCACTGAGAGGAACTGGCGCTCGACAACCCAGCGATGGAGCGCCGCGATGGCCAGCGGCAGGAACAGCGGCATGGCGCTGAACTTCGAGGCGGTCGCCAAGCCGATGGCGATGCCGCTGAACACAAATTCGCTGGCGCGTCCGTCGAGGCTGGCGCGCACCATCTGTGACAACGCCAGCAGGACGAAGAACGTCAGCGTCACATCCACGGTGAGGAAGCGCGAGTTCTGAATATGCAGGGCGCACGCCGCCAGCAGAATGCCGGCCAGCAAGCCGACCGTGCGGTCGTAGAGGCGACTCCCGAGGATGATCACGACGAGCACCGTCAGTGTACCAATGAGCGCCGACATGGCGCGTCCGTAGAAGATGACGCCGTCGTAGCCGGTGGCGCTACGGTCGATCAGTCCGACCGCGGCGCTGGTGATCCGTGCCAGGTAGATCGGCAGCGACCCATAGGCAAAGAACTGCGGGTTGAGCTGCAGCGGGTGCAGCGAGATCCGCATCACGGCACCGGCGACGGCGCGCTCGTCCGGATGGAAGAAGTGGTTCTGGTCCCACGCCAGATGCGTCAGCCGTGCCGCCGCCGCGAAGAGCACGATCACGACCACCAACAGACTCGACTTGGACGACCGGGAGGAGGGGACTGCACTCATAGGGGGTCGCCTGTATCAATGCTTGCGCGCCGTGACAATCAGACACTCTCCGAGCGCCGGGGGCAGGAACGGCTGGCCGAAGGGCCAGAACACCTGCAGCGCCGCCGGCGCGCCGAAGATCGCCCGTTGCAACTGCGTGGGTAGCAGCCGCACGTAGGGTGCGTCCCACATCCCGTCGCCGCGGACGCGTACCACTTGCAGGCCCGCTTTGCGCACCAGCATCACCCACTCGGCACGCGTCAACACGCTCACGTGCGTCCGGTCACGGTAGGCAAACCAGTTGCGTCCCTTGAGCCGGTGACCGAGTCCGCCCGGGTTCGGCACCACGAAGAACAGGATGGCCCCGCTGACGAGCTTGCCGGCGAGGGCCTGGAGAGTCGGCAGCGGCCGTGGCACGTGTTCCAAGGTATGGAGGGACACGATGATGTCGAGGCTGGCGGCGGGGATGGATTCCCAGTCCTCGAGCACGACCGCGTCGGGTGCGGTCGTGCGGCACAGCGTGCGGGCAAACGGCGACGCGTCATAGCCGTAGGCTTCGAAGTGATGCGACAGCCGCTTCAGCAGGTGGCCGGTGCCGCAGCCGAAGTCGAGGAGGCGCCCGCCTTGGGGACGCAGCCGTTGCAGCACGCGGGCGTACCACCACAGCGCAATGCGATCATCTGCGAGGTTTGTCTGTTCATAGTAGCGCTCGTCGAACGGTTGGGTTTTCATCGTGCGGGTCGGCGTCTGGCGCCACAATCCATCCGCAGGCAATTGCCCAACGCGCTGCCCGAGATCAACGGTGCCTCGCGCCGCTAGCGGTGCGCCCACGCAACCTCCACGCCTGGATGCGTCATCGCTTGTAGAGTGTCGTGCCGCCTTGCGCGAAGGCGACCGGTAGCTCGCTGAACTTCGCCAGTCCGGCAGCCTGGTAGTCCTTACGCTCCAGCTCACCAACGATGATGTACTGCACGTGATAGCGG
Source organism: Candidatus Margulisiibacteriota bacterium (assembly GCA_035541735.1). Taxonomy (GTDB): domain Bacteria; phylum Desulfobacterota; class Binatia; order HRBIN30; family HRBIN30; genus DATKMS01. Next base: position 10,257 of record DATKMS010000473.1, read on the forward strand.
TCGAGCAGACTCGCTGCGTCCGCCAGGGTCGGCGCGTTGTACATGCGGGCGACATCGGTTGCGCGTTGCCCGACCTCGCTCTCATGGCTGCGCCATAGACCTTCGTGGTTCCCCCATCCCATCACCGTCGGCAAGCCGGTATTACTGGAGAAGCGCGCGTAGTACGAGTACGGGTTTCCGGTCGCCTCCAGAATCACGGGCAGGTCTTTGATGTTCTCGCGCATCCACTTGATGACCGCGAACTCGTCCGGATGTTCACGTTCCAGGTATTCCGTTCCGTTCAGCGTACTGGGCACCATGCGGCTGGAGAGACGTGTGGCAGTAATGCCGATCGGATAGGCGCACGACGCGAGGAACAGCAGCGACACGGCAACCAGCCCGGCCGTGTGGGCAGGTGTCGGCGCCTGCTGGCGGCGATAGACCAACTCCGCCCAGCACCACGGCGCTGCGAGCGACAACAAGATCCAGGATTGGAAGTAGAGCTTGAACACTGTGTTCATACGGTACAGTTTGTCACCATACGGATCCTTGATGTACACCAGCTCGCAAGCCAGCAGCGCCAAGCTGGCTGCCAACAGCATGAGGGTGACGGCGCGCCGCTCGTAATCCTCGGTTGCGTACGTGCACGCCAGTGCCGCGGCAGCGAACGCGACCAGCACGACGTACACGGCGTTGCCGGCCAGATACGCGACCACAGTCGCCAGCAGACCGGCGGCCACCAGCAACTGCCCTTGCTCGCGCGTGATCGACAGCCGCGCTGCCACCTCGCCGCCCAGGTACAGCGCCGCCGGCAAGAGGAGAGCGCCAAACACGATGAGGAACTCGATCAGTACGGTCTGCGCAAACTTGAATCCGACTCCCCCGGGCGGTGCGGCGAAGTGCAGGTAGAAGGGCAGGTAGAGGACATACGACGCCGCCAACATCACGCCGACCGTGGCGCCGAGCCCGATGCGCTGCCACGACACCAGCGGCCGCAGCGGCTGATCGCGTCCGGCGAGCAGAAACGTGACCATCGCTCCCACCGGCAGTTCCCAGGGGCTGATGACGATCATCGACGCGAGCACGAAGGTGATCGGTGCGTACCACCACAACACCTGCCGCGGCGGAGCCTCGGTGCGCCGGCGGAAGCGCTCCGGGTCCAATAGTAGCGCCAGGAACAACAGCGTCACCGGCAGCACGATGTAGTGCGGGTGCAGGTCGCCGTGGATGGCAGTGAAGTAGGGGAACTCGTTGATCGTGTCGCCTTTGGCGACGATGCGCGACGACCGCCAGTAGTCGAACTGCGTAAAGCCGCCCTTTTCCCAGAGCTGCAGAAAGCCGTCGAGGTTGCCGATCAGCATCAGCACGGCGCCCGTCAGGCAGGCGAAGGGCACGCGCCGTGTCAGCGTCAGGCCGAGGGCTGCCGCCTCGCCAAACGCCAGGCCGCCCACTGTGACCACACAGAGGTTGTAGGCGATGTGATTGGCGATTGGTGTCAGACGGGCGAGATCGGCGAACATCAGGTAGCCGAAGTAGTAGTAGTTGAACTCCTTGCCCGCCATCCACGGATCCTGCGGGGGCAACACATCGGTGCGCGTCAGGGTGTTGAAGAAGGCGAAGTCCATGTACTTCTCGGCCCCGAAGATCTCCGGCCCCAGCGAGCGCTGCCAGGCGAAGAACAAGAAGCCGGCGGTCCAGAAGGCATCGTGTACGACGATTGCCCGCCGTCCCGGACCGGCGAGCCACTCCCCGAGGGCGCTGCGGCTCTGCCAGGCCAACCAGGCGTTGAGGAGCACGTACGCGGCCAGTGTCAGCGACAGAGAAACGTGAAAGGCGAGAATCCCGAGGTGCGTCAGCAGCCATGACACATAGGCGATCACGAGCAACGCCACGATCTTGGCGAAGCCGTAGCCGTGGGCGGCGCGGGCCGAGAACAGCCGGAAAGTGAGTGGCACGCTGATCAGGCCGAGGCCTTCGAGCACCAACCACCAGACGATGAGCGATCCCATGAAAGAGTGTTCAGGCGCCAACCATTAGCTGTCAGTAGCGGTCAGCCGAAACCATGCATCGTCTCCTGGTCGCAGACAGCCCACCGCGGAAAGCCCCTTTTGGGAGCGCCGGACTTATACTGATTCGCGCGCTCCATTGCAATCGCGGCAGCGTTGCGCACAGCTGCGGTCAACAATCGCCTTGACTTTGCGCATCACGGCACTTTACATTGCTATTTCGATGGATGCGTGTGTGAAACGCGCGGCGCAGGTCCTTGCCTGCATTGTCGCAGGTGTGTCGCTGTTGTCCTTGGTTGTCAGCGACGAGGCGTGGGCCGACGAGGAACGCGGTTGCTGCCAGTTCTTATCGCGCTCGGCTGCCGGCACGTCCGCCACGGCGCAGCGCCGGTGCGACGACCTGACGCGTCGCGAATGCAGCCTGCTCAAGCCCGGCAGCGTGTTCCTGCGGCGCTGGGTGTGCGACACGCCGAGCCAACGCTGCCTGCTCGGCGCGGCGCCGAGCACCCTCACACCAACCGCCACACCGACGAAAACGCCGACGCCCACGCCGCCCGAACCACGCGGCTGCTGTCAGGTGGACAACATCCGCACGGTCGGTCACGCGATCTGCGGCAACGATATCAGCCAGACGAGCTGTCTCAACGAAACCAAAGGTGCGCCCGCCTTCTGCGCCGACTGCGCATGCTCATCGCATCCTGGCACGGGCTTCTCGTTCGACGTGGGGATCTGTGTCACGCAGACACCGACGCCGACCGTCACGGCGACCCCGGCCGAGAAGCGCGGCTGTTGCCAGCTCACGCGGCTGCGTGGCGCCAACGGTGTGGTCTGCGGCAACGACGTGCGTGAGAGCACCTGCTTGCAGGAGTTCGACGCCGACGCAGTGTTCTGCGCCGACTGTGTGTGCAGCTCCCACGCAGGCACCGGCGTCGATTTACTCCCGGGGGTGTGCGTCCCGCCGACCTCGACGCCCGGCCCCCGTCCGCATCGCCCGCCGCGTCCGTCCGGTCGGCAACCGCACCACAAATAGGCGAGGTCGCTGCCGCGCCTCCGGCGCATCAGAGTTGGAGGCCCACCGCGACCACCCCCGTCCTGAGCCCCGTCGAACGAGGGGGCGGCCTACGAGGTTTCTGGCTGCAGGCCTTCCGACGGTACGCTGCTCGAACGCGTTGGACGGTACGGGAGCGTCAGAATGAACCGGCTCCCGCTGCCGAGCTGCGAATGCACCTCAATCCTACCATCCAACAGCTCCGTGTACCGCTGCACGATTGCCAAGCCGAGGCCCACGCCGCCGTGGCGCCGCGTGCTCGATCCGTCAATCTGACGAAAGGGCTCGAATATCGTGTCCAAATGGCGCGCGTCAATGCCGGGCCCGGTGTCTTCCACTTGGAACTGGACCTGCTTGCTCTCGGGGAGGTCACTGACGGTGACGGTCACCGCACCCTGGGACGTGAACTTGATTGCGTTGCTCAGCAGATTCTCCAGCACCGTGGCGAGCTTCTCCGGGTCGGTTTCGATCACCGGCAGGTTGGCCGGGACGTGCCAGTCGAGCGCAACGCCCTTCGCCAGGGGGCCGCGGGGGCGCCGTTGCAACTCCGCGACGAACCCGTCGAGCGGCAGGGGTTGGTGCTCGACGGGCATCTTCCCCGACTCCATGCGGCCCAGGTCCAGCACGCCGTTGACCAGCTCCGTCTGCCGGCCCGCGGCCTCCTGAATCCGCTTGACCATCACACGGTCGTCGGGCCCCAGGGTGTCGCTGTCGAGCAGCAGCTCGGTGTATCCCACGATACTGTTCAGCGGGGTGCGCAGCTCATGGGACACGTTGGCGACAATCTCCGACTTCAGGCGGTTCGCCGCCAACGACTCGTGGTACAACCGCGACAGCTGCGCCGTGCGCTCTGCGACTTTGGCCTCCAACTCTTTGGCCCACGCGTACCCCCGGTTTGCCCGCAGCCGCTCGTGCTTGATCTGCCGCAGCACGTGACCGTAGAAGAGCGCCACCGTGTAGAAGAAGACGATGCGCAACGGGTACGCCGGCGTCCACCGCCAACCCGACGTATTGAAGTAGATTTGTACAGCGCTCAAGAGCGTGCTGCCGAGCAACACCATGAGCATGCTTTCGCCCAAGGCGGCGAGGAACAGGACGAAGAAATACAGCAGGAACAGCTCCGGCCCGTTTGTCCCCGTCGATTGCAACGCCCACGACACCCACAAGGTGTCGGCGATCAATACCGGCGCCTCGACGTACCAGGCAAACACACGCTCTTCGGAGACAAACGACAGCGCCACGTTGCTGGCCAGCGCCATGGCGATCATCAGGCCCTGTGCGGCTGGGAAAGTCTTGCTCGATGATTCGAAGATCAGCAGGTACGCAGCCGCAATGATGAAGACATACCGCAGGAGCAGGAACAGTCCCTTGCGGCCACCGCCCAGGTGGCGGAAAGTGTCGCCCTCTTGCATCATCTAGTCACCATAGCAAGATCTCGACCACTTAAAAATCGGCCCCTTCGTACGCGGCGCCGCGAGCAAGCACCGATTTGTAACGCACGCAGCCCCGAAGTCGAGCCATGCACCCTGAAGATTTTGGCGAGCAAGAAGAGTAACGTAACCGCCACGGGAGGAAACCGATGATCACTGTGCGCAAGGGCGGCGACCGCGGCCATTTCGATCATGGGTGGTTGAACACCTACCATACGTTTTCGTTTGCTCAGTACTACGACCCCGCGCAAATGGGATTCGGTGCGTTACGGGTCATCAACGAGGATCGCGTCGCGCCTGGGCGTGGCTTTGCCACGCACGCGCACGAGGACATGGAGATCATCACCTACGTGCTGGAGGGCGCGCTCGAGCACCAGGACAGCATGGGCAACGGCTCGGTCATCCACCCCGGCGAGGTGCAGCGCATGAGCGCCGGCACCGGCGTCACGCACAGCGAATACAACCATTCGAAGAGCGAACCGGTTCACTTTCTGCAGATCTGGATCCTGCCGGCGCGCAAGGGCTTGCCGCCGAGCTACGAGCAGCAGGTCATTCCATCGGAGACGCTGCAGGGCCGTTGGGCCGTGATCGCAGCACCCCAGGATGGCATCGTGAAGGTGCACCAGGATGTCGGACTGTATGCGGCGGTGCTTGCAACCGGGCAGCGAGTCATGCACCCGCTGCGACCCGGCCGGCGTGCCTGGCTGCAGGTGGCGCGCGGCGAGGTACTGCTGAACGGGCAGGCTCTGCAACCATCGGACGGCGCCGCCGTCACTCAGGAATCACGTCTCGAAATCGCGACGCCGAAGAGCGCCGAGGTGCTGCTGTTCGACCTCGCGTAGCTTCGGGCGGCGCGGGCGCCGCGGCGCGGGCGCCATTGTTCCGGCCCCGACTGCCCGGCATAATGCCGCCCGAGGAGACTGTAGCGATGGCCACGCGCAATACCCTGACCGTCATCGACAACCGCACGGGCAAGCAGTACGAACTGCCCATCGAGCACGACTCGATCCACACTGCTGACTTGCGCCAGATCAAGGCAGGCCCCGACGATCAGGGGCTGATGGGCTACGACCCGGCGTTGACCAACACGGCGACGTGCAAGAGCAAGATCACCTACATCGACGGCGACAAGGGCATCCTGCGCTACCGCGGCTATCCCATCGAAGAGCTGGCGGCGAAGAGCAACTATCTGGAGACGGCCTATCTCATCGTCAAGGGCGAACTCCCCGACAGCAAACACTTCGAGATGTGGAAGTACAACATCACCATCCACTCGATGGTGCACGAGAACATCAAGAAGTTCATGGATGGCTTCCGCTACGACGCTCACCCGATGGGCATGCTCGTTGGAACCATCGGGGCGCTGTCGACCTTCTATCCCGACGCGGTGCACGTGCACGATCTGGAATCGCGCCGCCTGCAGACCCGCCGGCTCATCGGCAAGCTGCCGACGCTTGCCGCCTTTGCCTATCGCCGAACGCTGGGGCTACCCTACGTCTATCCCGACAACGACCTCGGTTACACCGGCAACTTCCTCTCCATGCTCTTCAAGATGACCGAGCTGAAATACCAGCCCAACCCGGCGCTCGAACGTGCGCTCGAAGTGCTGTTCATCCTGCACGCCGACCACGAGCAGAACTGCTCGACCAACGCATTGCGGTCCGTGGCCAGCTCACAGGTGGACCCGTATTCGGCGGTCGCCGCTGCCTGCGCCGCGCTCTACGGCCCGCTGCACGGGGGTGCCAACGAGGCGGTGATCCGCATGCTGATGGAGATCGGCTCGAAAGAACGCGTCCCCGAGTACATCAAGAAGTTCAAGGCGGGCGACGGCCGCCTCATGGGGTTCGGACACCGCGTGTACAAGAACTACGACCCGCGCGCCAAGCTCATCAAGCGGACGGCGTACGAGGTGTTCGAGGTGACCGGCAAGAATCCGCTCATCGACATCGCCCTCGAATTGGAGCGCATCGCTCTGGAAGACGATTACTTCGTGTCGCGCAAGCTCTACCCGAACGTCGACTTCTACTCTGGCATCATCTACCAGGCGATGGGTTTCCCGGTGACCATGTTTCCGGTCCTCTTTGCCATCCCGCGCACCTCGGGCTGGATGGCGCAGTGGGCGGAAATGGTGCGCGATCCGGAGCAAAAGATCTTCCGCCCGCGGCAGGTCTACATCGGTGAAGCGCCGCGCGCGTACGTACCGATCGCGCAGCGGCCCGAGCCGTCGATGCGTGAAGATGCGGTGAGCCCGGAGATCTGACGAAGGTGGTCCGGCCTCATCCTCCAAGCGAGGGTGAAGGGGCCTCGTTGCTTACTTCGTGATCGCCAGAACAGAACCTGGATCAATCTGCCACCGCGTCTGGTGACAGATCGTCCGCACTCGGGCGCCGCAGACGTACGTTGCGACGAAACTGTGGGCGTAGATGTCCGCGTGAAGCGTCGAGGGGACGTTATGCAGATCCGTCGCTTGGCAGTTCATCACGTACAGGTATGCGGTGGGTCCCAGATTCGGCGTCGCTGCAACGCTCCAGACCGCTGTGCCGTTGCAGTAGTCGGCGTTGTACCCGGGATTCTGCCCCGGATAGGCACGGTAATCGAACTGGGTCCAGTATCCGCCGGTCTCGAAGACGCCGCTCTGCGAGCCGTTGGCGATTTCGTAGTAGCAGTTCTCGGGTCCGCTACTACAAATCATCGGCCCGGTGCCGTTGAGCGTCGGGGTTGCGGTCGAGAGGTCGTAGAGGGTTGTGGTTTGCGCTGCGGCGGGGAGAGCCAACAGCGCGGTCAAGAGCAACAGACGCGTGAGCTTCATTGTGCCTCCAATGCGTTCGGCGAGTCGGGACCCTTCCCTCCGCCCTACAGAAGGCATCGGGAAGGGCCCCGTGCTGGCGTGGGCCCGATGCAGTCGTCGGACGCTCGTCCGGCCGCTCGTTATCTAGTCTTCGCTTGAGACGACATTGCAGACGGGATAGCCCGTCGCATTCGGCGGAGAGAGGACACCGTTCAGGTCGCAGGACACCACCATTCCGTGCGCCGTACAGGTGTCTGGAGCGTACACGAGATAGGTGTTGTACAATATGGTCGAGGTGCCTGCCGGAATCTGTGTTCCCCAGGGGGTTACACAAACGGGCGGCGGATTCACAACGCAGGTACAGGTGCTTCGGTAGCCGCCTCCGCGCCCGCTACCTCCATGGCAAACGGCATGATACCCAGCAGGGCACGTGAGAGCCCGAGCTGAACTTCCCAACAGGAGCGTGGCTCCGATCAACAACAACATCCTCCTCATCTCATCCCTCCTTTGGCGTATCGGACCTTGGTCCTTTGGTCTACGCAGAGCGTCGCCGATAACCACGTATCGGGCCAGAAGACCGTGTGCGGAAAGACGGCCCTCTGGGCACCTGCACTGTCCCTTTGCAAGGACAGCCACCCCATCGAGGCGACGATTGTTTGAACATGTTTTTCGCGGTCCTTATGCCGGGGGGCATCTTGACCGTCTCGCCTCTCCGATTTATCCCCTGCTGGGCTTAGCTCGGGAGGCAAACCCCAAACGAGTTACTCTGCGATGACTGCCAACGGGCACCGGTGGAGAAGCGTCGTTGCACCATTCCTCGTTCTGCTGGCCACAACGACGGCGGACGCCGAGTCTGCCGGTTCTCCAAGCGTCGGCCACACGGTGATAGAGGACTTCAAGTACATCGTCGACAACGCCCAACTCGACCTGCGCGACATCGTTACGTCGCCACTCTCCATCACCAGCGAAGACAGCGTATTCCGCTCGGCCCACTTCTACCTCGCGTTCGCCGGCGTCGGCGCGCTGTGGGGTGGTTCGTTCGCGCTGGACCATATCATGCGCAACAACCTGCACCACATGTCGTCGAGCGACGCCGATCTGCTGCA
>DATKMS010000474.1:0-2086 GCA_035541735.1 Candidatus Margulisiibacteriota bacterium
CTCGCACGGCTACGCGGTCTCGGGAACCTTGGAGAAGCCGCACGTCACCGCGCTCACGGCGGAGACGCAGGCGTCACTCGGAAAATGACGATCCTCCGCACCGCAAGCGCCGCCTTCGCCGTGTTGTTCTTTGTCGCGCTCGCGCTCCCGCAGCAGACCGCCTCGGGCGCTGCAAATCCTGCCCTGCGGAGCATGGAGCGTAAGCTGCAGCACATCGACAGCAACGCCGACGCCGCAACCCCCGATCCAACGCCCACCGTCCTGACCGAAGGCGAGGTGAATGCCTATCTCGCATCGGGGGCCGTCCGGCTGCCGCGGGGGGTGCAGCGGGTTCGCCTGGAAGGATTGCCGGGCGTAGTCAATGCGGATGCGCGCGTCGACTTCGACCAGATCACGCAGGGCAGCCGCTCCATGAACCCGCTGCTGGCACTGTTCAGCGGCGTACACCAAGTGCAGGTGGCCTCCCACGCTCACGGCGAACGCGGCGTGGGGCACGTCCACGTCGACAGCGTGTCGATCGACGGCATCGAAGTCCCGCAGATCGCGCTGCAATACTTCGTTGATCGTTACCTCAAGCCGAAGCATCCCGAGCTCGGCATTGACTCGCGCTTCCAGATGCCCGACCGCATCGACTCGGCTGTCGTCGGCAGGCACCAGGTGACGCTAGTGCAGAGATAAACCTTGCATTTCTCCGCACAACCAAACAAATTGTCATCCTGAGCGCCGTGCGAGCGAGCGTTGCGAGCGAGGGCAAGCGAAGGACCTGCTTTGTTGATGGGCGCTTCAAAAGCAGGTCCTTCGGTCGCGCTTCCTCGCGCTGGCGCGCTCCGTCGCGCTCCCTCAGGATGACAATTCCCGCGGGTGCCTGTAGAGCCACGCTTTCGAACAGGTGCGGCCCCGCCGTGGTACCATCAAATTCGCCGCATGACCTCCGACCAGATCTTCAATTTGGCCATCCAGATCGTGGTGTTCCTGTTCGCCATCAGCGTGCATGAATCAGCGCATGCCTGGACGGCCTCCCGCTACGGCGACCCCACGGCGCGTATGCTGGGCCGGGTTTCGCTCAACCCCATCCGCCACATTGACCCCATCGGAACGGTGCTGATGCCGCTGATCGCCTACATTTCGCACATCCCGATGATCGGATGGGCCAAGCCAACGCCGGTAAACCCGCTGAATTTTCGCAAGAACTACGTCATGGCCGACATCATGACCTCGTTGGCCGGTCCGGTCAGCAACCTGCTGGTGGCGACTGCATCGGTGGTCGTACTTGCCATAGTTATACATGCGCGTTTCTTGCTGGGAGGCGCCGCTGAGCCCCTCTGGCTGCTCTTCCGCGCCGCGCTGGAGATCAACGTCTTGCTGGCGGTCTTCAACCTGATTCCCATCCCGCCGCTCGATGGCAGCCATGTCATTCGCCACATGCTTTCCGAGTCGGCGCGCAACCTCTACGACCGCATCGGATGGATCGGCCTGATTCTGTTCTTCCTGGTCGGCGGCAGCGTGCTGCGCGTCATGATGACGCCCTTCCTGAACTTCTTCAATTTTCTGCTGGCGGTCCTGATATGACGGCCGGTAAGAAGCCCCGCGTGCTGAGCGGCATGCGTCCTACCGGCAAACTGCACCTGGGCAACTATCTGGGTGCGCTGGCCAACTGGGTCGGCTTGCAGGACAAGTACGACTGCTTCTTCTTCATCGCCGACTGGCACGCGCTGACCACCGACTACGCCGACACCTCGGCGGTGAAGCAGAATTCGATCGAGGTCATGCTCGATTACCTGGCCGCCGGACTCGATCCCGAGCGCTCGACCATCTTTATCCAGTCGCACGTGCCGCAGCACGCCGAGCTGCACCTGCTGCTCTCACTGATCACGCCGCTGGGCTGGCTGGAGCGCGTCCCCACGTACAAGGAGCAAAGGGAGAACATCAAGGACAAAGACCTCGGGACCTACGGCTTTCTCGGTTATCCCGTGCTGCAGTCGGCCGACATCATGATCTACAAGGCAGACTACGTGCCGGTGGGCGAAGACCAGGTACCGCACGTCGAGATCACGCGCGAGATCGCCCGCCGCTTCAACGGCTTCTA
>DATKMS010000475.1:0-6658 GCA_035541735.1 Candidatus Margulisiibacteriota bacterium
GGCGCTCTCGTGCATGTGGAGATGAGCTGCCCTGGCTGCTGCAGCGCCGATCGCGGTTCTACTCGGCTTGCCCGGCTTCAATCGCAGTGCCTCTTCTCGCTGCCCAACACGAATTCGACGTCCGAATGAAATCGTCGACCCAAGCATGGCTTGCTTGGGTTGCTGGATCTTGATGACGCCCAACGGCTTGGCGATGAGCCGCGCGTTCTTTTCGCGTCGGTCTCGATCGCCGAGTTAGATTCCGCACCCATGGTCACGCCACTTCGAGCAAGGCTTGTGGGTTTCGGGCAGCCACCATGAGCAGAGTGCGAGCGGCGCCTGAAGGAGCGCGCCGCCCTTGCTCCCAATCCTGCAGCGTCCGGACCGACACGCCGAGCAATTGCGCGAAGCGCGCCTGGGACAAACCCGTCTTTTCTCTGATTTGCGCGATGTCGGGAACATTGATCACACGGCCGTACTCGCCGCGCTTGATCTGGCGAAGCCCTTGCAGGATCTCGGCTCCGATGTCACGGCTCTTTCTAGCCATCTTCCACCTCTTTGCGGATCTGTCGAAGCACCTGCGCGGGGATGTTGTCTGCGACGTTCTTGGGGTACATCGTCAGCATCCAGATGACGCGTTGCGCTGTCGTCGCGTAGTAGATCACCCGATAGCCGCCGCGCTTCCCACGGCCAGGCGCGCGCCAGCGCAGCTTGCGCACGCCCCCGCTTCCGGGAATGACCGGCCCAACTTCGGGCCGCTCGATCAGGGCAGCTTGGAGCTGCCGATACTCATCGTCCGTCAAGTACTCCCCGACGAGGCGCGTGAAGAGCCTCGTCTCGATGAAGCTGAACACGCGGCCATCATACGGCAATGCCGTACCGAGTCAACTTGCCTTGCCGGGCGCGGTTTACTGAAATCTAACGTCGTGCCGCCCAGGCGCGGCGCGCTTTTGGCCGTCACCTGGAGCGGCTGGTTCGGCTACTTCGCGTGCCGAGCGGCGTCGAGCGCCAGGTAGGTAAATAGACCCGCACCGGCAAGAAGGATGATTGCGACGAGAACGGCCATGACTACAACCCCTCCAGTTTCGCTATGGCGGCCTCGATGCGCATGTGCAGCGCATAGCAGCCCCATGAGATTCCAACGAACGCCACGATGTCACCCAGAATCAGCGGTCATTCAGCTGTCCGGAAGTTCCCAAGCAGCCAACCTACCAAGCTGATGTCGGTAACGATCACGATCCCGAGCCAAAGCTTCAGGTACGCGATCTGCTCTTTGGCAACGTCAAGCTTCGACATGACCACCCGACCCAGACCATACCTTCGACGATCGCGTTTGGGGAGGGCGCGGGGCCACGAGCGTTCGGTCACGCGTCAAGACAGTGCTTTGACACGCCGGACCTGTGTCTCCGTTGGCGTCCACAGGCCAAGTCGACCCTTGCATGGAATTGGCGGGCTGATGGCGCGAGGGTTACGCAGAACGAATCCGTAGTCGCCCTGAAACCAGCGCGACTTGCTTCGTTGTACTACATCGGCGAGATCAACAACGCCGATGATCGCGCTGAATTCGAGTTCGTGGCGATCGGGTGGATGGATTCCCCTCGGTAGACGGGCGTTGGCCTGGTAAGCGGCGCCAGCATGAATGAGCAAGGGGCCGCGGTAGTGAGTGTACCAAGATCTGTTCTCGATGTCCTTGCCCGCGAAGATCGCCCAAGCCCACGGCTGCTTGATTGTGATGGCCTTCATCCACCCTCCCTCGCACTCATTCCAGTTGGCAAGCCGAACGTCCTGGGCTTGAGCCGCCGGCGCAGAACGTCCCGGGACTGGTACTGCCGATCAAGCCGGTCGGCTCGAAGCCCGGGTTAGGTCTAACCACTTCGGTTCACTCCTCGTCTCTGACATGAGCCTCGCGTGTCCGCACCCACTTTCCACCCCGCAGCTCAAATGTCCGCTCAACGAACTGCTCAGCGTCTTCACGGACTCTCTGGTGTTCCCACACCTTGATCCAACCGGCCCTTCGATAACATAGCTTGCTCTCACTATAGTTCTCGTTCTGCCAGCCGCCTTTGGAGAACGTCTTGACGCACGGCTTTCCCAGCACTGGCTGAACGTTGATCTCCTCCGAGAGCTGCGAGTCGTACTTGAACGTTCCGGTGGGCGGGTCAAAAAGCCAGATATTCGAGCCCTCGTTTCCTTGCACGCCCCACCACGAGAGCAGGGAGATGTCGCGATACCCATCGCCGTTCAGGTCAACGACTTGGAAATACTTGGAGCCCCGAAAAGGCGCCTCTGTACATTCGGGACGCAACAACTGCACGGGGCTCTGACCGTTTCCTCGAAATATTCGGATCTCCTCAACCATGGCCGACTCGCCGAACTGAAGAACAAAAGTGTATCGCGGCAGCCTTGAGTTGATCTGTGATTGGATGCGGCGCTCACCTGTCAGACCTTCCTCGTAGGTCAAGGAATCCGCCGCGGCCGTGCTGATCTGAGCCGCAAGCCACATTGCAACCATGATGTAGAAGCGCGGAACCATGGGCGTCGTTCACACCTAACGGCGTGGCTCAGGCGCGGCGGGCGCCAGAGAAGGCCAGCTTCCGCCCGCCGTCGCCTGCAGCCGCCGAGTTAGGCTCCACCTCACGAGATTCGCCGCCACTTCTTGAATGCTCGAACATCTTGCGTGGACAACGCGAACCACTCACCGTTCATTCGCTTGTCCGCGAATCGGTCGTGCCAGTAGCGTTCAATGCCGGCAGGATCGTCCGTCTTGATGACGTGCTCGGGCTTGACCTTCAAGGGAAGCTCGAGGCCAATCTCACCTTCTCGCCGGATGGGGTTGATGGTCTTCCCAATCTTGTACTCCCGTCGGCTCCCATGCCTCACGAGGTACACGAATCCAACCGGTTCTGGATGCGAGGCGTCTGACACCGTTCGAGTCAAGGGTTCTGCCGCAGCGATCGATTCGAGCACAGCCACGATGTCTTCGAAGCCAGAGTGCGCATGACAGAACTCAAGGAGCTTTGCTACGCGCTGGGGTTTGCCTCCAAAACACCGAGTGAAGACGTTGTGGCTGGGAAACGACGCGTCGCGTCGCCGCTTCAGAAGTGGGTCAGCCTTCACCGGAAACCGCCCCAGTTCTCGAATGAGATCAAGGAGAGCCTTGATAAGGGCCGTCTCGTTGTATGCGGCCTGCATCTGGTTGGGACGAAACCCGGCTTCCAGCAGTGCGTCGCCCCAGTTCCTCCAGTACTTGCCGAACCAGTCAGATTCTTTGATGCCGGTCTCGTCTTGGAATCGCTTCGCGCCAAGCGGCTGACCGTTGTTCTGTTGCACGGTGCGCTGGATTTCGCGGACGATCTCGTGCCTGTCCATCAGCAGACCCGCGATGGTGAACAGCACGCTGGAGCTTCAAACGTCGTCTGGTCGCAGGCCGGTATGCTTCGAGATTCTCGCGAGCATTTTCGGTCCAATCTCTTCTCGGTCATGAAAGGCCCACACGTAATCAGGCCACCCCTGGCGCGATAGAACACGATGGGAACCGCCCGCTCTCCGCTTCTCGACCCAACCTATCCGCAACAGCGCCGCCAGGACACGTCGCGCGGGAGCACTCCCCCATTGGCTCATGCCGCCGCGAACGACACGCTCTCGAAGGGTGCTGCTTCGCCATTGTCGAGTCGATCGGCGAGCACGCGAAGCGCCAATGCTTGCGCCTTGGCCTGCGCCCGTTCGACCGAATCGCCATAGACGAGCACGCCCGGCAACTCACTGACCTCAGCAATCCACCGGCCGTCTTCCTCGCGTTCTACTTCCACCTTGAACTTCATGCTCGGCAGAATACCGCACTCGCGCGCGCAAGCCTAACGTTCTGCGCATGAGCCGCCCGCGCACCGCCGTTCGCATCGAGCGATAAGGCTGATGCCGGGCGGCTCCATGCGCTCAGTTGAACGAAGCCGCTGCGCGGCAGCTGGGGTCAATTCCATCACCGACGTAGTGTGCTCTCTCGCGATGCTGGCGGTCAAGGCGTGACGCGCCGCGGCTCTTGCCGCACGCTCACACCTCCCACGCGCCTCCGATGGACGGAGGCCGGTCAACCACACAGGAGGTGTTTCCATGGGAGAACTACGTGATCGAATGGAAGGCGACCTGCGCTTGCGAGCCGTCGCCGAAACCACGCGCTCGGAGTATCTGCGCTGCGCTCGGCACCTGGCGGCCTACTACCGCCGCTCGCCGGCCGCGCTCGGGGCCGACGAGGTGCGCGCGTATCTGCTGCATCTCACTCGTGACCTCGGGTACCGCCCCGCCAATCTGAAGATCCACATCGCCGCCCTCAAGTTCCTCTACACGGTGACGCTCCAACGTCCCGATCTCGTCGAGCATATCCCGTATCCCAAAGTGCCGCGCCCCCTGCTCGACATCCCCAGCCCCGGTGAAGTGGCCAAAGTCCTCGGCACCATGAGTTCGCTGAAGTACCGCATGGTGCTCTTCTGCGCCTACGGTGCGGGACTGCGAGTCACCGAGGCCTGCAACCTCTGCGTGGGCGATATCGACTCCACCCGCATGGTCATTCACGTCCGCGCCGGCAAGGGAGGCCGCGACCGCTATGCGATGCTCAGCCCGGTCCTGCGCGACTCCCTGCGCCAGTACTACCGCGTCGAGCACCCCCCGAAACCGTATCTGTTCCCCGGCGGCATCCCCGGCCAGCCCGTGCGTCCCGAAGGGGTGCAGACTGCACTGCGCATCGCGCTCACCCACAGCGGCGTCTCCAAACGGATCACGGCGCACACGTTGCGCCACGCCTTTGCAACGCACAGCCTGGAAGCCGGCACCGACCTGCGCGTCATCCAGGTCCTGCTCGGGCACGCCACCATCCGCACCACCACGCGCTACGTGCACGCTTGATTGCGGCGACCCGCTCCCCGCTCGACGCGATCGCCGCACAGATCACCGCTCCCCCAGAACCCTGAGTGTCCGGCGTGCACCCGCACCCACCACCGGGTGCGCCGCGCTTTGACATCGCCGACATCTTCCGCACGCACGGCGAAACGTTTCGGCGCCCCCACGCGGTCTCGGACGAGCAACGCAAGGCGATGTGGTCGATCGAGCACTGCCGCACCCAGACGCTGGGCGGCCACCTCTACCAGTGCCAGACCTGTGGCAGCGAGGCCCCGCTCTACAACTCATAGCGCTTTGGAGCGGCGCTCGCGTCAGCGCCACGGCGCGCCCGCCGGCGTCGCGGTTCGCTCGGCCCCTCCAAACCGCTATGAGTTGGGCGACGACTTACGGCCGGGAGTCTGAAGCAAAGGGTCCACGGGATGCTCCAAGGAGATCTCTGCGCGCTGACTCGAAGACGCGCTGGGCCATGGACATGCTTAGCGTTGGAGAAAGACGATCGAGCCACCACAAGAGTTTCCACCAGGCTGGGACCACGATGATCGCACGATTCCGGGCAACTTGATCGAGCGCCTTTGCCGCGAAGCGGCGAACGTCCATCGGTCGGAACCGCTCAAAATACCTGCGTGCTCGATCACGTTGTTCCTGTTCTGGAATGGCGGCAACGAAGACTCCGTGCTTGCCCCCCGAGAGCAGCGGCGTACGGACCACTCCTGGGCAGAGCACGCTGGCCCGCACACCCGCTCCAGCAGCCTCAACTCGTAGCGCCTTTGAGAGACCAACGAGGGCGTGCTTGGTCGCGGAGTAGCTGGCGGTCAAGGGTGACGGCATCAGCCCCTGCATCGATGCGGTGTTCACGATATGGCCGAAGCCTTGGCGGAGCATCAGGGGATAGGCCGCTTGAACACCGTGGACCACTCCGCGGAGATTGACGTCGATGATCTTATTCCAAGCCTCGATGGTGTGATCGCGAAGCTCGCCACCGGCGGCGATGCCCGCGTTGTTGAAGATGAAGTCGAGCCGTTCGTGCTCCCCGGCTACCCTCTGAACCAGACGCCGCACGCTCTCAAAGTCCGTAACGTCGAGGGTGCACGCAGAGGCAGACCGTCCGGAAGCACAAGGGATGCCCGCAGTTGCTTCATTCCCCCCTGGCTCCAGGTCAGCGAGAACAACGGTCGCCCCTCTTTGGGCAAGCTCCTCAGAGAGTGCGCGGCCGATACCCGAAGCAGCACCGGTGACGATCGCCACGGCACCGTCAAATACGCGAAGACCTGTCGAAGTCATTGAAGTGGATCGCCCCACCCGCGTTTACGCTGGTTCGCCTCGCTCGCCGCCCAACGCCGCCCCATCACGCGCGCGCATTTCCTCGCGCGTCGCGTGCATGCTCTAGTTCGGCCATGGTGCTTGCAAACAACTCCAGCACGTCTGCCGTCGTCCGCACTCGGCCGAAGACATAGCTAAACGTGAACAGGGCTGCCTGGTGCATCTCCTCACTCATCTCTGTGCAGGCGTCCTCGACGACAATTACTCGGAAGCCCCGGTCTGCAGTTTCGCGCGCCGTCTGTGTGACACAGACGGCAGTGGTCAGTCCGCATACCACGAGCGAATTGATCGCCAAGTTGTGCAGGGTTTGGTCCAGTTTGGTCGAGGCGAGCGGACCGCTGGATGTCTTGTTGAGAACGATTTCACCCGGCAGCGGGGCGACGCGATCCTCGAACTGCCAGCTGGGCGTACCCACCGGCGGACTGACGCGGGAGCCTAGGAGCTGGATCCCGAGTTGGTCAAACTCCCG
>DATKMS010000476.1:0-14605 GCA_035541735.1 Candidatus Margulisiibacteriota bacterium
AAACGACATCCGCTTCTTGCGGCAGTTCTAGCGACGCGCAGATTTCGCAATGAAAGTCACGTGGAACTGGCTGCGCGAGTTCGTCGACCTGGAGCTGTCGGTGACGCAACTGGCGGACCGCCTGACCATGGCCGGACTCGAAGTGGAGTCGGTCGAGGAGACGGGGCGCGAGCTTCGCAGCGTGGTGTGCGCCGAGCTCGTGCGGGTGCACCCGCACCCGCAGGCGGACCGTCTCAGCATATGCGAGGTGCGCCCGGGTAGTGACACGACCGTGACCGTCGTGTGTGGCGCGACCAATCTGCGCGCCGGTGATCGCGTTGCTTACGCGGCACCTGGATCCTCATTGCCCGACGGTAGGACGATTGCGACGACGGAGGTCCGCGGCGTGGCGTCGGCGGGGATGTTGTGCTCCGAGGCCGAGTTGGGGATCGGACCCGACGCCTCCGGTATTTTGATTTTGCCGAGCGATGCGGCGATCGGCGAGCGCCTTGCTGTGGTGCTCGGGCTCGCGGATACGGTCCTGGAAATCGCCATCACGCCCAACCGCGGCGATTGTCTGAGTATCCTGGGACTCGCCCGTGAGATTGCCGCGCTCACGGGGCAGCGCTTGCGCCGCCAGCGCCTGGCGGTGCGCGAGTCCGACGCGCCGGCCGCGGCGCTGATCGCCATCCGCATTGCCGATCCGGATCTCTGCAACCGCTACGTCGGGCGGGTCTTCACGGACGTGACGATCGCGCCCTCCCCGGCGTGGATGCAGCATCGCTTGCGCGCCGTGGGCATGCGGCCGCTCAACAACGTGGTCGACGTCACCAACTACGTCATGCTGGAGCGCGGCCAACCGTTGCATGCCTTCGACTACGACCGCCTGCCGAGCCCGGAGATCCTCGTGCGCCGCGCCGGCGGCGACACCCGCTTCACCACGCTCGACGGCCAGGAACGTGCGCTCTCGCCTGACGATCTGCTGATCACCAGTGCCAACGTGCCCGTCGCCATCGCCGGAGTGATGGGCGGTGCCGACACCGAGGTCACGGACCGCACGCGGCGTGTCTTGCTCGAGAGCGCCTGGTTTGCGCCCAGCAGCGTGCGGCGCACCGCGCGGCGCTTGGGCTTGCGCACGGAAGCGTCGTACCGCTTCGAACGCACCACCGACATCGACGGCGTGCCGCTTGCCGCAGACCGCGCCGCGCTGCTGATCGCACGGCTCGGCGCCGCCACTGTCACACGCGGCCGAGTGGATGCCTATCCCTCGGCGCAGCCGCCGGCACCGATCTCGTTGCGCCTCAAACGCGTCGACGAGTTGCTGGGCATGACCATCACCCGCACCGAAGTCACGGCACGCTTGAAGTCGTTGGGGCTCAGCGTGTCGTCGGCAACCGGAGGCACCCTGACCGTGGTCCCGCCCTCGTACCGGTCAGACCTGACACGCGAGATCGACTTGATCGAGGAGGTCGTGCGGCTCGGCGGGTACGAGAACGTGCCGGCCACCTTACCCCAGTGCGTGCTCGCCGCAAGCGTGGAGGGGCCGGGCGTGCGCGCCCAGCGGGACCTCAAGCGTTTGCTCACTGCGTTGGGGCTCAGTGAAGCCGTGCTGCTGAGTTTCTGCTCGCGACGTCTGAACGCGCTGTTTCCCGGGCTCGAAGCGCACGCTCCGCCGGTCACGATCCTCAATCCGGTCACGCAGGAGGAGCCCGAGATGCGCCTCAGCTTGCTGCCCGGGTTGCTGCACGCGCTGCATGACAATCGCGGTCATGGTGCCGCCGACGCGGCGCTGTTCTGCCTCGGCAAAGTGTTTTGGAGTGCGCACACGTTCAAAGAAGGCCTGCGGCTCGCTGCGGCAATCTCTCGGAAGATTCCAACGGCAGGGCTGGGCGGTAGCGCAACGGCTGAGTTCACCGACGTCAAGGGCTTGGTCGAGGCTGTTACAGATGTCCTCGCTATCCCGGAGCCACGTTGGGTCCCGGCGACCGATCTGACCGCGTTCCATCCCGGCAAGACGGCGCACCTCGAGATCGCCGGCCGTTCCCTCGGTATCGTGGGCTGCTTGCACCCGGCGGTCGAGGAAGAACTTGAAATAACCGGACCTTGCTGGATATTCGAACTTGACTTGGAGCGTTTGCTTGAGTATTGTCCGCGCCGCACTATCTACAAAGATCTTCCACGATTTCCTGTGGTTGTGCGAGATCTAGCGGTTGTGAGTGAGGCGAGCTTTGCATCTGACCAAGTGAGTCGTTTCGTCAAGGCATGGACCGGGGGGCAACCGTTGATCGAGGACGTATTCTTGTTCGATCAGTACGTCGGACCGCCCATTCCTCCGGGCAAAAAGAGCCTTGCGTACTCCATCTGCTATCGCGCCCCGGATCGCACGCTGACCGATACCGAGGTGAACGAGTTGCACGGTCGCTTGATTGCGGCTGTGCGCGAATCATTACAGGTTGAACCGCGCTAAGGCACATACATCGGGAGGGTCCCGGCGTGACGATGACCAAAGGCGACATTGTCGAGCGTATCTACGAGAAGGTGGGATTCTCGAAGAAGGAAGCCAGCGATGTTGTCGAGTCGATCTTCGAGATCATCAAGAGCCGTCTCGATCACGGCGAGAAAGTGAAGATCTCGGGGTTCGGGAATTTCGTCGTCAACCGCAAGCGCCCGCGCAAGGGTCGTAATCCGCAGACCGGCGATGAGATCACCATCTCCGGGCGCACGGTCCTCACGTTCAAGGCCAGTCAGGTTCTGAAGAAAAGCATGAACCCCGGACCGTAGAGCGTGAGCGTGGCCGACGCCAAGCCCCAACTGCCGGACAAGCTGTACTTCAAGATCGGTGAGGTCGCGGCAATCGTCGGCGTGCCAGCCTACGTGCTGCGCTACTGGGAGAGCGAGTTCAGCATCGTCCGGCCGAGCAAGAGTCGCTCGCGGCACCGCCTCTACCGGCGGCGCGACGTCGAGACTCTCCTGCAGATCAAGCGCCTGCTGCACGATGAACGCTTCACCATCGAAGGCGCACGCAAACGGCTCAAGACACTGCAAAAGGAAGAGCGCCAGCAAGCGGAATTGCCCCTGGGTGACCGCGCCTACCGGACCGTGCTCAGCCAGTTGCGCAAGGAGATTGAATCGCTGCACCGCATGCTGACCTGAGGCCGCGATTGCTGTCAGGAAAATAGCGATCGGACAACAAAAGCGAACAACCGTCTCGGTCGAGGCAAGCCTGGCGCTGGGAGTTTATGGCATATCCGTTGCTGCTGACTGGTAGCGACGGGGAGTGATCACGGATGGCACTGCACACGGTGCGCGAGCCCTCGGCGAGCGAACTCGTCTTCAGTCTGTTGCGGACGTTGATGACGGGTTATCAGCTGTGGGGAGCTGTTTGTGGCTTGGGTCTGGCCGAGTTGGCAGCGGCGTTGCACACCACCGATGGCCGCATCGCCACGGCGTTGCACTTCCTGTCCGGGGAGGGGCTGGTCTGCGTGGATGAAGTGGCGGGGACGGTTCGATTGAGTGATTCCGGAGCCCGTCATTTCCTGTGCCCGCTCGACGCCTCAGAAGGCAGGCGGCGGCGTGGTTGTGTTTCGCCGAGCAACATGGCACTAGGAGCGTACGCCGCGCGTTGCTGGCGCAGGCATTGATTTCGGGGCGTGGCGCAGACTGGTAGCGCACTCGCTTGGGGTGCGAGTGGTCGTGGGTTCAAATCCCGCCGCCCCGACTCTTCCCTTCACCAGCGCAGGAGGCGATAGCTGTCACCCGAAGCCGCCGCGTCCAGACTAGGCGCAGTCGGTCCTTGGTGGTAGAAGGGTCCAACGAGAGCTGAGCGGTGCAAAGGCGGTGGGAGGATCAATGCCCTGTTGCGCGTTCGCAGCCTTCCTCTTCAGCCAACTGATCGTTGGATGTGCCGCAGTGAGGCGCCTCGTGCTCGGGGCGCATGCGCGGACCCGAGTACCGCGTAACGCGGCCGTCGAGTGGCGACTCGTGGAGTCCGCCGGTGCCACGGCGGCAGCGCTTCGACCGACGCTGCTGCGTCCGCGCCGCTGGTCGATGCCGGCTTTTGCACTGGCGGCACTGATCGAGTTGGCGCTGCTCTTTGGCGCGATCTACAGCGTGCGCACGCATCTCGCGCACGTGCACCACGAGCCGGTCGACGCAAGCATCCCTCACTGATTTGCGGCAGGCGCAGATGACCACCTTGTCACACGACATCGCAAGCACACAGGCACTCGCGGCTCCCCTGATTCGCAAGGAGCGCAGCACTGGACCGGTCACCGCGGCGCGCCAGAGACGGGCCGCGCTCATCTACGTGACGATGTGCCTCGTTGGCCTGCTGCCGTTGTTCGCCGGGATGTCGGCCGGCGCACGCGCTGCTGGCCTCGGGTTGTGGTTTCCAGGAGCCGGGTTCCTGGCCGTAGGAGGCTGGGCACTCCTGCTGCTGCCCGTAACCTTGGCGTTGTTTGCCGTGGCGCTCTTTGCCTGGTTCGGCTCCGGGATGGTCGTGGCGCCGATCATCGTCTGGATGGGCGCGGCGCTGGTGGCCGGGTCGATGGCACGCGGAGACATCGCGACCGCCTCGCCCTACGCCGTTCCCGCGCTGGTGGCGCTGGCGTGCGGCTACGTGTATCGCCGCACACGCAGTCTGAAGAGAGCTGGTCGCGCTAAGCTCGACGAGCGCAATCGCTACCTGCCTTCGGCCGTCGCCGAGGTGATCGAGCGCGCCACACCGGTCGCACCAGAGACGGACCGTGAACTGACATCAGAAGACCTCGCGGCGCTCCGCTACGTGCTCGACCGCGCGCTCCAGCCGGTCGGGGAACTGGGCGGCTTCGACAAGATCGACCAGTTCCAAACCGCGTCGCTGCGCTACCAACTCAACCACCTCGGCTACACCCTGGCGCTGGCGCAATGCCACTACACGCCGAGCTTTCATGGCTATCTGTCGCAGGCGCAGCGCAATCTCATCGAACAGTACCTGCAGAAGCCGATCTGGAACTACTGGGTGTACGAGTCGGCGTGGGGCCATCTGAACTTCACCGACCCCGATCCGGCGAGCAAGGACAACATCATGCTGACGGGTTGGTTCGGCCTGCACGTCGGCATGTACACTTCAGCCAGCGGTGATCGACGCTACGCCGAGCCGGCTAGCCTCACCTTCCGCCTCAGCCGCCGCCGGGCGTTTCATCACGACCTGCACAGCCTGGAGCGCTCGGTGCTGCAGAACTTTCAGGACTCCGAGTTCTGCCTCTACCCCTGTGAACCCAATTGGATCTACCCGATCTGCAATCATTACGGGATGACATCGCTCACCCTCTACGACCGCCTGTTTGGGACGTCGTACGCGAGCCTCACCCTCAACCGCTGGCTCGACAGCCTTGATCGGGAGTTCACCGACGACAGCGGCAGTGTCATTGGGTTGCGTTCCGCCCTGACGGGGATCCGCTTCCCGTTCCCCGCCGCGGAAGCTGGGTTCGCGGACTTCACCAATTGCTTCGCACCGGAACGTGCGCGTCGCATGTGGGCTGTGGCGCGGCACGATATCGAGCCGTTGCTCACCAAGGACGAGGCGGGCAACGCGAGGGTTACGTTGCCGGGCGACGGTTTCGACCTCGGCAACTACCGCCGGGGCTGGGCGGGCGTGTATGCAACGATTTTGAATGCCGCCCACGAGTTCGGCGACGAGGAGATCGCCGCGGCCGCGCAGCATAGTTTGGATCGTGACTGCGGGCGACGTGACGATGGCGGGATCTTGCGTTACACGCAGGCGTCGAATCTCTCGAACACCTTTGCCGTGCGCGCGCGCATCGTTCGGCGCGACGATTTCCGCAATGCCGTCACCAAAGGTCCGCCGGCTTGCGTCTCCGCCGGGCCGATCCTCGCCGCGGCAAAGTATCCCGATGTGCTGGTGTCGCGGGCCCGCAGTCACGGCGACACCCTCGACCTCGTCCTCTACCCCGGGGCGCAACCCGGCGCGCAGAAGTTGCGTATCGAGCAGCTCCGGCCGAACGCGCAGTACGCGCTGAGCGGAGCGAGTGAAGGAGTCTGCCGCGCCGATGAGACGGGCGCGGCCGCGATCGTGGTGGACCTGCGGGGCCGCACGCCGGTGCAGATCGCCTTGTGCTGAACCGCAGATGAAAGCGGGGACCCGCTGCTAGCGGATCCCCGTTGGCGAGGTCGCTCAGGCGATGACGCTGCGGATGACTTCGCCCGCTTCCATGGCGCGGAAGGCGTCGTTGACGCCCTCGAGCTTGATGGTCTTCGACACCATCGAGCCGATATCCAGGCGGCGGGTTTCAATCAACTCGACGAAGCGCGGGAAGTCGCGCCGCACCTGTGCCGAGCCGTACTTACACCCCTTCACCGTCTTCTGCTCGAAGAAGATACCAAAGGCCGGCAGGGTGAACTGCGCGTCGAAGCGCGCCATCCCGACGATGATGACCTCGCCGCCGCGCCGCGCCAGGTTGTAGGTGGTGAGGATGGTCTCCGGAAGACCGATCACCTCGAATGCGTAGTCGGCGCCGCGGCCGCCGGTGAGCGCCTTGACCTGGTCGACCGGGTCGCCCTGGGACGGGTCAACGACGTCGGTCGCGCCGAGCTTGGTCGCGGTCTTGCGCTTCAGCTCCTGCGGATCGATGGCGATGATGCGGCCGGCGCCAGCGATGCGCGCCCCCTGGATCACCGCCTGACCGACCCCACCGCAGCCGAGGACGGCGACACTCGCCCCCGGCCTGATCTTCGCGGTGTTGAGTGCCGCGCCCACACCGGTGGTGACGCCGCAACCGATCAGGGCAAGCTGTGCGTCGGGCAGTTCGGTCTCCACCTTCACCACCGACGATTCGTCGACTGTCATGACGTCGGAGAATGTGCCGAGGCCGGTCATGCAGAAGTACATGCTGCCGTCCGGCCGCGTGCCGCGGGTTGTCATCGAGACTTCGTTCTCCCGCTCACACAGTTCGGACTGATCGCGCAGGCAGTGCCAGCAGGCGCCACAGGCGGGCACGAACGAGGCAACGACGCGGTCGCCCTTCTTCACCCGCGACACTTCGGCACCGACTTCGACGACGCGCCCGGCGCCCTCGTGACCGAGCACCATTCCGGGCGGCACGGGAACGTAGCCGCGCATGATGGACAGATCCGAATGGCAGACGCCACTTGCGCCGACCTCGACGAGGACGTCGCGCGGTCCGGGCGGATTGGGCTTCAGTTGCTCGATGGCAAGGCTGGTAGCATCACCGACATAGACAGCAGCTCTCATTGGCATCCTCCGATATTGGGGAATAGTATTGCGTATTCATTTAGCTATATCGGCATCCAAATGATAGAGGCGCATTCGGCAATCCGAGCACTCTGGTCACGAGGACATGGGGTCGGCGCCAGGTTTCCGCAGGCGCCGCGGCGCTTCGCCGCGGGCTGCACGCCGTGATACGACGACCGCATGGTGTCCAACGCCGCGACCAGTGCGCGCCCTTCGGCGTGGCTGGCCACCCCAGCACTCGACCTGGCGATGGCCTTCGGCTGGTTGCCCTTCTACGCGTGGCTGCGCACCACACCCGTCGTCGGTGAGGTGGGACACGCGGCGTTCCTGCCGGCGTTGAAGCTGGCAACGGTGGTCGCGCTCAGCGTCAACTTCGTGCATCGGCATTTCGTGTACTTCCTGTTCTTCGGCGACGAGCAGCAGCGCGTTCGGCACCCGCGCGCGTTGTGGCTGGCGCCGCTCATCGTCATCGCCACGGTAGTGCCGCTGCGGCTGTGGTGGCCTCCCGGCTCCACCGTCGTGTTCGGTGCTCTCCTCGCCTGGAACATCTGGCACACGCTTTTGCAGCGCCACGGCATTGCACGCGCCTACGCCGTCAAGGCCGGCGGTGGTCTGGAAGCGCACGCCCACGGGCGCCGCGACTTACACACGCTGTTGGCGCTCGCCGCCTGTACCGCGGTGGTCGTGATGATGTTTCGGCAGGACACGTTCTACGGTCGGACGCAGCACGTCCTCACCACGCTGCACGTCGTGGTGGCGCAGGAGCATCCGACGATCGGTTGGGCGCTGCTGGTCATCGCCGGAGTGGCCACCGCGTCAAGGGTGTTTGCGTGGTCACACGCTGAAGCGCAGGCGCGACCGCGCGCTGGGCGAGTGCCGCGGTTGACGTTTTGCGCATCGACCCTGTGTCTGCTCGGCGTGTTCATAACGCACGGCCCGGTAGTTGGGTTTCTCGTCTTCGGCTTCGCGCACTCAATCGAGTACATCCTCTTCGTGTACCTTTTTTCGCGCCGGCGGATCGCACGTGGGGAGACGGCGCCCGGCCTCCGCGTGTTCGGAAGAGCCGTCCCTCTGCTCATCATGTCGGCGATCCTGCTCGTGTTGTTCGTGGCGGCGCGCCAGGTGTGGACAGTGCCTCTCTTCGTCGTGTACTACAGCACCACCTCGGCGCTTCACTTTTTTTATGATGGCCTGATCTGGAAGATGCGCCGCCCCGAAGTCCGCGCGCCCATCGTCGCCGCAGCCTTGGCGCGACAAGGCGCGTAGCCGCGGCCACCCGGCGACTTCAGACTGCTTCCACGCCAGCCGGAACCGTGAGACCAGCGGCACGGCGCCCGTCCCTCACCGCTCGCGCCCGCCTTGCACACCAAGCCCAGCATGCAGAAAAGTCGTCAGCTCGCTGCGCTGGCGCACGAGTATCGCTGCACCGAGCGCCGCGTAAACCAACGCAAAGCCGTAGCGCACATCGGTGCTCGGGAAGAACAGCTGCAGGATGAACAGCGCTGCCAACACCCCCGACTCGAGCAGCGACAGTCGCAAATTGCTCAATACCGCTACCGCAAACAGCGACTGCGCCGAGGTCAGCAGTATCTCCTCCACCTGACGTGCGTCGAGATGCAACGCCCCCGGGTGCCCGAGCGCGATGCTGTAGACGAGCGGCAAGGTGCCCACCAGCAGCGTCCACTGGTTCACCTTCGAGGACACCATCGCACCCATCCCCGCCTGCGCGTCGCCCTTCAGCGTCAGAATGCAGGCGATGATGATCTCTGGAGCTTCGGAGGCCAGCGGGGCGAGCCATTGCACGAGCAGGAACTCGTCGATGCCGCGCCGCCGGCCGAGGTGGACAAGCGCCTCTGCAAACGGCTCCGCCGACCCCAGGATCACCGCCGCCGAGACGATGAACAACGCGATCACCACCGCGCGCCGCAACCACGGCTGCAACGCTGCCAGCGCCAACGCCGGACCGACGAGGTCTGGTTCGCCTGCTTCAGAACGCGCGATCCGCCACATGTAGGCCACGAACAGGCCGACGAATACGACAGTGTCGAGGAGCGAGAGCGTGCCCTTGAGCGGAATCACGAACGAATACACCGTCGCCAGCGACAGGAACAACAGCTCGACGGCGCGGCTGTCCGGGAGCTTCAGCTCGCGACGGCCGCCGCGGGCCCAGTACAGCACCACGATGAGCGGCCAGGCGATACCGATGAGCAAACGATTGGCCCCCGTCATGTTGGCGGTGGCGTAGGCGGCGTACTCCGGTTGGGTTGCCGCCTTCGAAGCAAAGTACAGATCGACGGCGTATTCCGGCAGCACTGCCACCAGCGCCAGAAACGACAACGCCAGCCCCTGCGAGATGTCCAGCTCGGTCACCTCGGCCGCCCACGTCAGCAGAAACGCGCCGCCGAGAATGGCGACACCGAATGTGGCCGCCTCGAGAGCAGGCCCCAGCGCGGCGTGCGCGCCACTCAGCCGCAGCACGATCGCCGGCACGGTAGCCGCAGCCGCCGCTGCTATGAGCAACCAGTACCGCGTCATCGGCCGGCAATGCTGCCTGCAAGTCCATCGCCCTGCAACTGATCTTGGTCCCCGGTTTCTCGTCCGTGGCTTCTCCTTGGAATCAGGGAACGGAGACTACGCGCCGGAGATCTCGATCTCGACTTCGACGAACCCGCGAACGGTCGCGTCCCAGGCGAATCCCTTCATGCGGCAGACGCGACGCCGGTGCACCGACACGACGATCTGGCCCGCAGTGGCGTAGTTGGGATCATCCACCCACCCTTCCGCGGCGGCTCGGTCCCAAGCGGAAAAATATGCGCCATGTTTCGGATGCGAGTGATAGACGGCCACCAGACGGATCTGGCCCCGGTAAGCTGCCTCCAGCAGCGGCTCCACTTCCTTCCAACGCATAGTGTAGGCCGTCCGTGCGGAGCGCGGGAATTGCATCGGGTCCTTGGCGTGCAACTGATTTTGCACGTTGCTGACGCGCACGACCTCGCGGCGACCCTGACGTTCGATGATGAAGCCACAGCATTCGTTTGGAAATGCCGCGCGGGCGTGTCGGCAAACAGCGGCAATGTTCGCTCGGCTCACCTGCAACCTCATACTCCGCTCCCTCCTCGCATCCCCGTTCGCGCCAAGATCAAGCGCGTAAGTAGCTCGTTGGCGGGTGTGCGCAAGCCGTGCGACGTGCCACGCTTCCAGACCTCGCCGTTGATCGCCTCGATCTCGGTCCTATGCCCGCGCTCCAAGTCTTGCAGCATCGACGGGCGATGACGGAAGGTCGAGGGCAGCAGGCGATCATAGAACAGGGCGCGGTAGTGCGCCGCCGATGCCCATGGCAGCGCCACGTGCTCGGCAACCGCAACGCAGAATGCCTCGTCGATGACCGCGTCCATGACGGCTCGCGTGTTGGCGTCTTCACCCAACGCGCCGTAGTGCACCCCAAGCAGGGCGCCGAGCGGGTTGAGCGCCGCGTTGTACAGGACCTTTCCCCAAAGCGCCGCTTCGATGTCGTCGCTGTACGCGCTCGGGATGCCCGCGGCCGCAAAACGCTCTGCCCACGCCTTCGCCGCAGCGTCGAGCGGATGCTCATGCCGCCGCCAGACGCCGATCAGCACGGGATCGGCATACACGGTCACCCGCACCCTGCCCGCGGCTACCACCTCTGCCCCGAAAATGACCCGTCCGGCCAAAACGTGCGACGCCCCCGCTGCCGCGCTCAACGCTTCGACATTTCCCAGGCCGTTCTGCAGTGAGATCAGCACCCCGTCCGGCGCCAGAAACGGCGCGACTGCGGCGCCAACCGCGCGCGTATCGTACGACTTGACGGTCACCAAGACCGCGTCGAACCGGTCGTGCAGTTGCGTGGCGTCGGTCGCCAGCTCGAACCCGGTGGCGACGTGCTCGCCCCACAAGCCCTCGACGTGCACACCGCCCGTGACGACTGCGTCGGTATGCACGGCACGCCCGAGCAGGGTCACCACATGGCCGGCGCGCCGCAACAACGCACCGAAGACCAAGCCCAGCGCACCGGCACCCGCAACCAGAATGCGGCGTGTATCGTATGGTGGAGTCATCGAGCCCCCGACGTCACAGCGGTTGTCTTGATACACAACCGTTGCCGGGAATCCCAGGCGGTAGAAAATCTCCTCCCCCCTGTCCCAATCTCCCGTGTCGTCCCGTATCATGCCGTCATGATGGCAGTCGTCCTCGCCGCCGGACGCGGTACCCGGATGGGCGCACTGACCACGCATACACCCAAGCCGCTGCTCACACTCAAGGAACGGCCGATCATCGAGCATATCCTCATCGGCTTGCGCAGCGCCGGGGTGGACCGCGCCGTCGTCGTCACCGGCTATCGCGGCGAACAGGTCGAAGCCTACCTCGGTGATGGTAGCCGCCTCGGCTTGCGCCTCACCTATCACCGCCAGGAACGCCCGGAGGGGACCGCCAAAGCGCTGCTCCGCGCCGCCGACGCGGCCGCGCAGGACGCCTTCGTGCTGTCGTGGGGCGACATCGTCGTCACCCCCTCCAACTACGGGGCACTGGTCGCCGCCTTCGCGCAGCAGCCATGCGATGCATTGCTTATGGTCAATGAGATGGACGATCCGTGGCGCGGCGCTGCCGTCTATGTGGATGCCCAATGGCGCGTGACCCAGCTGATCGAGAAGCCGCTGCGCGGCACATCGCAGACGTGCTGGAACAACGCCGGTCTTTTCGTCTTCACACCGGTGATCTTCACGTATGCGGCGCGCGTGCAGCCGTCGGCACGCTGCGAGTACGAGTTGCCGCAGGCCATCGCCGCCATGATCCACGACGGCCGAGCCGTGCGCGCCTGTGCCGTGCGCGGCTTCTGGAGTGACCTGGGCACACCCGAGGATCTCGCGGTTGCCGAAGGCGCACTGTAGGTGGAGGCACCGCATGCCCGCCGAGACCATCGCCGTGCTCTCGCGCCATGAGGAACAACGCGCCAGCCATCTGATCGATACGTTCCAGGCGACCATCGGCACCCCGGCACGCTGCGTGGTGCGAGCACCCGGCCGCGTCAACCTGCTCGGCGAGCACACGGACTACAACGGCCTGCCGGTGCTGCCAATGGCCATCGACCGCAGCGTTCTGATTGCACTGGCGCCGCGTTTGGACCGGACGATACGCGTGTTCAACACCGCACGGCGCTTCGGACCACGCACGTACACCCTGAGTGATGCCATTGCTCCGTACGCCGATGGCGACTGGGGCAACTACTCGAAAGCGGCGGCGCAAGAGTTGGCACGCCGCTGCGGCGCACAGCTGCAGCGCGGTGCCGAGTTCCTGGTCGACGGCGATATACCCAGCGGCGCCGGCCTGTCGTCATCGTCCGCGCTCGTCGTTGCCAATGCCCTGGCGCTGCTGGCAGCCAACGACGTGGAGCTGCCGTTCGAGACGCTCGCGGCACTGCTGCCGGTGGCCGAGCGCTACGTCGGCACGCTGAGCGGCGGCATGGACCAGGCCACGAGTCTGCTGGCGCGCGCCGGGCATGCTCTGCGGATCGACTTTTTTCCGCTCCGCGTGCGCACCGTTCCCGTCCCGGCCGGCTACAGCTTCGTGGTCTGCCACAGCCTGATACAGGCGGAGAAGTCAGGTGCCGCAAAGCAGGGCTATAATCTCCGTGTGATCGAGTGCCGTCTGGTATGTCGCGTCTTGGACCGCTTGCTCAGCGCCGGCCTGCCCCGCAGCCTCACCACGCTCGGTGATCTCGCCGTCCTCTTCCCGCATCGCCCCCTGCTCGATTTCCTTCCCTCCCTGACCGCGCAACTGCCGGAGCGGCCGCTGTCGCTCACCGAAGTCGCGGCCTTGATCGGAACCAGTCCACAGCGTCTGCGGGAGGAATGCGGCGCCGTTGGTGACGCGTTTGCGTTGCTGCGGCGGGCGCGGCACGTGCTGTCGGAAGCCGAGCGCGTCGCGCAAGCGGAGACGGCCCTGCGGGCGGGCGACGCGCTGGCGTTTGGGCAGCTCATGGATGCCTCGCACGCCAGCTGCCGCGATGACTATGAGGTCAGCTGCCCGGAACTGGAAGAGCTGATTGCGCTCGCCAGGGACGCGGGCGCCGTCGGGGCACGCCTGACCGGCGCGGGCTTCGGCGGTTGCACCGTCAACCTGCTCCCTGAAGCCGATGTGCCGGGCTTCCTCACCCGCATCGACCGTCACTTCTACCGCTCGCGGCTCGCCCACTCGGAGCGGGTCGGGGACTATCGCTTCATCTTCAAGCCGCAGGCCGGGGCCGGAGTGTTTCGGCTGTGACCGTTGGCTCGCCTTGAGATTAACGTCGGCTACGCCCTACCCCGAGGCCACAAGATCGTATAAGGCATGCCTGCGATGGATGTGCGTGAGATGGAGCAGCGGCTGGCGGTCTTCATCGCCCGCCAGGTCGGTGTCCCCGAGGTCACGGTCTGTGGGTTGCGGCGCTTGGCGGGGGGCGCGTCGCGTGAAATCTGGTCCGTCGATGTAAGCTACGAGCAGAACGGCCGGCGCGTCTCTCTGCCGTTGGTGTTGCGGCGCGATCCGGCCGCAGCCGCCGTCGGCTCGCCGCGACGTGATGAATTCGACCTGCTGCGGGCCGCCACCGCCACGGGCGTCCCGGTTCCAAAGGTCTATTGGGTGAGCGACGACATCGCGACGCTGGGCGCCTCCTTCTTCCTGATGGATCGCATCGAGGGGGAGACCCTCGCCCGCCGCCTGCTACGTGACGACCTCTACGCCGAAGCGCGGCGTGTCATGACCGGGCAACTCGGCGGGATTCTGGCGAGCATCCATCGCATCGACCGCGAAAAGCACCGGCTAACCTTCTTGGCCGAACCGCCAGCGGGGGAACCGCCGGCCAAAGCGGAGCTCGACCGCTTCGAACAGATCTTTCGCGCCATCGCTCCGGATCCCCACCCGACGTTCGAGATCGCCTTCCGCTGGCTGCGCGCGCGCCTGCCGCCAGTCGACCGTCGCGTGGTGGTACACGGCGACTTCCGCATCGGCAATGTCATCTTCGGACCCGATGGAGTGCGCGCCGTGCTCGATTGGGAGTTGGCGCACATCGGCGATCCTATGGAGGATCTCGGTTGGATCTGCGTACGCTCGTGGCGTTTTGGAAACGATGCTCTCCCGGTTGGCGGTATCGGCACGCGTGAGGAGCTGTTTCGTGCCTACGAGCAGGCCGGTGGTGCCGCCGTCCACCCCCAACATGTCCGCTTCTGGGAAGTGCTCGGCAACCTGAAGTGGGGCATCATGACCATCATGCAGGCCAAGACGCATCTCGATGGGTTGGTGAAAAGCGTCGAGCTGGCAAGCCTCGGCCGCCGTACAGCCGAGATGGAACTGGAGCTGTTGAACCTCATCGATGCCTAG
>DATKMS010000477.1:0-14805 GCA_035541735.1 Candidatus Margulisiibacteriota bacterium
CGACACCTACGCGCCGGAACGCCAGCGGCAAATTCGCGTGCAGCTCGCGGATGCGCTGCGCGCGGTGATCTCGCAACGCCTCGTTCCGACGGCGGATGGAACGGCTCGCGTGCCGGCGGTGGAGCTGCTCAGGGTCACCCACGGCGTGGCCAATCTCATCCGCGAGGGGCGCACGGCGCAGATCGTCAACGCGCTGCAGGGCGGCGCCAACGAGGGCATGGTGGTGTTGGAACGCAGCCTCGCCGATCTGGTGCGCGCCGGTCGCATCCGCCGCGAGACGGCGCTGGCAGTGGCGAACGACTCCGCGACGCTCAGCGAATACCTATAAGGCGACCGCCCGGATGCCGCGGCAGGTCCTTTAGAACGGGCAGTCCTCGCCGGGCGTCCACGGTTGCCATTCCGCGCTGGCGTCGAACGGGTCCTGGAGATCGAGGCGGCGAGCACCGTGGTGATCCCACAGCCCATGCCAGTCGCACACGTAACGTTCGCCGTTGCCCGTCAGCTCGCGGATGCGGCGGCCGCGCAGATGTGCGCGGCCCACCGCCGGCGCATATTCCATCGCTTGTGCGATGGCGGCAACGCCGTCGACGCGATGCGCCAACACGCCGGCGGCATCGAGGGCTGTGAAGATGCCCTTGTCGCCGAGCTGACCGAAGCGCGTGTCGATCTCGAACAACTCCTGGCGCAGCTGGATGAACGTCGGGAGCTGGCTCCACTCCAGCCCGTGCGTTTGCGCATACGGCGTGAGGCGCCGCACCTCATCAGCCACCGGACCATGCTCATCGAGAATCATGCCGACGGAAAGCCGCTCATCGCGAGGCGCGCAACGGCCCAGCGCAGCGCCCAGTTGGACGGCGATGTAATTCCACTGTCGCAACGACTCCCACGCGATCCCACGCTGCTGCGCCCGGCGCTTGAACAGTGCCAGCTTCATGGCCCAGTCGAGCTGCGTCGTCATGGAGTCCGGCGCCGTTGCCAGTCGATCCAGCGTCGCCCGCCACAGCCGGCAAACCGCTCTCGCCCAGGGCGGCATGCACCGCGTGTCGAGACGCGCTTCGACCATCGCCAAGTAATGCCGTTGGATCGCCAGCGCCGTGAGCTCCTTGCCGCTGCTCGCCTGCGCCGTGGCGGTACAGGTCGGGTCGCTCGCAAACGTCTGCATGGCGGACAACGGCGATTGCAGGTGCACGGCGTCGCCCGGGATCGCGCCGCCGTCGACGAGCGCAAGCACTAGCGCGGTGGTGCCCACCTTGAGCCAGGCCGCGTGCTCGGAGCACACGCTTTCACCACACAGAATGTGCAGGCGATGGTAGCCGGTGCTCGAGAGCGACTCGTCCTTGGTGTGGAAGATGCCGCGCGCCTGCGTCGACTGCTCCGACACCGTGTGCTCCAGATGCGGCACGCGCGGCGACAAGGTGAACTCGATGCCGTGCCGGAAGCGGCTGTTGAAACCGCCGGCCCCCGTATAGATGATGCGACTGACGAGGTGCGGAATCACGTGTGCCGGCAACGCGCGCGGGTTGCTGCGATGCAAGTATGACTCGTGGGTGCCCCAGGTGGAACCACTGCCACTGTAGTCAACGTTCGAACGCAGGATCACCACCTCTGCGATGCGGCGCTCGCGTTTGACCAACTGGCTCGCCAGTCCCAGCAGCGTCCGTTCACCCGCCTGCGTGTAACGGACGACATCCCACGGCGTGGTACACTCAGGAGTCGTGAACTCTGGGTGGTCGGGGGCATCGATGTAGAAGCGTGCGCCGGTGGCGAGGAAGAGCCCACGTCCCGTCACATCCGGAATGTGCGGCAAGCGGGCACGCGCCAGCGCCATGAAGTGGGACAGCACGGACTCGCGGTCGATGGGCAGGCCCCGCGCATCCAACCCCGTGAGCGCGTATTCGGTCTCGACACCGAACAGCCGCTCGGTCATCGGCTCACTGGCCTCCCTGTTGTCGATTGGCGCGCAGGAAGGCGTCGCTGTCTCCGGACAACGCGCGCTCGATCGCCGCATCGCCGGCCGCCACCAGCCGGGCGGCGGCGGCACCGATGGCTCCAAGGTCGTTCCCACCGTCCGGAACACTGCCAGCTTGCGGCTGGTGTTCGTCGTGTTGTCGTTCCCGTTCTCTCATGGTTACCTCCCGTCTCATCCTCATATTGGCCACACCGGGGTGGCCGCGTACGGATAGATGAACTGAGCCGGAGCGTCGCGGGGAGCAGGAGCGGTAGCGCCCAACTCGTCGAGCATCGTGTCGCAGCAG
Organism: Candidatus Margulisiibacteriota bacterium; assembly: GCA_035541735.1. Lineage (GTDB taxonomy): Bacteria > Desulfobacterota > Binatia > HRBIN30 > HRBIN30 > DATKMS01. The sequence goes on from DATKMS010000477.1 coordinate 2,256, forward strand.
CGCCCGCGCTGCAGAATGTGGCCGGTCTCGGCCTCGGCAAATGCCAGCGGACTTGCCAGGTCGAGCCGGCGATAGGTGCGGCGATAGCCGACCTGCCCGGCGCGAAACACGATGCTGTCCCAATCGACGGATTCAATAGCGTCGGCACCGACGAGTCGCAGGAGCATCGCACGCGTCCAGGCGCGCGTGTCGGCGGGCGGATTGTGCTCGAAGTAGGTGATGCGTTCGTCGCTGACGAGCGATTCGACGACCCCGCTGGCTTCATACGCCCAGTACAGACCATCGGCGGGATCGAGGCTGCTGTAGAGATGATCGAGCAGCTTGATCTCCGGCGACGCCCACGTCAGCTGCGGCCGCTGCTGCATGGCGCGCTGCAGAATGTGCAGCTTCAACACCCAGTCGAGGCGCCCCGCGAGCGCCGGCAAATCCCTCGCTTCGAGCTTCAGCAAGGTGTCCTCCCAGAGCTGCACAATCGCTCGCACCTGCGGCACGCTGCCGTCGCAGCCGCCGGCGGCGACGAAACGCTTGGCGGCGTCGAGGAAATGGAGTTGCAATTCGACCGCGGTCACCGCCGAGCCGCCGGCCATCTGCGCACGCGTGCGCAGTGACGGGTCGTGACTCCAGCGCTGCACCGCGTCGACGGGATCTTCGAGCAGCAGCTGCGGGTTGACCTGCTCGGCTTCGATCATCGTCAAGACGATCTGCATGAGGCCGACCTTGAGCAGGCTGGCGACGTGACACAACGTATTGTCGAAGAAGATGCAGTGCAGCCTTGCGGCCGGCGCGTGCCGTTCGTCCCCGCGCCCACAGAGTGGTTCGTCACGACTGTTCACCAGCGGCCGATTGTAGGTCGTCTGGAGACCGCACAACGTCTGGAAGAAGTCGGCGCGCTGCGCGATCTGGTACGCACATGGCGGCATGCCGTTCTCGGCTCCAACCTTTCCCTGCCCCGTGAGCACGATGCTGGAGGCCTGGAAGGCGGCCAGGAACAGCTGGTAGTGCAGCCGCCGGTTGAAGAGGTTATCCCACGCGCGGCGGGTGACCAGAAAGTTGAGGTGACTGCCGTACGAGTTCGACCGCCCATCGGAGTTGTTGACGAGCACCTGGATCCGCTGCCCGGCGGGGCGCCGTGCGTTCGCCGCTCCGAGCGCCCGGCGAACGATGCGCAGCATGGCATGCCACGCCGCGAGGTGGTCGTAAGCGCCGGTCACTTCGGGAATGCAGGCTTCGACGTGATCGAGGTCGATGTACACACAGCCGCCGTTTGCCGGCAGGTACTTCCTGCCCCAATCTTGCGGATCATATGGCGCGACCGCGGCGCTGCTGGCGACCGACACGCCGGTGCAGGGTAATCCCACGATCTCGCGCAACACCGCGCGCGCGGCCTCCGCACCGCTGCCCTCCGGCCGCTCCACACCGAGAATGAAATTGCCCAACTCGATGTCCGCACCACACAGCTTGGGCAGCGTCCGGCCCACCCTGCCCGCTTCGTACGGGTCGACAGCTGCGCAAGGCGCGAATGATGTGCGTTGATCCGTCTTCATCTTCTTTGTCCCGCCTGCTCCGTCAGTTCACGTAGCGGTGCGCGCGCTTGAGCGTGCGCCCGACCGGCTCGACGCTGACGACGTCGAGGTCCTGCGGCAGGTCGCTCAGGTAGGCGTGCGCGTTGCGCGGGCTCAGCGTTGTCGCCAGGCGCTCGAAGGCGTCTGACACGGCGTCGTCGATGTCCGCGACCCGTACACCGGCGTCACCGTCGCGCGTCTCACGCAGCAAGGCGCTGCGCCGCGCCGCGCGGCAGATCTGCTCGAAGATGCGCCCGCTCGCCAGGTCGCGGGCGGCCACCGTGCGGGTCTTGCCGTCGCGAAACTTCAGCACGCAGAGATCGTTGTCAGCGTTCGGGCTGTAGAAGCGCGATACGGCCGTCTCGATGATCTCGTCGCGTGTTGCCGCGGCGTTGGCGCCGTTCGGACTGTACGGCAAGGTCTCGCCGAGGTGAATCCGGAAGATGCCGCGGGCGGCGCGCATATCGGGACGCGGCACCGCAATCTCGACGTCGGACAGACGTTCGAGCAATGCCGGGTCGACGAGGTCTTTGCGATTTGTCGCCGCAATGACCGCGACATTCGACCGCTCGCTGAATCCGTCGAGCTCGGCGAGCAGCGCCGCGAGGAATTTGTCGGAATGGTGGCTCAGGCTGCCGCCGCGAATACGGCCGATGGCCTCGATCTCATCAAGGAACAGGATGGTGAAGCCGCCGCTGAGCCCAGCCTCGCGGGCCGCTGCGGCAAAGCAGTTGCGGATGTTCTGCTGGGTCTCGCCGACCCACGGGCTTTCCCACTCCGCGGGCTTGACGACGGCGATGCGGGCGCGCTGGCCGCTCAGTCGCGCCAGCTCGGCGGCGGCAACGCGCGCCATCAACGTCTTGCCGACGCCCGGCGGTCCCCACATCAGTGTCGAGGTTCGCGTGCCGAGCCCGTAGCGCGCCGCTGCTGCCGGGGCGATCAGCGGTGCCGTCAGTGCCGCAAGGAGGGCTTCGAGATGGCGCGACAGTCCGCCGACGTGGCCGCGTGTCAGGTCGGGAGCTTCGCTGAGCAGGTACTGCCGGCCGGCAGCGCACTCAACCTTCTCGAAGGCCAGCCACACCGCGCGGTCCCAGCGCACCTGGTCGCCCGGCTGCAAGGCAGTGCCCAACAACGCGCCGCTCGCCCGAACGACGAATTCTTCGTCGCGCGCCTTGAGCACGATACGGCCATCGCCAGTGTAGCGCTCGAAGCGCGCCGTCTCGCCACAGCGCACACCGAACGGCGACTTGCCGACGACGACGTTCAGCTCGTGCCCCAGGTACACTTCGTCTCCGGGGGCCAGTGCGCTGCGGTCGACATCGTCCGCCAGGTTGACGACACGCGCGACGCCGTTGTGCACGACCGTGGCGCGGACACCGGCGGCGGTCGGGACCAGCTCATCGAGGATGGCGCGATACCACGGTGGGGCGACCAGGGTGTCGACCAGTTGCTGGAGCTGCCTTTGCGTCGTGCGTGCTCCCTCCACACCTTCCGCCATGGCCGTGAGGCGATGAACGAGAAACCGGTCGACGGCAGCACCGTGATCACGGGTGCGACCGCGGACGGCCTGCACGAACTCGACCTTCTGCTCGATCGTCGGGGCGCCGTGCCCGACGGCGGTCACTTCGTTCAACATTGGGTATTCGTCCTCAATTCGCTGTGCGGATCGCGTCATGATGTGTATCTCCTCCCATCGTGTAGAACCCGCGCGCCGAGACCATTCCCTGCCGCCAACCGAAGAGCGACGAGCCGAGGCCGGTGGCGGCGCTGTCGCTGATCAGCAGTGCCGTGTGGTAGGCGCGCGCAAACAGCGCGGTGTGTAGGGCCACGTCGTCGCCGCTGAAGAACGCGCTCGATGCGGTACACCGCAAACGGTTTTCGAGTGGGCATTTCCGCAGGCGGCAGAAGTCTGGATGATAATGCCACCAGCCGAGCAGGACCTCGCCGCGCTTGCGCAACGCGAGTGCGGCGCGCACGGCCGCCCACGTATCCGGGGTGAACGTCAGCTTGGCGGCGGCGGCTTCGGTGTGCAGCGCCACGATCTGTGCCGTGATCTCGACGAAGATCTCCGGAATGCTGGTGTCGTGATGCAGGAAGCCTACGAGCACGCCGCCAGTCTCGAGGTCGCCAGCCTGGCGCGCCAACTCGGTCGCCTGGTCGAGCACCGCCTGTGGAATGAAGACAGGCAGGTCGCCGTCAACGTGCTGGCCGTCAGCGCGCCCTGCCGACAAGAACGGTTCCAAGGCCGTGGTTTTGAGCGGCAGCGGTTGAGGGATCTCCTCGACGGCGAAATCGGCCGCCGGCGCGGGCGCCGCACGGGCGCTCGATGCGAACGCGTTGACCACATACCGGAACGGCTCGCCGGATTGCAGCACGCCCTGCTCGACGAGCGCTGCGGAGGCCTGTTCGACGTGCCCGCGCAGGTAGGCCGTCGGGATCAGACGGGAGACGGCGCGCGCCGTGCCGGCCGGCACGGTGACCCGAAAAGCGGACAGCCGAGGCCGGCCAGCCGTCGGATGCCACACCGGCTCGACGTGGTATGCGCAACTCGCCGGGTTGGCGACCATCACCGGTCGCAGCACGCCGGCACGGATGCCTTCAAGGTGAATCCATTCCAGGGCCGGCATCCAGTCCGGCTCCACCGGCGCTTGGCCGACACGCGTGCCGTCCTGGCGATGGAAGTCGATCGTGTATGTGTAGTCGGAAGGCATGAGAAACGCTGCGCCACAAAGCCACGGAGACCCCAGGGCGGAGGGTTGGCAGCTCCGGCGCTGTGCCCCCGTGGCTGAGCGGCGAGTTGTGCGGGATCGCCTCAGTAGCCCCCCGCCTCGATGTTGGGCGCCAGCGTCAGCTCATCCCCATCCTGGACACTGTCACCGACCAGTTCGGACCCATTGAGGTGCCGACCTTCACGTTCCAGACGTGCGTGGTAGTGAAGCGGCCTCCCCTCGGCGTCATGGCGCGCGAGTCCCAGCTTTGCCAGGAGGCCCTGGACGAGTTCCCCGATCGTCGACGTGAGCGGGACGGCTGTCGCGCGCACCGCCTTCTGCCCGGAGACGTCGCTGACCTTCAGTCCTAGCGTCATTGCTGCGGCTTGTGCCATTGGTCCTTCCTCCTCTCGTTTCGTGCGCCGGTGCGACGGCCGGCTCACGAGGTTGAATGGTTCACCGTCTCATCGCCGCGCCGCTCCACGCCGTCGCTCGCGTAGAGCTGCGCGATCCGCGCGTCGCGCGCCAAGATTTCCGTTTCACGTCCCGCGCAGCCCCATGCCACCGAGAGCGCGGCGAATGCATGCGCCAGCTCTTCGGCCGTCGGGGCGTGCGCAAAGACGACCTCGAGGCCAACGGACGCCGGCGAACCAGTGGTGGCGGCGCGAACCATGCGCACGGCACCGGCGGTGGCCAGCAAGAGACGCACGATGGCGGGTTCGTGCGGAGCCGCAGGCAGAGGCGCGGCCAAAAGCGGCACCGAGGCCACGACACCGCGCCCGGGCTGCGGCGCGACCACCGCTTGCTGAAACGCGCCCCGCACATCGAGCTGCACCATCACCGCCTGCACCCCACGGTCGATACACGGCCACTGGGTTTGGCGGCAGCGCTCCTGGAGATCGAAGTCCTCTTCATAGGCACCCAGATCCGGCAAAGGCGCCGGGGCAGCGCTATGGTGCGCGGTTGGAAGCCATGCGATGGCCGCATCGAGGCCGGCGCAGAGCTGCCGAATCCGCTGTGTCAGCGGCACGTCTTCGAGCAACGGCACGTCGGCGCGCAGGTGGAGGCGGCGATCGCCGGCGGCAACAGGGCACAGCTTGAGGCCACCGGCAAGCGCTGCGTTGGCGGCGAGGGCGTGCCAACAGCCATCGAGCCTGCGCTCCAGATGCACCGGCAGCAGGACATCAACGACGAGCCACTCGTCGACGACCCGCGCGCTGCCGCGCGGCGCGCCCGCCGACCGCGGCGTGAAGGTCCAGTGCCGCGCCGCCAACCGCTCGACGGCGGTGGTGTGCGCCGCCAGGGCGGTGGCGACGGAGTCGTCCCAGGCTGTGTACGCGTGACTCATTTCTCAAACTCTCAAGGGCTCGACCGTGAACTCGATGCGGCGGCGTTTCAGGGGTCGGGTATCCACTGGAAGGCGGTCCTGATTGCGGCGCACCCAGGCGCAGGCATCGGGGTTGAGCGCGTCGTCCTCGCGCACGGTCGCCTTGTTGAAGGTAATGATCTCGTGCAGTTGGTAGATGAGATCGACCAACAACATCCCCGGAGCGATCCGCCCGACGCAGATGAACGGTGCGCGGTCGCTGATGTTCGGATGGAAAACTTCGCGCGGCCCGAGCCAGCTCAGCACCCGGAACGGATCGGCGCGCCGCAGGTAGTCGTCAGGAAACGTGATGCCGACGGCAAACTGGTTCGCCTCGGTCACGTCACCAGCCGGAGTGCGCACGAGACCCGTGCAGTGGAAGCAGGCGATGTAACGCCGCGGTGCGGGGGGCGGATCGAGCGGCACGAGATCGAAGAGATCGCTCTCGTTGTCCAGTACCATCCCCTGTTCACATTGCCGGCACAGAAACCCTTCAAATACCTTGTCCATAACTCCACCCCGCGCTCCAATGTTGTCTCAGCACGCTCCAGAGAGAGAGGAACCGAAAACGACACGGCCGGGCTCGGGGGGCGTTGGCCCCAGTTCAAAATGTCGCTCACTGTTGCCGGCGCGCACGGTCACCACGTCACCCGATTGGAAGCCCATGTCGGCCAACGGACATACAAGCGCCTGCGCAAGCGCCTGCGCCGGCAGCTGGGAGGCGCCAAGCCACTCGATCGTGTCGAATCCGGTAGCCATCATGGGCTGCCGGCAACCCTGACATTGGCGGGCCAGGCCGAGACGGCCGGACAACCGCCAGGACAGGGAACGCGTCTCGCCGCAACCCGGGCAGGTCAGCTGCGCGACGAACACCTGCCCTTCGACGCCAAGCACCGCCTCTCCGGTGCCGCATCCGTCTGCTGCCAGCGCGAGTGCGGCACCGACGCTGAGCGCGCTCGGGGCCTGAGCGAGTGGCTCGATGTGCCATGAAATGTGATCGAACCCGCACGCAGGGTTGCGACGGAAGCTGGTGACCAAGTGCCGGTGCGAGGCGGTATCGATAAGCACCTGTTTGCCAGTGGCGGCGCGCTCCGTATGACCGGCAAGCAGCTTCTGGCATTCCAGCACCTGCAGCGCGGCGGCGAGCGCCCCCAAACTCGCCGGGGCGTTGGTCGCCGGCGCGGGAGCGCCGCCGCATGGGTACACCTGCTCGACCAGATCGTAGTCGCGCCGGTCCCACGCACACTCGAGACACGGTTGATCCGCGGCGGGCACGTACACGTTGACGCGTGCCAGAGATTGATCGGCCTGCACGCCCGCGTCGATCCATGGAATGCCGAGCCGCCAGGCGGCCTGGTTCACGGATTGGCGCGCGCGGCGCGAATCGAGGCATGCCACCAGCACATCGGCGTGCAGTAGACCGAGTGGAACAGACTCGACGTCATCGACGACCGGGGCGACCACGAGCGACGGAGTGATGCGACGCAGACGCTCGGCTTGGGCGACGGCCTTCGGCGCACCGACATCCGCAGCGGCGATGTCTTGCGAGGTGAGATTGGACGCGTCGTAGACATCCCGGTCGATGAGCGTGAGGCGGGCCAGGCCGCGCAAGCGCGCGAGCAAACCGGCAGCAAAGCCACCGATATTGCCGAGGCCGATGAGCGCTACGTGGGTGCCTTCGATGACGCCGTGCGAGGTCGCACCCACGTCCCTGGTCTGCGCTTGTGTCATCTCAGTGTCGGCGCCGCCCTCGCCGTCGCCCGCTGTCAGAAACCATTTGGCGTCCACTGGTACCCCGCATCGAGCGCCGTCGGTTGCGAGCACAGGCACGTTTCCGCGTAGCTCCAGCACGGCAACTCGTCGTTCATGTGCATCCAGCGTCCACACAGCGGGCAACACAGCGCGAGTGTGCCCGGGCGGATCTCTTGCAAGCAGCGCGGGCAGTCGACACGCCGGTCCGCACCTGGAAAGGGTTGCACCTGGGCCAAGCGCTCAGATGAAAAGAACACACGACCCAGTCCGGCGATGCGGATCTCGTCGCGGTCTGCGAGCCTGCGGATGCCGGTGCGCAACGGGGCACCGTTGAGCGCGACGCCGGACGAGGTCACGTTCATGATCAGCCACGACTCGCCCTCTGCCAGCCGACTGTGCAGCAACAACGCGGCCGCGCGCACAACACCATCACGGAGTGCATGGTGCGCTGCGGGCAGCGGCACGACCGATTCACCATCGAGCGGCCGCACCATCCATTCGGGCTCAGCGTCTCCTGACGAAGACTCTTCAATCCACAGATGTGCCATGCATCCTCCGCAATCAAGGCAGAAGCATACAGCGGTCTGACGCGCGCCGCGCAGTCGGCCGCAGAATCACCAGCAAGCAACGCCCGCGACACCAACAACTGCAGGGACTTTGGGGGGGAACAAAATTTTCGGTCACCGGCAGTCGCTTGCGAATCACCTCCGCCAGGGCAGGAGAGCGATCGGACTGCCAACCGTCGACCCCAAGGTCCGGCATCGCGAGCGGACTCACCACCGCACCTTTTCATCCGCTGTCAGGCCGGCCGCCGCCTCACGCAGCGCAAAGCGGACGTTGCCGCGCTGATCGGTCTGGACGAAGAACCAATTCTGACCAGCGTCGCGCAGCGCCTTGCGCAGCTTGTAGGTGGTGTGCGTCACATTGCGCGCTGTCGCCGTGCGCCCCGTGTATTTCGCGAGTGCGACACTGACCTCCGCATATGACCGCCAGCCAACCAAGCCGTCGTCCGCGGTGCGGCCACCCGATGCCGCGATGATGCGGAGCAGGGCCGCCGGCTTCGCCTGCAGGTAGAACGGCGTACCGCCGTTGATGCGCACCTGCGCCGAGCCATCCAGATTCGAGGCAATCGCCAACGACGTCGCACCCAGCCGCGACTCCTCACGGAGCGTGCGCTCCTCAGCCGACGCGCGGCGCGCGTCCCCGGCGTGCGCACGGGCAGCGGTCTCTGGCGCCTGCTGCACGGCGATTGCGTCGAGCCTCGCCCCCACGTGCGCGATCGCATCGACCTGGTGATCAAGACGCGCCGTGATTCTGTCCAGATCGCGCCTGAGCTTGAGCAACTCCTCCGCGAGTTCCATGTCTCTCCAGTACGCCCACGCGCCGCCGACGCAGGCCGCGTGGCTGCATGGTACGATCCCAAACTCCGCAACGTGATGTCCACAAAGATCTGCATGTCAGGGCGCGCTCAGCGCTCGCCCTGTCCGTGCGCACGCGGGCTCGACAGGTGCCTGCACCGACGCGCCCTGAGAGCCAGATTGTTCTTTTCAGGCGAACCCCAGTTGCACTAGTGTGGTGTCGTCCGCACCGCGAGGCCGGACGTACTGGGCGACGCGAGCGCAGAGAGGAGGCTCTGCTGGCACGCCCAGCGCTGGCCCATCCGCAGGTGCGGCGGGGGAAGAACCGTCCGTCATCGAGGGGAGGAAAACGATGGCAACAAAGGAGAGAAACAATTTACGGATCGTCAAGCGCGCAGCTGTGAAACGGCGTAAGAAGCGGCGCGGTATCACCAAAGACCCGGAGTTGCTCCCGAAGGTGGCGCTGGCGAAGTTTCCGCCGACCGGCGAGCGGCGGATGCGCAGCGATCGGGAAGTGGCAGAGATCGTTGGCATCAGTATCCAGGCCGTCGGCGGCCTTCTCGAGGCAGCATTCAATCAGGGGTTCACCTCGGCGATACATCACGCGCCAAACGAAGTCATCGAATTGGCGCGTCTCGAAGATGCGGTGCGACTGCGCTACGGACTGCTGCGTGTTCTGCTGGTGCCGGGCTTGCCGGACATGCTCGAACCCCTCGACGTCAAGCAGCGCCGTAACGTACAGACGCAGGTCATTCGCTCGATGGCCCGCCGCGTCATAGAATACCTCGATGCCCTCCTGGCCGATGCCGCGGCGCGGCAGGAAGGGTTCACCCTGGGCGTGGCCTGGGGCCGCACCATGCGTCTGCTCGCCGAGCACCTGCGTTCCACGCCGCGCGACGTCTGCTTTCCCGGGCTCGAGGTCGTACCGATCGTCGGCATTACGTGCGCTTCGCTGCAGGAACCCACCGAAGCCAACGTGATCGCGATGCGCTTTGCGGAGGCGTATCGGGGCTACTCGTCGCAGCTCGCCTGCCCGGCATTCGTGCCGCGTCCAGATGCTTGGGTGATGCAGCGATTGGAGCAAGTGCGCCGCATGCTGCAGAAGCTCCTGGCTTGCGATGCCGTCATCACCAGTATGGGTCCGATCCCGGATGACGACAACGCCGCGGAGGAAATCACGCTGTCGAGCGACCCGGTGCTCAACGCCGCACTGTTCAAAGCGGCGCGCACACGGGAGGCCATCGGCGAGATTTGCTTTTGGCTGTTCAACGAGTGGGGTGAGGAGGTGCGCACCAACCACGCCGCTATCGGGTTGGGATTCGGCGGGCTGCAGAAGATCGCGGCCGATCCCAAACGCCAAGTCATCCTGGTCGCGGGCGGCGACCGCCGCCGCTTCAAGCCGCTCCGCGCGGCCTTGCGCGCCCGTCTGGCCTCGGTGCTGGTCTCCGACACCGTGACGGCGCGCTTCCTCGCGGAGGAGAACTGAGGCAGCGCAGCACGTTTTCCCGCTACCCGGACTCGATCAGAACCGGATGCCAACTATGCCGCTCTGTTCGAGCACGGGTGGCGGTTGCTGCAGGATGGAACTCACATCGGGCGGCTTGTCGTAGCCGGCAGAAGTCGCTACCGGCGGTTGCACACCCGCGCCTGTCACGCCAGGTAGCAACGTCGCGCGTTCGCCTTCCGGCACGCCTGCACCCGTCACCAGCGGCAGACCGGCGACGACACCCTCGGGTTTACCCGCCCCGATGAACTCCACGTGGTCGAGGTACTGGCGGAACTCCTCGTCGCGCAAGCGCCGCGGCGCGGTTGGATATCGGCTACGCATCACGGTCGTGATCTCACGCGCCGTCACGAACACCGCATGGCCCACCCGGTCAAGCGTGCTGTGCACTTCTGCCCGTCCGTTCACTCCAACCACATCGGTCACCTCGGCAACCGGATCGAAGACGATGACGAACTCGCTGCCACGCACGCCGACCACCGCCGTAACGGTTTCGATGGTGAACACGGAGCCCGGCCGTTGGTAGTACTCACTCACCACCGTACGCACCTTGCCCTGCAACAAGCGGAACAGCGAGTGTGCCACGCCGCGATTGCTATCCACGACCTCCTCATCGATGCGCAGCTCGGACGTGTCCGCCATCGCCAAGACGCTGTCGTCCTGGAACACGACACGCACGCCTCCTGGCCGCCCGGTGCGCAGGCTGTCGCCGCGTTCGACCGCGCTGCCGACCGCCGCACTGGTCCACGTCCCGGCCCGGCCCAGCTCCACCGTACCCTCGACCTGTGCGATTGTGCCCACCTGCTGCGCCCCCGCGCGGCTGCCGACACACAGAAGCAGCAGCAGGGCTGCTGCTCGAAGGCGTGTGCCCCGCGTACCGGCGGATGCGCGGATGTGCAGCAGCTTCCGGAGTATGCCAGCGCATTCTGTGTTCATTAGAAGAGCACCTCAAAGGCGACCGATCCGACGTTGCGATTGTACTGGAACACCGGCTTGTTGGAATCGTTGTACGTGCCGAAGTATGCTGCCGTTACTTGCAGGTGTGGGGTCAGCTGCTTGGTGATCGCCACGACGGCTTCGTTCTGGTTGTCCTTCCGCCGCTCCCCGCCCGGTGCCGTCGCGGTGCTGGCCTCCTGATAGATCTCGTGCCGGAACGCATAGTCAGCTTCCGCACGGAAACCCCACGGGAACGCCCAGCCGATGCCGGCGTTCACTTCGTTGCCGTTGTACCCATACTGGTCTCCGGCGGCATTGATCGGGTCCTCATTGTCGAAGCGATAACCCGCCACCACGAAGCGCTCGGGGGCACCCAGGTAGTAGAACTGGCGCACCCCGACTGCGTTGTTGAACGCGTCGAGCACCCCGGTGTACGGGTGCTTGAGGAAGTCGCGCCGCCGCATGCGGTAGAACACTTCCGTCCGTCCGTCCGCTCCCTCGCTCACCGTCATCCACGGCAACGCGAGCCCTTCTTGCAAGAAGCTCTGCTCATTGTCGATGAAGTAATAGTCGTAGCGCGCGAGTATCCCGAACTGGAAGGGTCCTTGGCTGGTGACGAGCTGCGCGCTCAGCCGATGATCCTGCAAATTGAACTGGTGAAGATCGACGTGCAGGCTTTGGAAGAAGTCGTAGCCCAGCGACAAGTTCGCATGGGCACTGGGCCACGCCAGCGTGTAGATTCCGCCCGCGTTCAACGTGAAGCGTTCGTCTGACTGCTGGCTGATGGCCAGCGCCTGCTTCAGCGCCTCGTTGGACGGAGCCAGGACAACGTTGCTGTCATATTGGAATCCGACGCTGCCGTAAACTTGGTAGGGTGGCGGCGCGCCGGTGAGCAGCATACGGTCGAGGAACGCAGCGGCTTCGCGCCCGACAGCGGACTCCGGACTCGTCTTGGCGACATAGGAAAACTGCGCCTGCGCGTCTGCGGTGCGCCCGGCGCGGTAGTCGACCACACCCTGGTAGTAGCGAGCCGGCACTGCCAGCGTCGGATCAGCGGTGGCCGCGCGTGTGAGATTGGCGCGAGCCGTGTCGAGATCACCGAGGCGGAACTGCGCGACTCCCAGAAGGAGCGATGCCTGGCCGTCGCTGGCAGGATCGCGCTGCGCGGCCTCCAGCCAGGGGATGGCGTCGCGGTTATTGCCCGCCTGCACGAGCGCGCCGCCGAGTTCGAGGGGGGCTTGCGGCAGGTCGGGTTTTTTCTCAACCGCGGAGCGCAGGTCGGTGACTGCGGCGCTGTAGTCGCCCATCCGGCCTTCGGTCACGCCGCGGTAGTAGAGCGCGTAGGGATCATTCGGGTCCGCCTG
>DATKMS010000478.1:0-35778 GCA_035541735.1 Candidatus Margulisiibacteriota bacterium
TTTGCCATGAGGGCAAGTCGAGCTGTGCCGAGAAGCGGTAGGCTATGCGGCGCGGCGTTCCAGCGACCGGTCCTCGCCCCAGCGCCGCGGATGCAGCCAAATGAGAACACCTGCCAACAGGAAGAGAATCGGTACGTCTCCTACGAGGTGCATCATCTCGTGCTGCTGCGCGAAGGAGTCATAGGTCATCACCGCGCCGTGCAGGAGGCTCGAGAGAATCGTGAAGTCGATGAGCATCACGTGCCGCTGTGGGTCGAGCGCCGTTGGTATGAGGCAGATTCCGAGCGCAAGGTAGATGGCGATGATCATGCGCTCGTACGCCGGGTGTTGTGATGGGTGGGCCCAACGAAAGCCGGCAGGCCAGAGGTCGAACATGAACGGCAAGCCAAGAATCAAGAACGCCGCCGTTGCAAGCAGCACAATGGTCAGCAACTTTTTCTTCGTGTCTGAGGTCACAACGATCCTCCATTTGTCTGGCGGCAGCCCAGCATGAGGGCCTGCTTCTCCCTCTCCTTGCCAAGGAGAGGGCCGGGGTGAGGTCCGTCTACAAGCTCGCCGCGATCCGGTCGAGATGCTGCAACGTGTCGTCGCGACCTAGGGTCGGCACACAAACCACGACGCGGTCGGCGCCGGCGTCGGCGTACGCGGCGATGAGGTCGCGGTCCGGCATCATGTCGAGCATCGGTACTTCCAGACCAGGAACAGCACCGATCATGATACTGAACGACAGCGCCCGCGGATCACGTCCCTTGTCGGCTGCCAGACCCTCGATCTCCCTGCGCCCCGCACGCAAATCGTCCGCAGGAACGGCGATGGGCATCCATCCATCGCCCCATGCTGCCACGCGCCTCATCACGTTCGGTCCCATCCCACCGATGATCACCGGCGGATGCGGTTGCTGGATCGGACGTGGACGGCACACGGCGGCGGGAAAGCGTATCCACTTCCCCGCGAACGCCGCGGGCTCCCCGCTCCACAGCGCGCGCATCGCCGCCACAGCCTCTCGCATGAAACCGAACCGGTAGTCGAAGTGGGGCGTGAACAGGTCCATCTCCTCCTTCAACCAGCCGGCGCCGATACCGAACAGGAAGCGGCCACCTGACAGCCAGTCCAATGTCGCCACTTGGTGGGCGAGCATGACCGGGTCACGTTCGGGGACCAGGCAGATGCCGGTTCCCAAGCGTAACTTGGTGGTTACGGCGGCGGCTGCCGCCAGCAGCGCGAATTGATCGGGCAGTTCGGTGTAGGGCCGCGGCAGCTTGCCGTCCTCGGAGAGCGGATAGCGCGTCTGGTGCGCCGCCGGCACAACCGGGTGCTCCGGAAGCCATAGCGACTCGATGCCACGCGCTTCACAGGCCCGGGCCAGCTCGGTGATCGCCAGCCCACGCTCGGTCGCGAAGGTCAGGATTCCGACGTTCATATGCACCTCCTACCAGACGCTCAGACAACAAACGCGAAGACAACAGACTGGGCCATGCTCTCGTGTCTGTTGTCCATGAGTCTGTTGTCTATGGGTCTGTTGTCTCTCGTCTCACTCGAACGTGCCATGGCGCCCGGCGCCGCTGGCGAAGCGCTGCGCTCCCGCGAGGGTTTCGCCGCTGCGGACCACAGCCACGCCGCGCCGGAACTCGTTGCGGAGCGCCTCGTCGAGCGAGAGGCCGGCTTGCTCGTATGCCGACAAGCGATCCGACCGCATGCAGATCTGCGGGAAAGCACCGATCTGCTCGGCGAGGGCTTCGGCCGCGGCGCGGCTCTGGCCGTCATCGACGACGCGATCGGCGAGCCCGATGCGCAACGCCTCTTCCGCACCTACCGGTCGTCCCGTCAAGATCATATCCAGCGCCCGGCCCAATCCGATGATCCGCGGGAGCCGCACGGTACCACCGTCGCAGAGCGGCACGCCCCAGCGGCGGCAGAAGACGCCGAACTGAGCGCTGCGTTCGACGACCCGCAAGTCGCACCACAAGGCCAGCTCGAGGCCGCCGGCGACCGCGTGGCCGGCAACCGCAGCGATCACCGGCTTGGAGAGCAACATGCGACTCGGTCCCATTGGTCCGTCACCCGCCTCCTGCATGACATTCCCCTCGCCGCTGCCGACAGCTTTGAGATCGGCGCCCGCGCAGAAAGTGCCGCCCTCGCCGTAGAGGACCGCAACCCGCGCTTCCGGATCCGCGTCGAAGGCGCGGAAGGCATCGGCCAGCGCCTGCGCGGTCTCACGATCAACCGCATTGCGTCGTTCGGGACGCGAGGAAATGACGGTGAAGACGTACCCCTTGCGTTCGATGCGGACTGCCATGATCTACCTCGCGACTTCCTTCACCGATAGTGGCACCGGCTTCTCGAGCCGGTGCGAACGCACAGGCCGGAGGCCTGTGCCACTTCGCAAGTTGGTCAGCCTACGCCGGCTCCTCTGAGATCTGTACCAGCAACTTGCCGGTGTTGGCGCCGGTGAACAGGCGGTTGATTGCGGTGGTGGCGTTTTCCAACCCCTGCACGACATCGACGGCATACTTGATCTTGCCCTCGCCGAGCCACTGACTGATCTGCATGAACGCCTCCGCGAAGCGCGGCAAGAAGTCGCTGACGATGAAGCCTTCCATGCGAGCGCGCTGGATGATCAGCGAGATGTAATTGCGTGGTCCCGGCGGCGGCTCGATGGAGTTGTACATGGAGATTGCTCCGCACAGGATGATGCGCGCATGCTGACGGATCTGCGCCAGCACGGCATCGAGGATGGGGCCACCGACGTTGTCGAAGTAGACGTCGATGCCCTTGGGACAGGTCTGCTTCAGGCGTGCGCCGACGTCCTCCGTCTTGTAGTTGATGCACGCGTCAAAACCCAAATCGCCGGTGATCCACCTGCACTTGTCGGCCGAACCGGCGATGCCGACCACGTGGCAGCCCTTGATCTTCGCGATCTGTCCGGCGACCGAGCCCGTGGCGCCCGCGGCCCCCGAGACGACCACCGTTTCCCCAGCCTTCGGTTGGCCGATGTCGAGCAAGCCGAAGTATGCGGTCATCCCCGTGATGCCGAGCACGCTGAGCGCTGCGGTCAGCGGCACGCCCGTCGGCAATACCATCATCGGCATGGCGTCGCGGCCGGAGCCGAGACAGTAGTCCTGCCAGCCGATCATGCCGAAGACGATATCGCCGACGCTGTACTGCGGGTTTTGCGACTCCACGACAACACCGGCGCCGCCGCCGCGCATCACCTCGCCGATCTTGATGGCCGGCATGTACGTGTCCTGCGCGTTCATCCACCCGCGGATGGTTGGATCCAGCGACAGGTAGAGGTTGCGCACCAGATACTCGCCGGCCTGCGGCTTCGGAACCGGAACCTCGCGGTGGCTGAAGTCGGTTTCTTTGATCATACCCACGGGCCGCGCCGCCAGCAGGACCTGCCGGTTTGTGCCTTGTGCCATGTGCGCCTCCTTTACCCAACGCTGTCAGGGACGAGCTTCAGCTAGCACGGATGCCGTGCTCAAAGAATGGAGGGGGGGGAAATCGTGGGCGGCGCTCACTGGGCCTGTTCGAAGACAAACCCCGGACCGGTGATGGGCGCGAGAAACGGAGCGAAGCTGGTGTCACCGGCCAGGTAGACCTCCAGGAACGGCAACACCCAGCGCCGCACCGCGTCGTGTGCTTCGTCCTGGGTCAGCGTCGTCGGCGGATTGCAGTCCGGGCTGGGGAAGCAGCCGTCGGAGAAGGCGAAGTGGCCGGCGTTCAGGATCTGCACCAGGTATTTCGGCGGACTGCCGGCGGCGTAGACGGTGCGAATCGCATCGTCGCTGACGAAGCTGTCGAGTTGGGCGTCCATCGTCAGTGACGGGATCGTCAGGGGCGGCGCGTTGCCCACGAACGGCGCCATGGGGAGCGCGGTCTTGAAGCGCGGCTCGAGTGAGGCTGCAAGATAGGTGGTGAAGCCACCGAAGGAGTGTCCGGACATGCCGAGGCGATTGGCGTCGATGGCTCCGAAGAACGGTGAGGTCTGGTCGAGCGTGGCGGCGAGCAGGCCGTTGAGTACGAACAGGATGTCCTGCGGGCGTTCGGCTGCCGACTGCCCCTCCGCCGTCGGTGTGCCGCACGAGGGGTACTCCAGGATCGTGTTGCCGGGATGCGGCGGGGCGGCGACGATGAACCCGTGTGAGGCGACCGACGGCAGCAGAAAGGTCGATTGCGCGGGGTAGCCGCACGAGCCATGTGAGAACATCAGCAACGGGTACGGGGAACCGGTGTTGTCGAGCGGAGCGTTCAGCACCGCGTTGTACGTTGGATCGACGGGTCCAGCCCCGGCGGTTGTCGGGTACCAGATCACCGTGTCGAGGACGCGTGTCTGTGATGGATTGACGACCGACGGTTTGGTGAAGCGCACCACCCGGACGCCAGCCGCGAAGTCCCCGTTTTCGCGGACGTCGACGCAGGTGCTGGCAGTCCAGTCGACGACGTCAGCGCAGTGCGTTTGCGCCGTGCAGGCGTTCTCTTCATATTTCTTCGCGTCCGTACAGCTCGACAGCTTCTTCAGCCGGCAGCTCAGCGGGGTCTTCGCCTTTGGTGTGAAGCGGCCGCACGCCACTTTTTGTGAGCCGCACACCGCGCCCTTGTTGATCGTGGTCGCGGTCTGTTTGCATTGCGCGCGCAAGTCGCCGGCGGCGAGTGCGTTGATGAGCGCGGTGCGCGCGCACCTCTGGTAGGCGCTCGCCGCGAAACCCGGTGCCCCTGTGAAGCTCGCACACGGGCACGCCGCCTCCGTGGCGCTGCGCAGGCTCGCGAGCGCGCGCTGGTCGCCGAGCGTCGAGGCGCCGGTGAGGCACTTGTCGGCCGCGCGCGCGGGCGACAAGGCGACGACAAGAGCGACCGTGGCCAGCAGGAGATTGCGCATCGCGATGTCCTTACAACAACCGCCCACGTCCAAGCAACGATGCTCTGCAAGCGTGGTGCCCCGTGTGATGCAAACGGCCGGCGCGTGCTACGCGCTCAGCAGGTTCTTGAACACCTGCCCGTCGCGCATCACGTAGACGACGCGCGCGGCGTCCTGGAGAACGCCGATGTCGTCCAAGGGGTTGCCGTCGACCACGATCACGTCAGCCAGCTTGCCCGCCTCGAGCGTGCCGATCTGATCGGCCATGCCGAACAGCTCCGCGTTGGTGCGTGTGGCGGACAAAATGGCGGCGTGGTTGCCGAGCACCTGCGCCTTCAATCCCAGCTCCATACTCTTGAAGGGCTGCATCGACGACAGCACGTCCGAGCCCGAGCAGATCTTCAGGCCTGCGGCGCGTGCCACCTTCAGCGACTCCAGCCCGCGCTCCTTCGCCTTGTTGATCTTGTCGATCATCTTCTGGGGGATCTTCTCCGCTGCACCGCGAGCGCTGATCAGGAAGTAGGTGGTCAGTGTCGGCACGAAGTAGGCGCCGGCGTTCTTCATGCACGCTGCCGACTCTTCGTCGAGGAAGTTGCCGTGCTCGATGCTGCGCACGCCGGCGGTGACGGCGTTCATGATGCCTTGCGGCGTGTAGACGTGGGCGAGGCAGATCTTGCCGACGGTGCGCGCCTCGTAGGCGGCGGCCGCCATTTCTTCGATGGTGAACTGGGTGTGCTCGATCTCGTCGGTCGGCGATATGCAGCCCCCGCCAGCCATGAGCTTGATGCCGTGCGCCCCCATGCGCAGCATCTCGCGGGCGGCGCGCCGCATGTCGTCGGGCGTATCGCAGATGCGCGGCGCGGCCACCAGGCCGTGCACGGTGGGGAAGGGATTCTCCTGCATGTACGGCTCGCGCCAGTCACCGTGGCCGCCGGTCTGGGACAGGCAGCCGCCGACGAAGAGAATCCGCGGGCCGTTGACGTAGCCGCGCTCGGTGGCCTGGACGAAGCCCCAGTCCAGCCCGAAGGCGTCGCGGACCGTGGTGAAACCCGCCTGCACGGTCTGCTCGAGTACCTCCTTGACGCGGAACGCGAACGTTGCCGGCGAGTCCTGGCGCGCCTTGTTCATGTCCGTCTCGATGATCGCCGCGTGGATGTGCGCGTCGGTGAGCCCGGGCATCAGCGTGCGGCCGCCGCAATCGATCACCGTTGCATCTGGCGACGGCGCCAGGTGTTTGCCCGGGTGGACGGCGACGATGCGAACACCTTCGACGACGACCGTCGAATGGGGGGCCGGGTCTGCGCCCGTGCAATCGAGGAGCGTGCAGTTCTGAAATGCGGTGATGCTCATGGCTTCGTCGTCTCCTCGCTTTCGGCATCACGTCTCACGACGCATCGGCCGTTTCAGATGAAAGCGCAGGTCGCCCACCAAATCGACGAGGATCATTCTGTCCGTAAAATGCCACAGACCGTCCGTCCGGCTGAACTGGTCGTGATAGCGGCCGGCAATCACGACTTGCAGCGCTAGCTCCGGGCGTGCCTGCAGCACTGTGAAGTACGAGCGTGCCGCCGCGGTGCCCTGGTGCGTGTCGACATCGATGATGACGTTGGTGGTGACGTGCTTGGTGCACGGGCTGCCGTCGTAGAGGGCAACGGAGCTGCGGAAGGTTTCCAGTGCCTCCGCACTGCCGCGCCGCACGTCGGGACGCAGGTTGCTGCGCAGCGTGGCGTGCGTGAACAGCGCGGCAACGCCGTCGAGATTGCCGGCGTCGAGACGCTCGGCATACGTGTAGATGAGAGTCGCAATTGCGTCCTGATCGGTGGCCATGCGTTGAGCCATACACCCTCACGGGTGCCGGGCTCAACGGCGAGGGAACAGACTTGAGACGACAGACAACAGACGACAGACGTTGACCGCCATCAACCCGCCGACTGGTCCCGTGTCTGTGGTCAGTTGTCTGTGTGTCTGTTGTCTGGTGCTACAGTCGACGCACGGGTCGCGCGCGCGGCAGGTTGGATTGCACCACGATTCCAACCAGCAGTAGGACCGCAAACAGCACCAGCTTCTGGTAGGGTGCCGCGTTGACGCTCTGGACGACGAGGCTGGCGCCGAACAGCGACGACAGCAACAGCACCGCGGAGTCGAACACGGCAACCAAGAGCGCCGCGCCAATGACCCCGCCGGCGAGGAAGGACAGGAGCCAGAAGTCGTGATCGGGGATGGGATGCAGAGCGTTGAACAGCACAACAGCCAGCTGCGCACCGGCCAAGAAACCGGCGACGGCCACCATCAATGCTTGGAAGAAGTAGGCCAATACGGCACCGGCGATACCAGCCACCAAGGCGATTGGAAAGCGCATGGCCTCGGATGCTCCGGCCCAGATCTGCGCGCCGTACTCATAGCCGAAGGTGAAGCCGACAACCCCGACCAGCAGCCAGAACAGCCGGCGTCCCAAAAGCAAGAGGGTAACGCCGACAAGCATGCGCGGCAGCATACGCAGTCCAGCCTATCACGCCGCAGGCGCGGTGAGAAATCTTCGGACGGACAAATGCCCTTTACTGACGGCCGTGATCTGGGTAACAGCAGAGATGGTGGACTCTCCGGACACGAGCGTAGCGCCGCACTCGATGGCGGGGCGACATGCGATCATCGTCGGTGGCGGGATTACCGGTTTGGCTGCCGCACTGGTGCTGCGCGCTCGCCAGGTTCGCGTAACCATCCTCGAACGCGACCCGGAGCCGGCTGTGACCAGTGCTGGCGAGGCGTTCGCGACGTGGCAGCGCAAAGGTGCCGTGCAGGTGCGCCACTCGCACGCGTTCCTCGGCCGCCTGCGCAACCTGCTGCGCGCACGCTACCCGCAGCTGCTCGACGCCTTGTTGGCTGCCGGCGCGCGCGAGTTGCGTATGATGGAGCACCCACCACACACACTGCGCGGCCTCAGACTCGAGCCAGGGGACGACCAGTTGGTCGCACTCGGCTGCCGGCGCACAACCTTCGAGTGGGTAACGCGGCGCTTCGTGCTCGCGCAAGGCGATGTGACGATCGTCGCCAACGCGACCGTCCGCCAGCTCCTTGCTGCGGCGCACACGTCACCCCCTCAGGTGGTCGGCGTGCGCTATGGCATAGGCGACGAGGAGCACGAACTGGCCAGCGACATCGTGGTGGACGGCAGCGGCCGGACGTCGCCAGCGGTGCAGTGGCTGGCTGCCATCGGCGCACGCCCGGTGTACGAGGAGCTGGAGCACTCGGGCATCGTCTACTATACGCGCTTCTATCGCCTACGGCCGGGCGCCAGCGAACCGCCGCGTTCCGAGCACCCGGCCGCGGCCGACTTCAACTGGGTGAAGTACGCCATCTTCCCCGCCGACGATTGCACGTTCTCGATCACCTTGGCGACGCCGCTGGCATTCCCGCGCCTCAAGGTGTTGGCGAAGGTCGGCGCGTTCGAGGAGATGACCCGAGCCATCCCAGCGCTGCGGCCGTGGGTCGATCCGAGCATCTCGGAGCCGATCGGTGATCCGGCACACCCGGTGCAGGCGATGGGCGGACTCATCAACCGCTTGCGCCGCTTCGTCGATGCGCAGGGGCCGCTGGCGATCGGTTTCTTCGTGCTCGGCGACGCCGCCTACTGCACCAATCCGCTCTATGGGCGCGGCTGCGCCCAGGGCTTTCTGCACGCCGAGCTCCTCGGCGCCGCGCTCGCCGCGCATCCGAACGACCTGACGGCTGCCGCGCTGAGATTGGATCGCCAGGCGCGCGCCGAGATCGAACCGTTCTACCGGGCGTCGATCATTGCCGACCGCGACGCGGTACGCAAGGCGGAAGGGCGAGCACCCAGTCGCCTCAAGACGCGACTGCAGGCGAAGTTCTTCGAGGATGGCGTCACCCCGGCCACGCGCTGTGATCCCGTCGTCTTCCGCGCTTTCATCCGCATGATGAACATGCTGGAGACACCGGAGCAGGCCTTCGGCCATCTCAACGTTGTCTTGCGCTCGCTCTGGGTGTTGCTGCGCGGCAAACGCTACAACAGACGCTACGCGCTACCACCGCCGCCTGAGCGCGACGCGACGATCGCGCGCGTCGAAGCGGCGGCGTAAGCGATTGGTGCTCCTCACCGGGGGTGACCTACGTCAATGCCCAGGTTCCCCGTGGTCGACTTCAAAACTGCGGGTGGCGCCCCCAGCAGACTGCTGGCATCCTGCATCTGCGGGATCGGGCCGCGGGGGTTGCCGCCTCCATTGATCCCCGCAGCTGAGACGACGACCGGGGCACGATCGGGCTGCGGCACGGTCGATCCGGAGACTACGGGGTGCGCGTCACTCAGGCTCTCGAGCCGGCCCGTACCCATGAACTGCATTTGCCGTTGCTCCTGACGAAAGAGGGACTCGTCGAGCCGTCGCGGCTGACTCGGTGGCTGCGTCGCGACCACCGTGGTGACCTCGCTCGCGGTCACCAGCATGCCAGGCCCAGTCGGATCGACGGCACTGTGTACGGACACGAAGCCGTTGATACCGATGACCTCTGTCACGTCACGGTTCGCATCGTAGCTCACCGCGAACTCGGTGCCGCGCACACCGGCGACGGCGTTGGGCGTCTTGATCTCATAGCGTGTGCCCGGTTGATGGTAGTAGTCGCTGACGACCGCCGCCACTTTGCCCTGCAGCAGCCCGAGAAGGGATCGCGTCTTGCCAGTCGCCGCCGGGTCAAAGACGTGCTCGTCGACGGTCACGTGTGCGTCGTCTTCGAGCGTGAGAAGGCTGTCATCCTCGAACACGATCCGCAGATGCCCCGGACGCCCGGTCCACAGCTGGTCGCCCAGCGCGATGGCGGCGCCGTTTTGTGCCGGCGTCCGCATCCCACCACGTTCGATCTCGGCCACCCCCTCGACGGCCGCGACCGTCCCCACTTCCTGGGCGGACAAGGGCAACGCCAGGGTGAGCAGCAGTGTCACCGACGCACTTGCCGCCTTGAGGCACCCGATGCGAGATCTGCGCATTCTAGAATCTCCCTTCCAGCATCAGTGACACGATGCTTCGGTCGTACTTGAATTCCCCATCGTTGGAGTAGTTGAAATCACCGAGGTAGCCGGCGGTGACGGCCAGATGGGTTTGTAGCTGCTTGCGGAATGCGATGACCACTAGGTTCTCGTCGTCGTGGCGTCGATTCCCTGAATTGAACTCTGCGCTCTGGGCTCTGAAGCGCTCATATCGGTACGCGTAGCCGGCTTCGACGGTTGAGTCCAGCGGGAGGGGCCAGCCGGCTCCGGCGTTCACCTCGTTGCCGGTGTATCCAAAACTCTCGGCTTCCGCGTCGCTGGCGACAGGAACGTCCTGGTCATACTGGTAGCCGATACTCAGGTAGCGGTCCGGCGAACCGAGGTAAAAGAACTGCCGTCCGCCAGTCGCATAATCGAAACAATTACGAACGCTGTACGCCTGTATCTTGTAGTCTTGCCGCAACATGCGAAAAAACAGTTCGAAGCGCCCAAGCGTTCCAAGCGCCACCGTTGCCCACGGCAGCGCCGTGGCCTCCTGCAGAAAGCTCTGGCTCTCCAAGAGGTAGTAGTCGTAGCGGCCGAGAAGCGCCAGACCGACACGCCCGACCTGCGCGCTGATTTGCGCATTTGGTCCATTGTCTTGCAGATTGAATTGGTGCAGCTCCTTATGAAGGCTTTGGTAGAAGTCATATCCTACGGACAACTGCGCCGTATCGGTGGCCCACGGAACCACGGTTCCGCCGGCGGCAATGGTGGTGAGGAAGTCTCCCTGCTGGCTGACGTTGAGCACGCCCTCCGCTGCGGCGGCTCCGCTTGAGGGCGCCAGGATCACGTTGCTGTCGTATAGGAACCCCAGCGCGGCGTAGAGTTGATACCGGCGGTGCTGCCCTCTACCCAGCTTCACCAGGAATGCCGCCGCCTCGCGTCCCATGGGTGTATCAGGACTGGTCTTGACGACGTAGTCGAAACGCTCCGCGGCGCGCGACGCGTTGCCCGTCTGATAGTCTGTGACGCCCTGGTAGTAGCGTGCGGTCAGCTCCTGCTCGGGGTCCTTCGCGGCGCGTTCAAAGTTCGTTTGCGCGTTCTCCAATTGACCGCACCGCAAGTAGGCGATGCCAAGAAACAGCGACGCGCGAGCCTCAAGCGCGGGGGCGTGCTGGGCTTGTTCGAGCCAGGGCACGGCCTCCAGGTACTGCTTGGTCTCGATCAGGGCGACCCCCAGATCGAGCGCCGCTTGGTTGAAGTTCGGCTGCGCTGCCAACACGGCCTGCAGATCGACAATCGCGCCGGGATAGTCGTCAAGATGTGCCCGCGCGGCGGCGCGGTAGTAGCGAGCGGAGATGTCGGTCGGGTCATCAGCGAGGGCTTGGTCGAAGAAGGCGAGAGCCTTCGAGTACTGGCCGGCATGGAATTCAACCAGACCGCGAGCGGACAATACCTGCGAGCGTTCCGACGCCGTGCCCGGCAGTGGGGTCAGCAGGCTTCCGACAACGAGCAGTACGGAGAGGCGGCGAGTCATGGAGTGGTCAAAGTCATGAGTGGGCATGCCGGTCCTAAGGCCGTGGTCAGCGGGCAGCTGGACCCGGCCTTGGTACCCACTTGCACCGGGCCCGTGGCCACCGCTCCACCCAGCACCAAGGTGAACGTTTGACACACGTTGTCCTCGGCGTCCCACTTCACGACGCCGGGTGTCGGGACGGGCGTTGGGAAGCATGGCGGGTCAGCGGTCGAGAATGGTGAGGTCGTACCGGGTTTGATCGACGCCCCACCACACGCGGCGAGTGGGCCCAGGTCGACTGTGAAGTGGCCGAGTCCATGGAAGCCGCCTACCGGTGTCGGACAGGGGTTCAAAATGTCCTGGCCGCATACCGCCCAGATGAACGTGGTGGTGTCGAAGCCCGCATTGTAGAATCCGAGACCTCCGAAGATTTTCATCCCGTCCGCACTGCAGGTGACAAAGCCCGCAGTAGGCATGGCGGTTGCCGTCGGCGTGCGGGTTGCGGTCGCCGTCGCAGTCCGAGTTGGGGTGAGCGTTTGCGTCTGAGTTGCGGTCGACGTGTGCGTCGGAGTGGAACTTGGTGTCGCGGAGGCGGTGCGGGTTGCGGTTGCTGTGGGTGTGGGCGTCGGTGTGCTGGTCGGGGTGGCCGTTGGCGTGTGACTCGGCGTCGCGGTGCGGGTGGGGGTCGCGGTAGGTGTCTGAGTCGGCGTGTCGGTTGCGGTCGCTGTCGGCGTCTGAGTCGGCGTAGACGTTGGCGTCACCGTGGGCGACGCTGTTGACGTTGTCGTTGGCGTCTGCGTTGCGGTCGGCGTGGCCGTCGGAGTGGAACTTGGTGTCGCGGTGGCGGTGCTGGTCGAGGTTGCGGTGGCCGTCGGCGTTGGTGTGTGGGTGGCAGTAGCCGTGGGCGTCTGCGTCGGCGATTGGGTGGCGGTCGCTGTCGGCGTCTGAGTGGGTGTCGGAGTGGAGCTTGGTGTGGCGGTGGCTGTGCTGGTCGCGGTTGCGGTGAACGTTGGAGTTGGCGTGCGGGTCGGGGTGGCCGTGGGCGTCTGACTCGGGGTCAGCGTCGCCGTGTTGGTCGATGTTGGCGTCTGGCTCGGCGTTGCTGTCGCCGTGGGGCTTGCGGTCGGCGATGGGGTCGGTGTGTGCGTTGGACTTGCGGTCGGGGTGGGCGTCGGGGTCGAGGTCGGGGAGGCTGTTGACGTGTGGCTCGGAGTTGCCGTCCCGGTACGCGTGGCCGTGGGCGTTGCGGTCGGTGTGATCGTTGGTGAAGCAGTTGGTGTGCGGCTCGGGGTGTTGGTTGCGGTGGATGTTGGGGTCTGAGTCGATGTTGGGCTTGCGGTTGGGCTCGATGTGCGCGTCGGGCTGGCGGTTGGTGTCTGCGTCGGGGTGGCCGTCGGTGTGTTGCTCGGGGTGGCCGTGGCCGTGTGGGTCGCTGTTGGCGTTCGCGTCGACGTGACTGTGGGGGACGCGGTTGACGTAGGGCTGGGGCTCGGGGTGCTGGTGCGCGAGGGCGTTCGGCTCGGCGTTGCCGTCGCCGTGGGGCTTGCGGTCGGTGACGGGGTCGGTGTGCGCGTCGGACTTGCGGTCGGTGTGGGCGTCGAAGTTGGCGTCGGCGTGGCTGTGGGTGAGTGGCTCGGAGTTGCGGTCGCGGTACGCGTGGCTGTGGGCGTTGCGGTCGGTGTGATCGTCGGCGAAGCAGTCGGGGTGGTGGTTGGAGTAGGTGTTGGGGTCTGAGTAGGCGTCGCCGTTGCGGTTGGCGTAGACGTGCGCGTCGGACTGGCGGTTGGGGTGTGAGTCGGGGTGGCGGTCGACGTATTGCTCGGAGTCGCCGTCGCCGTGTGGGTCGCTGTCGGTGTTCGGGTCGATGTGACTGTCGGCGACGCAGTTGGTGTGGGGCTGGGGCTCGGGGTGCTGGTGTGCGTGGGCGTCTGGCTCGGGGTGGCTGTAGACGTGGTGCTTGAGGTCGGCGACGGAGTCGCTGTGTGTGTCGGACTTGGGGTCGGCGTCGGCGAGGTCGTTGGTGTGCGGCTCGGGGTCGCCGTCGCGGTTGCTGTGGGTGTTGGCGTTGCCGTTGGGGTGGCGGTCGGAGAAGCGCTCGGCGTATGGCTCGGACTCGGGGTGCTGGTCGGCGTAGACGTCGCGGTGACGCTTGGCGTGTGCGTCGGAGTCTGAGTCGAGGAAGCCGTTGGCGTGGGACTCGGGGTGGCCGTCGTGGTGTCGATGGGCGTTGGCGTTGCGGTTGGCGTATTGCTCGGACTCGGCGTGCTGGTCAGCGTGTGCGTCGGGGTCTGAGTCCGAGTCGCTGTTGGCGTGTGGCTCGGAGTCGCTGTTGCGGTGTCGGTCGGTGTCGGCGTTGGGGATGGGGTGGACGTCGGAGACGCGGTCGGCGTCTCGCTCGGACTCTGCGTGTTGGTCAGCGTCGGGGTTGGGGTCTCGGTCGGTGTCACCGTGGCAGTGTCGGTTGCCGTTGTCGTTGGCGTTGGAGTGGCAGTTGCGGTTGCAGTCGTCGTCGGCGTGCTGGTCGCGGTGTCGCTCGCGGTTGCCGTCGGCGTAGCGCTTGCCGTTGGCGTCGGCGTACGCGATGGGGTGGCGGTTGACGTATCCGTTGGGCTGGTTGTGGGTGAAGCGGTTGGTGTACGGCTCGGGCTCGGGGTGCTGGTCTGTGTCGGCGTCGGGCTGGGCGTTGCGGTGCCGGTGGCCGTGGGCGACGCAGTTGGTGTTGTTGTTGGTGTGAGGGTTGGAGTCACGGTTGCGCTGGCCGTCGCTGAAGGGCTCCACGTCGGGGTTCCTGTGGCCGTGCTGCTGGGCGTAGGTGTGGGAGTGTCAGTCGGCAGAGTACCGAGAACGGTGAACGAATATGTGAAGTCCAACCCTCTAGGTGTTGGAGCGGCGTCGCGTGCTCTGATGTGGACCTCAACGGGTCCCTGATCGAGCGATTGCGCCGTACTGGTGACGACGAAGCCTCGGACTTGCATGCTGCCCCCTGGGCTGCATGGTGTCGCCGTCGAGTCGTCGCACCGACTGAGCACGACTGGAAGACTGTTGGAGATGCCGTTCTGCACGATATCGAGTGCAATCGAGCTGCCGTCAACCTCCTCGCTGCCGTCCACTACTTTGAAACCGAATGAAACCGGGCTGGCGATCGACTCCCCGGGCGCCGGCGTCAGATCCAATAGGAAGGGGAGCGCAACGATATTCACGTCGCCGCCGCGCGCGCTTCCTCCTGGCACAATGACGACGTCCACCGGTTGATTCTCGAAGGCCGGCGTGGCTGATTGCGCCGTGTCACAGGGCTTCCCGGCATCGGCCGGTTGCACCGGGCAGATATCGGTTATGCCATTCAAGGAGGGTGCGAAATCGGTGGCGAACCCTGCGACACGGAGGGTCGCCGGTCCCCCCGGTAGGTCCGCGAGAACCAAGTGCCCACCCCCGCCGTTGACGACGTCGATGGCGAGACAACAGCGCAGGCCAGCCGCCGACTCAAACACAACCCGCACCGTGTGGACGGCAGGCGGGATTTCATCGCTCATGGTGTGGTCCGGTTGTTCCCAGAGGATGCGGACATCAGCCGTTGTCGTTGCGGGTGGGCGGGTGACCGTAACCGGCGGCGAAGGAGTTCTGGTGACTGTGGGCGCAGCACTTTCGCTAGGCAGCGGTGTGTTCGATGCTGCTGGTCTGCCACCTCCTCCACCACTTTGGCAGGCGTGCAGAAGGGCGAGAAGCCCGAGCGCAGACAGGCGGCGGACCCAAGCTACGTAGTCATCGGCGGTGCGGCGCGGCGTCCGCACGGTCGCAGCCGACTTGGCGTGTTCGTCCCCGGCAGACTTCTGCGCACCGTGCTCCATGAAATCAAACGGCTTGAGGAGCCGGCGTCTTCGCCTTCGTCACACGCAGGACTGCCTCGCGTAGTACAAGCAGACTACGGTTGCCCCCTCTGAATTTGATCCGAGTTTAGGTGCTATCGCGGTGCCAGCGCATTTTGCAAGAGAAAGCTTCGATTTTGGCTATTACAAGCGACTTTAGCCGAGCGCGAAGAACCGGCAGGAGCCATGCGGCTGCCTGGCAAGGCAGCACGAGAACGCCGCGCTTGATCCAGCGGACGAGCAGAACGAGCAGTGCTGGCGTTACATTCCGCCTTCACCTATTTGTATCAGGGCCTGACTATTCCCAGTCGGCGCGGGGTAACAAAGAGGGGAAAGGAGCCGCCGATGAGCCGCGAAAGTCGAACCAATCCATTTCTGCAGGGCAATTTCGGACCGGTCCGCAGCGAGGACGACTATGCAGAGTTGCGTGTGATCGGTGCGCTCCCGCGTGAGCTGAACGGGACATACTACCGCAACGGACCCAACCCGGCCTTCGAGCCCAAGGGGCGGTACCACTGGTTCGACGGCGATGGGATGATTCACGCCGTCACCCTGCGCGACGGCAAGGCGACATACCGCAACCGCTGGGTGCGCAGCAGAGGTCTGGATGAGGAGCGGCAAGCTGGTCGGGCCCTGTATCCGGGACTGCTCGACATCAGCGTGGCGATGACCGAGGCGCCGCAGTTCAAGAACACCGCCAACACCAACATCGTGTTTCACGCCAACCGGCTGCTGGCGCTGATGGAGGGGGCGCTGCCGACACAGTTGCAGGCGGGCACCCTCGAAACGCTGGGCGAGTACGATTTCAACGGCAAGCTGCAGACGGCGATGACCGCTCATCCGAAGACGGACCCGGAGACCGGAGAAATGCTGTTCTTCGGCTATGCGCCCTTCCCGCCGTACTTGACGTATCACGTTGCCGACAAGGACGGCCGCTTGGTGCGCAGCGCAGAGATCGACATTGCGTGGCCGTCGATGATCCATGACTTCGTGACCACGCGCGACTACGTCATCTTCATCCTCTGTCCGCTGGTGTTCAGCATCGAAAACGTCGCCGCCAACGGAACCTTGTTCACCTGGGAACCGGAGCGCGGAACGCGTATCGGCGTCATGCCACGCAGCGGCGGCAATGCTGATGTGAAGTGGTACAGCACCGAGGCCAGCTACGTGTTCCATCCGATGAATGCCTATGCCGAAGGGCAGCGATTGGTGGTGGAGGTGGCGCGCTTTGGAAAGCTGACTTTCATGGATCCGAGCGGGCAAGAGAAGCCGCAGGGGCCTGAAGTGAACCCGCGCCTGCATCGATGGACCATCGATCTCGCTGCCGGCACGCTCCGGTCGGAGCCGCTCGACGACCGCATCGCCGAGTTCCCACGTGTCAACGAGGGCAAGGTCGGGTTGCAGCATCGCTACGGCTACATGGCCGGTGCAGGAGCGTCGATGGAAGGCCCACCGACCTTCAACGCCATCTACAAGTATGATCATCAGACCGGTCGGCAGGAGACGCACGACTTCGGACCGGGGAAGGGCTGCGGCGAGGCGGTGTTCGTGCCGCGAAGCACAACAGCGGCGGAGGATGAGGGCTATCTCATGACGTTCGTCTACGACGCGGCGAACAATCGCAGCGAGTTCGTCCTGCTTGACGCGCAGAATGTCGGCGGCGAACCGATTGCACGCGTGCAGATCCCGCGGCGCGTGCCGTACGGCTTTCACGGCAACTGGGTATCGGCGACGTAAGCGGTCACGCCAGGGGCCACGCCCGACGAAGAAGCTTGGCCTTGCCAGGGGGGTTGCCCCTGCCTCATGACGTGCCGCCCTTACAGGTCTGATGATAAGCAGCGGCACGGCGGGAGGGTGAGCAGCCCCACAGGGGGCGGCCAGCCACTAGCCTGGGGCAGCCCGGACCGCGGTTCCGCAACCGCCCCAGGCGGTGTGGATGGATGTGCAGCCGATTGCGCCCGACGCCCTCCCTGCACTAAGGAGGGCAGGGAGGCCCATGCACTTCCGCGACGGCACGGTTCGGCAGAAGGCGCTGTTTGCCACGCTCGTCGGCGTGTACATCGTCGGCCTCGGCATCGCATTCACCGACAAGGTCGAGCGCGTCGGCAAGCCAGACGTCGGTTGGGTGATGGATGGGCGCGACGTCTTCCCGACGCGCGACGATGCGGGCGCTGCCGGGCTGTACGGCGGTGGGCGCGCCTTGCGGATCAACGGCCAAGCCCTGCAAGGCCGCTTGTGGTGGCTGGAGGTCCGGGCCAACCTGCGCAGCGCCACGGGCGACACCAACATCCTGACGCTGCAGCGCCCGGACGGTACGGTCAGCCAGGTCAGCGTGCCGGTGCGCGCGCTACGCTGGACGGACGTGTTCTATGCCGAGGGATCCACGACTGGGCTCGGGGTGCTCTTCGTCACCGTTGCTATCGCCAGCTTTCTGCTCCGTCCCTTTACCGCCAGTAGTTGGGCGCTGCTGGCGTTGTGCTGCGCCATCGGTGGGGTACTCACCAGCCAGTTCGTTGGCGCCGGAGCGGACAACTTTCTGCACGTTCTCTACTTTCGTGCGATGGTTGGCTTTGTCTGTTGCGTGCCGTTCCATGCCGGCCTCGCGTTTCCCGTGGTGCATCCGCTGCTCCTCCGGCGTCCGCGCATTCTGCTGGTGGTGTACGGCCTCGGTGCCGCCATCGCCGTGGCCCAGGCGGCAGCGTGGTACACGAACTTTGCCGGACCATTGCGCTACGTCGGCGGCGGGTTGGACACCACCGTCCTGCTGCTGGGCATGCTGTTCTTCGTCGGCCGCTGTTGCGTTCTTGCGTTGGGTGATCGTGACCCGCTGGTGACGCAGCGTGCCCGCGTCCTCTTCGCCGGGGTACTGTTTGGTGTTCTGCCAATTGGGGTTCTGCTGTTCTTGCGCGGCGCGCTGCAGATGGTGGTCATCGACATCCGGCTGGCGTACTGGGCGCTGACGGTGCTGTTGCTGGCGCTCGGGTATCTCACGGCGCGCCACGAGCTGTTCAACGCCCGCATCGCCGTGCGGCGCGCCGTGATCTATGCGGTGGTCGTTGGCGTGTTGACGGCCTTCGCCGTGTTGCTCACGACAGTCCGCCCCTATGCGGTTGCGGTGTTGCTGTTGCCCTTGCTGTATTGGTGGCCGCTGTTCGACCAGCGGCTGAACGCCTGGCTGTATCCGAAGCGCACACGCTTTCCCGATCTCGTGCGCGCCATCGGTGCCGAGCTGGCAGCCAGCCCCACGGTCGACGCGGTGTTGGCTGCCCTGGCAGGTGCGCCCGAGCGCCTGTGCGATGCGCAGAGTTGTGTGGCGTTCCTGTTGCCCGACGAGCACGTCAGCGCCGTGGGCTGCGCGCTGGCACCGGGTCGTCGCTTGGGAGACGAGACGTTGGTGCAGCTCTTGAAGACCACGCGCCGCGAGATCTTGCGCGACCACGTCGCCATCGAGCCGCAGTACGCCAACATCAGGGGCGATTGCTACGCCTGCTTCGACCGCTTGCAGGCGGAGCTGTTGCTGCCGTTGCTGCGCGACGACGTGGTGGTCGGAGGGCTCGGCATCGGCGCGCGCGCCAGCGGCGACGTCTACGCGGCGCCTGAGCTGGCCGCCCTGTCGACGGTGGCGCAGCAGGCCGTGCAAGCGATTGCACGCGTCGAGGCCACGCAACGCCTGCGCGAGCGCGAGACGGAGTTCGCTGACCTCAAGCGCTTCTTTCCGCCGCAGATCATCGATCAGGTGATGGCCAGGGGCGGGGCCGCGGAGCTGCGCAGCCAGCGCAAGCTGGTGAGCGTGTTCTTCGCCGACCTGCGCGGCTTCACTTCTTTCTCCGACAGCGTCGAGCCCGAGGAGGTGATGGCGACGCTGGCCGAGTACCATGCGGCGATGGGACGACGCATCGCCGCGTTCGGCGGCACCCTGGAGCGCTTTGCCGGCGACGGCTTCATGGTCTTCTTCAATGACCCCGTCGATCAGGCCGACCACGTCGAGCGCACAGTGCGCATGGCGCTGGCGATGCGCACCGATGTGCAGCGGCTGCGGGAAGGATGGCTGCGCAAGGGCTATCAGATCGACGTCGGCATGGGCATTCACACCGGCTACGCCACCTGCGGCTTCGTTGGCTACGAAGGCCGCCGCGACTACGCAGTGATCGGCAACGTCACCAACCTCGCGGCGCGACTCAGCGCCGCAGCGGCGGGAGGCGAGATCTTGATCACGGCACGCGTGCGTGGCGAGTTGCATGACGGCTACCGCACCGAGCCTGCCGGCGAGCTGACGCTAAAGGGCTTCCATCAGCCGCAAGCGGCGTATCGGCTGCTCGAGGCGCAAGCGCAGCAGCGCGCCACCGGCTGAGCTGAGATGACGCCAAAAGAAGGCGCACGGCCGCGGTCAGCGATCCAGCAGGTGCAACCGCTCTGCGGCCGTGAACTCCGTCCGCACGGTCTCGAAGTCCGCGTCGGTAAACGGGCGAAAGCAGTTCTCGCCGCGGCGGCGCCAGTAGATCGGCTCGCCGCGCCGGTAGTGCGGGTTGAAGTGCTCCTTCTTCAGGTTGCGCACGAGCACCTTCTGCGTCTTGGTGTACTCGAAGTCGTCGACGAGGCGCACGAAGTCGGGGAACCACTTGCGGTCCATGCTGGCCCCGGTCACTTGCGCCTCGCACCAGGCGTAGAATCCCTTGGGATCGAAGGTTGCGCCCGCGCGCAGCTTGATCGCCGCCATCACCAGCTCATCGGAGACCGCGCATGGCACTCCGTAGGCCACCGCGAGGGCGACGTCCGGATGCTCCGAGATGATGCGCCCGACTTGCCCGGCCGAGAAGTTCTCGCCGTCCTTGCGGATCCAGTCGTCGGTGCGCCCGTCGAAGAACAGGTAGCGCCGCCCGTCCTTGATCAGGATGTGGCCGAGGTCGCCGGAATGATAGATGCCGTCGCGGTACTTCTCGGCATTCGCCTTGGGATTGTCGAAGTAGCCCTGGAATAAGCTGGTGTCAGCGGCGACGCGGCAGATCTCGCCGACCGCCTGCTCGTAGTTGAGCAGCTTGCCGTCCGCACCGATCTGCGCCGGCGCGCACTCCCGGCCGGTGGGGTCCAGAATCTTCACCGCGTCGTCGGTCACTTCGCCAACGGAGCCGCGCGGATCGCCCTTGCGCCGAAAGGTACTGATGGCGGCCTCGGTCGAGCCGTAGATCTCGAACATGTCGTCAAGTCCCATCCAGCGCGTGAAGCGGTCGATATCCGGCGGCGCCGCCCCGTTGCCGGCGGCGTAGCGGAACTTGTTGCGCGGGTGGTTGGTGATTTCGGCGGCGATGCGCGCCTCGTCACCGCCGTACGCCTTCTGGATCGCCGCTAGGACGTAGTGCACCGGCTCGCCCACGTAGTTCCAGAACGTCACGCCATAGCGCAGCACATCGGCCACGAACTCGCTGGCGCTGAAGCGTTCCCGCAAACCGATCGCGCCCCCGACCCAAAACGCCGGCATGAAGCCGATGAACATGGAGTTCGAATGAAAGAGGGGCATGCAGGCGTAGCCGACATCTTCGTGTGTCAGCTCCAGGTTGGACGCCACCAGCATGCCCGTGGCCAGGAGCTTCATGTGATTGTTGTTGATGCCCTTTGGAAGGCCGGTCGTTCCCGACGTATAGATGACCATCAAGTTGCGGTCCGACGTTACCTCGACGGCGGGTGCGTCGAGCGACTTCTCAAGTCCACCCACTTCCGTCGCGACACAGGCCTGCAGCTCGGCTGCTGCGAGAATCTCACCCGCGTCCGTTGCCTCACTGGCACGCAGAGCCAGGATGTTCTCTGCTCCGATGTGCTTGAGCGTAGCGCGGATGCGGTCGACCTCCGGCATCAGGTGTTGATCGACGATGAGCAGGCGCGCGCGCGACTGGTTGATGACACCGGCGAGCACCTCGCCGCGCAAACCGGTGTTGATGCCGAAGAGCGTCAAGCCGGCGTAGCCGCAACCGCCGTACAGCGCCAGCAGTTCGAAATGGTTTTCCAGCAGCATCGCCACGTGGCCGGGGTGCGCCTCGTCGATGTGCCCGAGGCGGCGCAGGAGGAAATGTGCCAGGCGCACCGACTCGTCGCGGAACTGACGGTAGGTCCACGTCCGGTCGCCTTGCATCAGCAGGACCTTGTTGGCGGTCACCGGGTGCTGGGCGCGCGCCTCGATCTGCGCGCCGAGAATGAAGTCCGCGTTGAAACTCAGAGCTTCTGCCACGGCAGTTCTTGCTCAGATGACGGTTTGCATGATTCTTACGGCCAAACCGGCACCGGCGTCAACAGCGCCGCCGGTTCAAATCGCATGGTGTTGATCCCGCCGGCGGGCGGGCTAAGCTGCCGCATGGCGCCTCAGCATTGAGATCCGATCATGTCCGACGCACTCGCTCTGTTCGCCACCACGGCCAAAGGCATGGAGGATCTGCTGCTGAACGAAGTGCACGCTCTGGGTGGGCGCAGCGCCGAGGTGGCCCGCGCTGGGGTGTCATTTGCCGGCACCCTGGAGGTCGCGTACCGCGTGTGTTTGTGGTCGCGCGTGGGCAACCGCGTGCTGCTGCCGCTGGCCACGTTTCCGGCGCCGACGCCGCAGGCGCTCTATGACGGCGTACGCACGATCCGCTGGTCGGAACACCTCGACGCGCGCCGTACGCTGGCGGTGGACTGCGCGGTGTCTCACTCTCAGATCACGCACTCGCACTTTGCGGCACTGAAAACCAAGGATGCGATCGTCGATCAACTGCGGGAGCACACCGGGGCGCGGCCGTCCATCGACGTCGCGCATCCAGACGTGCGGGTCAACGTGTACGTGCACGCGGACCGCGCCGTGGTCAGCGTTGATCTTTCTGGCGAGAGCCTGCACCGCCGCAGCTACCGGCAAGGCGGTGGCGCGGCGCCGCTCAAAGAGAATCTGGCGGCGGCGGTGTTGTTCCTTGCCGACTGGCCGCAGCTGGCCGCTGCCGGTGCGCCGTTCGTCGATCCGATGTGTGGATCGGGCACACTCCCCATTGAAGCCGCGCTGATCGCCGCGCGCGTGGCGCCGGGACGACGGCGCACGTACTTCGGATTCCTTGGCTGGTGCGGCCATGAGCCGGAGGTGTGGACACGATTGTGCCGTGAAGCCGAGGAACAGGAGATCCGGAATCCCAAACGCCTGCCCCCGATCCACGGCTACGACGCGTCGGCAGCTGCGGTGCGCAGTGCTCTGCGGAATGTCGAGCACGCCGGACTGCGCGGCAGAGTCCACATCGAGCGGCGCGCCCTGGCCGACAGCGCGCCGATCCCGGCGCACGGGCCGCGCCACCTTCCCGGCATCGTCGTGGCGAACCCGCCGTACGGCGAACGGCTGGGCGATCGTGCGGCGCTGGGTGCGCTGTACGCCGAACTGGGCGACACGCTGCGGCGCACGTTCCCCGGCTGGACGGGCTACGTACTCACCGGCAACGCCGCTCTCTCCAAGCGCATCGGCTTGCGCAGCACGCGGCGGCACGTGCTCTACAACGGCGCCATCGAGTGCCGCCTGCTGGTATTTCCGATCTCATCGAAACCGGTGAGCGGCGCCGGCGCGCCACGTTGGCGCCGCGTCGCGGCTGGGGAGGCGGCGCAGGAACCCCGATTGCACGAAAGGGCAGAGGCTGATTGCGAACAAGCACGAGGTCCCCAGCGGCTCAAGGGGAACTTCCCTCGGCGAGCATGAGGAACCAGCGGGGCTTGGTGATCTCAACATGGCGAAAGCGCGCCCGCGAGAAGTAGCGGCGCATCTCGGTCGCTGAGGCAATACCGGCGTGCGACGGCTGGAGCCAGCCTTGCACCTGGTCGAGCGCCGTGATCAACGGGTTGTCGCGGCAGAAGTCGAGGATCAGCAGCCGCCCGCCGGGTCGGAGCACGCGGGCAATCTCCCGAAGACTCTCCACGGGTCGGCTCCAGTGGTGGAATGAGATGGTGCTGACGACAACGTCGAAGGTCCGGGCCTCCGCCGGTAGCGCATCACTGCTGCCCACCTCGAAGCTGAGGTTCCTGCGACGCTGCTGCCGGCGTGCGACCCGTATCATTTCGTCGGCGGGGTCGACACCGAGCACGGTCCCGTGCGGCACGCGGCGCGCCAGACGTGCCGCGAGCTGTCCGGTCCCGCAGCCGAGGTCGAGAATCCGTGCCTCCGTCGCCGGGTCGACCGCCTGCACCATGAGTCGATGGTTTTCGCGAAACCAGATTTGCGCCAAGCTGTAGTCGTAGCGCGGCGCCCAGCGGTTGAAGTACCGCCGGGAGGCTTCGGCAACGTCGGCGTCTGGCGCGGACATGCGTTTCGCCTGCGCTCTGCGCTCTCAATCGTAGCAGTTCCCGGGGTACCCCGGTCAAGCCAACCTCCGGCGTTGAGGCAAGTGCACGATGCGAGGTACAAAGGCTTCAGGTGCCATGGTGAGCGGTGAAGCTGGCTGTCCGGTTGTGGCCCGGCAGAGCAGGCTGGAAGGCCAGGTCAGGGTGCGTCCTTATTGTGACGCGGACCGCGAGGCGGTGCGCGCGATCGCCTACCGCGCCGGCTACATGGGGGACACGCCGGACTGGTATTGGCGCGACGTCGCCAGCTTCGCGGAGATCTGGACCGCGTACTACACCGACCGCGAGCCCGAGTCTGCGTTCGTGGCCGAGACCGAGGGACGGGTCGTGGGTTACCTGCTCGGTTGCGTGGATTCGGCGCGTGCACCGAACCCGGCGGCCGTCCTCGGCCAACAAGTGATCCGGCGATTTTTGCTCCTGCGTCCCGGGACAGCGGGCTTTCTCTGGCGCTCGT
Organism: Candidatus Margulisiibacteriota bacterium; assembly: GCA_035541735.1. Classification (GTDB taxonomy): domain Bacteria; phylum Desulfobacterota; class Binatia; order HRBIN30; family HRBIN30; genus DATKMS01. The sequence continues at coordinate 24,001 of DATKMS010000478.1, forward strand.
TATGGGACACGGTGCGTCAGGGAGGCTCTCCGACCGGTGAGCTGAACGACCCCCGCTGGCCGTCGCATCTGCACATGAACCTCGTCGGCGAGGCGCGTGGTTGCGGAGTCGGTACCCGGTTGATGCGTGCGTGGCTGTCGCGATTGCGTGAGGTCAAATCACCTGGGTGCCATCTGGCGACGCTTGCCGAGAACACGACGGCGGTCGCGTTCTTCGGCCGCATGGGGTTCCGTCATCTCGGCGGTCCGGTTCTCGTTCCCGGGATGCGTTTGCGCTCCGGTGGCCGGATGCACCTGCTGCTCATGGTTCAAGATCTCTCCGCGTCTTACCGCGCGTAGCGGTCGTTGCGCCACGGGTGCGCCGTGTTCGAGTAGCCGTTGCTCTCCCACAACCCGGGGCGGTCGAGGTGGGTGAACTCAATGCGGCGGATCCACTTGGCGCCCTTCCAGGCATACAGCTGCGGCGTGATCATGCGCACCGGACCGCCGTGCTCGCGGGGCAGCGGATACCCGTCGGCCGTGTGCACCAGTAGGACGTCGTCCTTGAGCGCCTCGGCCAGCGGCAGATTGGTTGTGTAGTTGTCGTACGCGTGGCAGACGACGAAGTGCGCCTGATCCGTCGGCTCCGCGAGGGCGGCGATGGTGGAGAAGCGCACGCCCTTCCAGCGTGTGTTGAGCTTCGACCAGCCGGTCACGCAGTGGAAGTCGCTTTCATCCTCCGCCTGCTCGAGTTCGATGAAGCGCTGCCAGTCCAGCCGCAGGGGGTTGTGGCATTCGCCGTCGACGATCAGTTCCCACTCGGTCACCGAAACAATCGGCTGGCGGCCAAGGTCGAGGACCGGCCATTTCCCAGGTGCCGTCGCGTGTTGACCGACGGGCAGTTTGGGCATGCCGTGCCGATTCGGGGGGCCGCTACCCAGCGGTTGGCCGTCCGACATGGCTGGCGTTTGCGCGATGCGCTCGAAGAAGCGCTCGCGCAGCTTCAGCCGCGCCGCGATGATGCGGCTGGCCGCGGTACGGTCTTCAGCTGGCCCGACGTCCTCCATGACGCTCTTACTGTAGATGCCGGAATTTGGTGGATGTTTCTCCAACCTTGAAAGTGCCCGCAGCGCGCTGCGTTTGCAAGGCCGGGTCTCTTGAATCGCGCCGCCCAAGCTGGGAAAACTCGTTATGCCGTGGGTGCGGCAACGTCTCTGGAAGCGCACAAGCCGGGTCTGGCGGTCGCCTCCGGCGGGTAAAGGAGAGCCATGGACATCGAAATCAACGAGAACATTTCGCTCCTCGATCAGGTGAAGATACAGGCGCAGGTGCTGCTACCGGTGATCCGCGCCTTTCGCGAAGAGCTGGGTGACGACCGTGCCAACGCGATCGTGCGCCAGGCGCTGGGCGAATGGTCGCGCAATCTCTTCCATGCCATCGGTGCGCGGACGCCGGGGACGCCACTCGATAAGTGGGCTGCCGTGAACGCCGCCAGCATGCCGCGCATCGGCGACGCCATCGATGTCGACTTCATCAAGCACGACGCCGATACCATGGAGTTCAACGTCACTGGCTGCCGGTACGCCGAGTTCTTTCGCGCCCTCGGCGAGCCGGAGCTGGGAGGGCTGTTGCTGTGCGATGCGGACGTATACGTCGCCGAGGTCGGCAGCCCCGACCTCGAGTTCCGCCGTACACAGACCATCATGCAGGGCGCGACGTATTGCGACTTCCGCTATCACATGAAGCGTGGCGGCGCAGCGGAGTGAACGCCAAGGGCGCACCGCCGTGCGCCGCTCCGGGGTCCTGCGTATCCCGGCTCGCCAGTGCAGCGCTCGTTGCCGAACGGCCTTTCGGACTTGCAAGCCCGGAGCGCGCCGTCGGCCAGCGGACGGCAGCGTGACCTTGGACGCCGGCCCTACTCCGACGCCGCCCGCAGCGAACCGAACAGACCGTGTTCCTCGTCGCCCGGACCGGCGCTGAAGAACAGCGTATTCGTGCTCCCCGCATTTGCACCATTGCCGAATATCAATGCCCAGAGGCCGTCGATGGCGATCGGCGTGCCGTGTGTGTCAGTCAGTTGCCCGAGCACGGCACCGCTGCTGGTGTTGAAGGCGGTGATCCGCCCGTCACCGAAGTTGCCGACGAGGAGGGCGTTGCTGAACTGTCCAAACGAGGCAGGAGCGAGGGCGATGCCCCAGGGCGAGTTCAGGCTGCCCTGCGAGGCGAACCGCTTGATCATATTGCCGTTCATGTCGAAGACGTTGACGTAACCGTTTCCCGCGCCCTTCACGTCGTCTTCCTGGTTTTCATCCTGTTTGGCGTAAGTCACGTAAAGGCTGCCGCCGATGTTGTGAATCCCGAACGGCGCGAACCCCGCCGGGAGATTCGGATCGGTGAACGAGCCCGCAAGTGTGGCGGGCGCGAAGTTCTTGTCGAAGACCTCGACCCGCCCGTTGTGGAAGTCGGTGGCGAAGAGGAAGTTGCCCGAGGCGTTGCTGCCGAGCGCCAAGCCTTTGTAGATGGCGTCGGAGCCGGACTTGTCGACCATCAGAATGGCGTTGGCCACGTCCACGCCCTGGCTCCAACCGGAAAGCGTACCGTCCTCGGTCGAAAAGATGAATAGACTGGGGCCGGAGTTGCTGCCCGCGGTGACCACGAAGTCCGTGGTGCCATTGAAGACGATCCCCGTCGGCGCGGCGGGATCCGAAACCCCGGGTGGCGGAGGAATCGTGACCACCAGCGGGGTCGGGCTGGGGAAGGGCATGCCGCTGCCGTTGTACAGCGTGCTCACGCCGGAGTGATTGTCGCTGACCCAGAACGGGCCCGTCGGCGCATACGCAACGCCCCACGGATTCAGCAAGGCCGCGTCGGTATTCGCGGCAACGCCGACGACATCGGCGACCAGATTGGTCTGCAAGAATCCAGGCCGCGGTGTTTGAGTCGGCGTTGCAGTTGGCGCCAAGACCAGGTCCTGGTGACTCTCGCCGCACCCGAGCAGAAGCAGCGGCGTGGCAAGGGCGAGAATCGTTCCAATGGCGAGATGACAAAACTGACGTGGGTGCATGAACGGGCTCCTTGCGGTTGTGATCACCTGCGGGAATCCTCCGTGGTGTCTTCTGCGCTGTGCTTCGCAAACTGCAAACCATGGCGCCGCGGAAAAAGTTCCATTTGGGCTCCCGGCGACTCGAGAAAAAAGGAAGTGGCGACGCACGTGGCGTCTGGCCGAGGGCAAGCGGGCCGCGTTTGGCTGCTGCGTACCAGACGGGGCAGGCTTTACGGGTTTCAGCCGTAGCGGTAAAGGTGGTGTGCGCAGTCTGCAGGAGGGAGTCACATGGCAAAGTATGCCTACGATCGCCTGACCTTTCTCGACAACTCGTTCCTCCTCATGGAGGGCGCCAATAGCCCCATGCATGTTGCGGGCACGGCGATGTGCGAGGCCGGACCCCTGAAGAACGCCGCCGGCGGCATCGACATCGACAAGATCCGCGACTACGTCAACGGGCGCTTGCACCTGATCCCACGTTATCGGCAACGGCTGGCGTACACGCCACTCGAAGGCCAGCCGGTTTGGGTCGACGACGGCCACTTCAACATCCATTACCACGTCCGCCACACCGCGCTGCCCAAACCTGGAGACCTCCGCCAGCTCAAGCGTCTTGCCGCGCGTGTTATGTCGCAGCACCTCGATCGCGCCAAACCGTTGTGGGAAATGTGGATCGTCGAGGGGCTCGAGAACCCCGACCAGTTCGCGATGATCAGCAAGATTCATCACTGCATGGTCGACGGCACGTCGAGCGTCGATCTGCTGAACGTCTTGCTCAAACCCGAGCCGAGCGACCACTTCGAGCCGGCGCCGCGCTGGCTGCCGCGGCCGGCGCCCAGCTCCTTCGAGCTCGCGAGCGACGCGCTGCGGCGGTATGCCAGCCTGCCGGTGGAGATCGCGCGCAACCTGCCGGAGGTCGTTCGCGAGGCTCGTGACCCGCGGTCCGACATTCGTGCGCGGCTGCGGGCGTTGCGTGACACACTCAGCACGGGTATCCGCGGCCCGTCCGAGACGCCGTTGAACCAACCGATCGGGCCGCATCGGCGGTTCGATTGGCTGGCCATGGATCTCACTGACGTGAAGGCCGTGAAGAACCAGGTTGGGGGGACACTCAACGACATCGTTCTGGCAACGGTTGCGGGCGCCGTCAGACGCTTCCTGCAGCGGCGCGGCGTGCGGGTCGACAACCTCGACTTCCGCGTCATGGCGCCGGTGAGCGTGCGCACGCAGGAAGAGCGCGGCACCATGGGCAACCGCGTCTCCGCCTGGATGGTGCCGATGCCGCTTGCCGAACGCGACCCGCTCCGGCGCCTCGACAAGATCAGCGAGACCACTGCCCGCCTCAAAGAATCGAAGCAAGCGTTGGGTGCGGAGATGCTGACGCAGGTCGCTGAATGGACACCGTCGACGTTGCTGTCGCTCGGGGCGCGCATGGCGACGCGCGCACTGCCGTTCAATCTCGTGGTCACCAACGTCCCTGGTCCGCAGGTGCCGCTATACCTGCTGGGCGCCAAGATGCTCGACAACTATGGGTTCATTCCGCTGACGGACTACCTGTGCCTCGGCGTCGTGCTGTTCAGCTATGCGGGCAAGTTGTGTTGGGGCTTCACCGCCGAGTGGGACCTGCTGCCCGACCTGCACGACTTCGTATCCGACATCGAGGCGTCGTTTCGCGAATGGCGCGACGTCCCGGAGCGCCGCGAATGGCGCGAGCGCGGCCGCAAGGCAGCGCCCGGCAAGCGCCGGCTGCGTCCCGTGGCTGCCGAATCTCAGCCGGCGTGAGCAGCCGCGGCGCTGGTAGCCTGTTGCACGTCGCGCTGTCTCAAAACCTGCTGACGACAGACAACAGGTCAAACAACAGACCCGGGCCCAATGTCGGCAAGGGGTTGCGTCTGTTGTCCGTCGTCTCCGAGTCTGTTGTCGGCTATTTTTGAGATAGCCTCCCTAGCAGCCCGTTGAAAAACTGGTCGCCATCGTCACCCCCGCGAAAGCGGGGGTCCAGAAGCATGCGGAAGGTCTGGATTCCCGCGTTCGCGGGAATGACGGTTCAGGGCATCGGCGGCCTTTTTCACCAGGCTGTTAGAACTAGGCGGCGCTGGCGCTGCTGGTGCCCGGCGTGGCGCTTGCCTTTTCCACCGGGCCCAGTGTCGGCGGCGCGTAGTCGATGGAGAAGCGCAGGCGCGGAAAGCTGCCCGGCAGGCGCATGAGGTTGGCGACGAAGACCCCGGTCGACATGCGGTCGAGCCAGGAGGACAGCGGCCAGCCCAGGTGCACGTGGAGATCCTGGCCGGCGAACTCCTCCTGTAACAACTCCAGCACCGCCGTGATGCTGCGGTACACGCCCGTGCCTCCCAGCGGGAAGCGGAAGTGATTGGCGGCAACCTTCGGTGGAATCGGCTGTCGCGGCGAGAAGAACGTGATGAAGACCAAGCCCTGTCCGTCCTGTGATGCCTCCAGCTCACCCGGCCGGCGGAAGTAGACGTGCAGCGGCCCGTCGTGCTCGGCGAGGGCCAGGATCATGTCCATTGGGAAATCACTGCGTCGCTTCTCTTGCACCTCGGGGCCGTAGCGGCGCGAGAAGGGAATGCCGGCCGCCAGCAAGACCGCGACGACGCCGGCCCACAGCATGGTGCCGTAGGGCTTGTGCAGAGCGAGGTAGATGAAACAGGCGACCAGGATGAACTCCAGCGCCAACGTCGCGGCCCGCGAGGTGTAGTAGGCGCGGATGTCCTTGGTGCCGCGGAAATAGCGGTAGATCAGCAGGCAGCCGATGTTGATGCAGAAGCTGGCGAGCAGGCCGATGGCGTACATCTCGGCCAGGATCGTTTGTGAGCCCTTGGTGATCAGGATGATCGCCGTGTACATCGCGCCGTTGATCAGGTGGATGCGGTACAGTGACGCGCGACGGTTGGTGGCGATCAGCCAATCGAAACGGTAGCGATGCGCCACGCGTTCGAGCAGCTCGCTCGACGCGACGTAGGCGGTGTTGACCGCCATGATCAGGATGACGCTGCCGAAGACGCCGACGACGGCACCGAAGAAGTCGTTGCCGACCATGCTGGCCCAATGTGGAATCAGGTCCCCCTCGTGCTCGGCGAAGTTGATCGGGGAGGAGAGCGCCAACGCCGACACGATTGGTGTGACGACGCCGACCGTCAGGGCCAGGAACCAATAGGCACGTGAAATGTCCCGCCAGTTTTCGACGAGGCCGGCGGTTTGGATCACCGACTCGATGCCCGAATAGGCCAACACGCAGCTGGCGACCCCGATGGTGATCGCCTGCACGGCGTGTGGGAAGCTGTGGCCGCTCACGTCGGTGATCACCTGCCGGGCGCTGGCGAGCATGACCTCGGGGCTGGCGTGGTTCATATGGAGGAGGCCGAGCAGGATCAGATTCACGAACACGAAGGCCGCGGCGACGAAGATGCCGAAGGTGACGCGCGCATTTTCATGAATGCCGAGGATGTTCAGCCCACACACGGCCCAGATGATGCCCAGGATAAGCAGGTATTCTCCCCCGTGGCCGATGGGCAGGAAGGTCGTGCCGTTGATGACCGCGCTCACCGTCGAGATGCAGGCGGTCAGAATGTAGTCGACCATGATCGAGGCGACGGCGACGAACGACGCCACCGGTCCGAGCACGAGGTAGGAGAACGAGTACACCCCGCCGCCACGGATGTTGTTCTGCTCGAGGATCTGGGCGATCTCTACCATGCGGCTGGACAGCACCCGCATGAGCAGCGAGGTGAAGGCGATGAAGAAGATGGCCGTGAGGCCGATGAAGCGATGCGCCTCGGCCGGGGCGTAGAACACCGACGTCAGCTCGTCCATCAGGGTGATGACGCCGATGGTCAGCCAGGTGGCGTACCATTTGCCCCCCTTGGCGAACCCCAGGAGTCCCGGCCGCCGCAGCAGTACGGCGAACAGGACGATGAGCCCGAGGTTGAGCAGCAGCAGGAGCAGACGGTTGAAGTCCACGGACGGAACTAGCGAATGGCGAGCACGCCGGGGCTGAACACGGTGTGCATGTCGTGACGGCGTCTGGCTGACCAGCGCCGCTGGCCGCTGCTCGTCTGCATCCCTATCGGCATGAATCCCCCGGATCCCCCTGGCGGGAAGCCGCTCATCCCGTGTCCTTAGCGCGAAATAATCTGGAGGGCTAGGGGCTTTGCGTGCGCTTGTTCCCCGCCGCGGGCCACGCGACAATGGGGCCGTGGCAGCCCCGACTCCCACGATCATGCATGCGGACATGGATGCCTTCTATGCCGCGGTGGAGCAGCGCGACCGCCGCGAGTTGCGGGGGCAACCGGTGATCGTCGGCGGCACCAGTCCGCGTGGGGTGGTGCTGACCGCTTCGTATGAGGCGCGGGTGTACGGGGTGCACTCGGCGATGCCCGGTGTGCATGCCCGGCGGTTGTGTCCGCACGGCATCTTCGTGCCGCCCCGGATGCAGCGCTACGCCGAGGTGGCGCGACAGATTCGCCCGGTCTTCGAGGAGTTCACGCCGCTTGTCGAGCCCGTGTCGTTGGATGAAGCCTTCCTCGACATCGGTGCATCTCTACGGCTGTTTGGTTCAGCCGTGGCGATTGGGCGGCGGCTCAAGCAGCGCGTGCGTGCGGTGACCGACCTGGCGGTGTCGGTCGGCATCGGCCCGACGAAAATGGTCGCCAAGATTGCCAGCGGTCTCTGCAAGCCGGATGGCCTACTGGAGGTGCCGGCCGCGCAGGTGAGGGCGTTTCTGCGCCCGCTGCCGGTGAGCCAGTTGTGGGGCGTCGGGCCGACGACGCAGGCGGTCCTCGCCCGCGCCGGCATCACAACAATTGGCGCGTTGGCCGATGCCGCGCCCGAGACCCTCGAACGCCGCTTCGGCAAGCTCGGCACGATACTGTCGGCGCTGGCGCAGGGGCATGACGGCCGCGTTGTTGAAGCCGATCGACAGCGCAAGTCATATGGTGAGGAGCAAACGTTTGATCGTGATCTGCGCGACGGCGAACGCCTGCGGCGCACCATCAGCGCACATGCCGAGGCCGTGGCCCGCCGCCTGCGCGCCGACGGCTGCCGCGGCCGTACCGTCACCCTCAAGCTGAAGCTGGCACAACGCATCGGTCCCGGAAAGTATCCGGTCCTGACCCGCCGCGTGACGTTGCCGGCGCCGGTTGATGATGGGAAGTCTATCGCGGATGCCGCGTTGGCGCTGTGGCGTGCCGTGCAGCCCGGAAGGACGGTACGCTTGATTGGGGTCTCGGTGAGTGGGATCGAGGGCGACGGTGGACAGTTATCGCTGTTCGGTCGACACGACCTGCAACGGCGCGCCGCGCTCAACGCGGCCGTTGATGCGCTCGCCGCGCGCTTCGGGCGGAACATCGTCAGCCGCGGCGGCTTGGGAGATTCCTGAGGCAACGTGTGGCAGCGTGGCTGAGCGGCTGAGAACCCGAGACGTGGGCCGGCCCACGCATTCATCGGCGAAATCCAGCCCCGCTCGTTGGAGCAGATTTTTTCAGTCCAAAGGCGGCGACAAACACGATACAAAGCAAGGGTGCATTTCCGCTGGTAGGGGAACCCAAGAGAGCGCAGCACACAGAACTCAGGCATCGATGGCTGGTCGGTCGGTTGGAGGAGGAACCGTTTCGGCCGCCTCTGTCTGAGTTCTGTGCGCTGCGCTCTTTTCTGTCCGCTGCTTTAGCAACCGCGCGGCGAGCGTTTTGCGCCGCCTGCCTCTCATAGCTAAGCTGCGCGCTATCCAAGCGAGGAGGACGCGATGGACGCGCTGCGCACACCTGACGATCGGTTCGGCAATCTTCCCGGCTTTCCGTACGCCCCGCACTACGTAGAAGTCGACGGCTTGCGTATCCACTATCTCGATGAGGGGCCACGTGGTGCGGCGCCGGTGCTGCTCCTGCACGGCGAGCCGTCGTGGTCGTATCTCTATCGCAAGATGATTCCGCTGATCACGGCTGCCGGACAGCGGGCCGTGGCGCCGGACCTGATCGGCTTCGGCCGCTCCGACAAGCCGGTGCGCCGCGAGGACTACACGTATCAGCGCCATGTCGATTGGATGCGTGGCGTTGTCGAGCGGCTCGACCTGCGCGGCATCACGCTGGTGTGTCAGGACTGGGGCGGCCTCATCGGCTTGCGCCTGGCTGCCGAGCACCCCGAGCGGTTCGCGCGCATCGTGACGGCGAACACGTTCTTGCCCACGGGTGATACGCCGTTGGGTGAGGCGTTCGAGATGTGGAAGAAATACTCGCAGGAGACGCCTGAATTCCACGTCGGCGGCATCGTGAGTGGCGGCTGTGTCACCACTCTTCCTGCGGACGTCGTCGCCGCGTACGACGCGCCGTTTCCCGACGATCGCTACAAGGCCGGCGCGCGGCAATTTCCGACGCTGGTTCCCAACGCGCCGAACGATCCGGCGAGCGCGCCGAACCGCAAGGCATGGGAGGTGTTGCGACGATGGGAGAAGCCGTTCCTCACCGCCTTCAGCGACTCCGATCCCATTACGCGCGGCGCCGATCAGCTCTTGCAGGCGGCCATTCCGGGCGCCAAGGGCCAACCGCACACGACGATCGCCGGTGCCGGCCACTTCCTGCAGGAGGACAAGGGAGAAGAGTTGGCCAAGGTGGTCGTCGACTTCATGGCGCGGCCGCCGCGATGATGCGGCTCGGTCGTCTGCTCTTGATACTCGTCGGCAGCGCTGCGCCGGCGGTTGCGGCAGAGCCCCTCTACTCCGGTCACGGCATCGCCATGCACGGCGACCTGAAGTACGGGCCCGATTTCAAGCATTTCGACTACGTCAACCCCAATGCGCCCAAGGGGGGCGAGCTGAAGGAGGCCGCCTTGGGCACCTTCGACAGCTTCAATCCCTTCATCATCAAGGGCAACCCCGCCGACGGTATCGGACGGATCTACGATACGCTGCTGGTGCCGTCGGCCGATGAACCGTTCAGCGAGTATGGGTTGCTGGCGGAGAAGATCGAGACGCCCGCCGACCGTTCCTGGGCGGCGTTCACGCTGCGCCCGAACGCGCGCTGGCACGACCAGCAACCGATCACCGTCGACGACGTGATTTGGAGCTTCGAGACTTTGCGTAGCAAGGGGCAGCCATTCTACCGCGGCTACTACAGCAGTGTCGCGGCGGTCGAGAAAGTCGGCGAGCGCACAGTGAAGTTCACCTTCAAGTCAGGTGAGAACCGAGAGCTGCCCCTGATCATTGGTCAATTGCCGATTCTTCCCAAGCACTATTGGCAAGGCAAAGACTTCGAGCGCACCTCGCTCGATCCGCCCCTGGGCAGTGCTGCCTACAAAGTGGAGAGCTTCGAGCCGGGCCGGCAGGTAACCTATCGGCGCGTCGCCGACTACTGGGGGAAGGACCTGCCGGTCAACGTCGGGCGCGATAACTTCGATGTCGTGCGCTACGACTACTACCGGGATTCGACGGTGGCGCTGCAGGCGTTCAAAGCCGGCGAATACGACTGGCGCCTCGAGGTCTCGGCCAAGGACTGGGCCACGGCCTACGACTTCCCGGCACTGCAGAGCGGCGCCGTGCGCAAGGAGAACATTCCCAACAGCCGCCCGGCGGGCATGCAGGCCTTTGCCTACAACACGCGCCGCCCGCTGTTCCAGGATGCACGCGTGCGCCAGGCGCTGGCGTACGCTTTCGACTTCGAGTGGTCGAACAAGACGCTCTTCTACGGGCAGTACACGCGCACGCGCAGCTACTTCGACAATTCCGAGTTGGCAGCGAAGGGAGTGCCAGGGCCCGCCGAACTCGCGCTCCTCACGCCGTCCCGTGGCCAGATCCCCGAGGCGGTGTTCACCACCGAGTACGATCCCCCGCGGACCGACGGCTCCGGCAACATCCGCGGCAATCTGCGCCAGGCGGTGGAGCTGTTGGGTGCGGCGGGCTGGAAGATCGACGAGAAGACCAAGAAGCTGACGCAGGCGGAGAGCGGCCGGGTGATGGAGTTCGAAATCCTGCTGGTGCAGCCGGAGTTCGAGCGCGTGGTCTTACCCTTCACCAAGAACCTGGAACGCCTCGGCATCCATGTTGGCGTCCGCACCATCGATACGGCGCAGTACCGGCGCCGCCTCGATGACTTCGACTTCGACATGATCGTCGCCAGCTGGCCCGAGTCGCAGTCGCCGGGGAACGAGCAGCGCAACTACTGGGGTTCCGACTTTGCTGCCCGCCAAGGGAGCCAGAACCTCATCGGCATCAAGAGCCCCGTCGTCGACGCCCTCATCGAGGCGGTGATCGCGGCGCCGGATCGTGCCGCCCTGGTCGATCGCGTGCATGCCCTCGACCGCGTCTTGCAATGGGGTTTCTGGGTGATTCCGCAGTGGCACCTGACCTACGACCGCGTTGCGTACTGGGACAAGTTCGGGTACCCCTCCGTCGTCCCGCCTCAGGGTGTACAGCTCGATGCCTGGTGGATCGACCCGGCGAAGGCCGCCGCGCTGGAGGCGCGGAGGGGAAAGTGAGGGAGTCAGTGATCGAGTGATCAGTGATCAAGTATTCAAGCTTGCCTGGCCCCTGACTTACTGATCACTGATTACCGATCACGCGATCACTGATCACTCTCTCTCATGCTCACCTACATCCTCCGCCGTCTGCTCCTGGTCATCCCGACGCTATTCGGGATCATGGTGCTGAACTTTGTCATCATCAACGCCGCGCCGGGCGGCCCCGTGGAGCAGTTGTTGGCGCGGCTGCAGGGCACCGAGGTGCAGGCCACAGCGCGCTTCGGTGGGCGTCAA